>WRBL01000088.1 GCA_009784565.1 Streptosporangiales bacterium | reverse complement strand
CGGCACCGACTGACCCGAGCGCGTACCCGCCGGACGTGCTCGCCGACGACGGACTCGCCCTCATCGAGCATCTCGGACTCCGCGCGGGCGAGTACGACCTCGGAGGCTACTCGCTCGGCGGCCGGATCGCGGTCCGCCTGCTCGCGCGAGGCGCCAAGCCCGGTCGCGCCGTCGTGGCCGGACAGGGGCTGGAAAAGGTCAGCGGCCCGCAGGGCGGCGGCGTGACCCGCCGCGCGCTCACCGCGCTTGCCGACGGAGACGAACTGCCTCCCGGGTCGCCCGACGCCCGCATCGCGCACTGGATCGCGCAGCTCGGCGTCGCCTCCCGGGCGCTGCTGGGCGTGCTGGACTCGCTTGTCCCCACGTCCGAGGACGAACTGCGCCGGATCACGACCACGATGCTCGTCGTGATCGGAGACCAGGACGAGCGTTCCGACGCCGACGAACTGGCCGCGCTGCTGCCCGCCGCGCGTTTCGCCCGCGTCCCCGGAGACCACGGCAGCGCGTTCAGGGCACCCGAGTTCGCCGGGCTGCTGGCGGAGTTCCTCCTGCCCGGCCACGCGGCCCCTGGAGCTTGGGGCGCAAGATGTTCGCTCACAGGCCCGATTCGGGCGTTTGATGCAGTCATCTCGCGCCCCAAGAAGTTAGATTCCGGCTTCCGGCGGCAGTGACAGCTACCGCAGCGCGGTCGTCAAGCGGAGCCAGGCGGCGGGGGAGACCGCCAGCACCGGGCCGCGGCCGCCGTCCTTGGTGTCGCGGAGCAGCACCGCGCCGGGGCCGTCCGCCGTCTCTACGCACTGGCCTCCGTTGGCATCACTGAAAGTGGACTTACGCCAGTTGCCCATCGTTCTTGCATCCTCTCCAGGAGCGTCGTGCTTTCCGACACCCGGTAGCACTCTCCGCGCAGCGTATCGAGCCGTAGGGAGAAGGTGGACACTGTCTGCTCATCGGTGTAGACGAAGCCGCTTGCGACGTTCTCGGCGTAGGTAGCGCGCTCGTCCGCGATCACCAGTCCCGACGCGTTGAGGCAATGCTCCATGGCGGGCATTACCTGCAGGGTCACATGGGGGAGAGCGGCGACTTCCAAGAGGTGCGCCAGTTGTCTGGCCATGATCCCGGCTGAGCCCACGCGCCGGTACAGGGCCGGCTCATCGACGATGAAGAGGACATGGGGAGGCTCGTCGCGGCACAGGATGCGACGCTGACGCTCCATGCGTGAGGCGAGGCGGACGTTGATCGTCTGAGGTGTGCTTCCTGGAAGCGTGACGAGGAGCGCCTGGGTGTAATCCTCGGTCTGGAGGAGCCCGTCCAGGATCGACGGCTGCCAGACCCGGAGCGTGGTGGCTCCGTCTTCGTACTCTGACCAGTCGCGGAAGGCGGCCGGGACCTCGGACCAGCCGCGCAGTTCCTCGTAGTACTCCAGGAACCAGCCGTTCCGGTTCGGGAACGCGGCGTCGCAGGCGAGGGCGATGCGCTCGGTGGGCGGGCGCCTGCCGGTCTCGATGCGGGACAGGTGCCCCACGTTGATTCCGGTCTCGCGGGCCAGGTCCTGCAGCGTCCATCCCCGGGCCCGGCGTTCCTTGTGCATCTGACGGCCGAAATGCGTGGCCGGATTGCCGTTTATGCCACTCATGGTTACTAGGTTTCCATGGTCGAGCGCGGTGCGTGGTCAGTTCGGAAGTATCGATGGTAGCCGACTAGTTCCATCGAACGGGGAGAAGGCACGCCCATGACAATAACCACGGACAGACGGCCACCTGACCCGCAGACGCCGGGCCGCTATCGCAGCGACTCGGCGGAGTTCGGGGCCTGCCCCGGCGCGGTGGCCCTGGCGCGATTGCACACCCGGGTCGTTCTCGCCGCCTGGGACCTGGAGGAACTAGCGGAAGCCGCCACCCAAGTCGTCAGCGAGCTGATGACGAACGCGATCGAGGCTCACCAGCGTGAGCGCCTGGACGCGCCAGTCCGGCTCACCTTGCTGGCCGGACTGCGGACCATCCTCATCGTCGTCCGGGACTCCGCCGCCGGTACGCCGAGGCCGGAGGACGCGGGAGAAACCGGCGAGCACGGCCGGGGCCTGATCATCGTGGACGCCCTCGCGGCCCGATGGGACTGCAGGGTCCGACCGGACGGCGGCAAGACCATCCGCGCACTCCTGAGAGGAGCACGTCATGCCTGACGACCACGAGCGCATCTACCTGGAGAAGCTGCGGCTGGCGGTGACGGTGCTGCTGGAAGCGGCGGAGGGCCCGATCGAGATCCCTGGGCCCTTGGAGACCGAACTCTTCCTGCTCCGGGATCGCCTGGACCGTGTACTGCTTCAACCAGGGTCGTGAGAGGCTGCGGCGCGGCCGGCCGGGGCGGAGCCAATCCCGGTTCGGCCCCAGGGGCCCGCGGTCCGTTCGTCCTGCGATTCGGGGCGCATCGGTGATGTCCCCGGTTGTCTTTGCTCTTTGAAATTCAATCGTCGTTGTTCTGGCCGTTGCGGCCGTGTGGACCAGCCCGGTCTCCGGGCTGTGCCCTCCAGCGGGACTACGGTCACCTGACCGCGGCAGCGGACCCTGGCCCGAGCATGGCCCCGCACCACAGCGCGCCAAGACCGTCGGCCCGGGGGCGCGGGGGGACGTCCCCCCCGTGGCCGCGGAGCGGCCATCAGCGGCCGAAGCGGATACCGGGAAACGAACCGGATACCGGGAAGCAGCGGGAGAACGACTCCGCGCCCGGGACTTCCCGAGCCCGGTGGGCGGCGCCGTCTCGGACGAGCCCGCCGACAGTCCGCCGCCTCGCCGCCCCCTGGGGTAACAGGCCCGTCACCGGGGACATTCGCATCACCGCCGACGCCGGCCGTGCTCCGTGCGGGGAGCGCGGCCGCTTCGCGGCCCCGGGGGATACCCCCGGACCCCGGCCGACGGTCTTGGCGCGCTGTGGTGCGGGGCCATGCTCCGGCTGAGCGAGCGCAGTCGCGGTCAGGTGACCGTAGTCCCGCTGGACAGCGCGGCCCGGAGACCGGGCTGGTCCACACGGCCGGAACGGCCAGAACAACAGCGCTTTAACTTTCAAGACCAAAGCCCGGAGCGAGGTACGGGAGGGGGAGATCTACCGTCGTGCGGCTGGTCCCGGCCTCCAACCACGGCCGAGGTCAGGGCAACATTGTTACCGGCTACGACTGATCTTCCTGGCCAGGATCCTATCTCCGCCAAGAAATAGGAATGCGGCAACGGACGCACGGCTCTATCGTTGGCCCATGGCGTCGGTTAGGCAGGTTCAGGTCACCTTCGACTGCACGGAGCCGGAGCGGGTCGCCCGATTCTGGTGCGAGGTGCTGGGATACGTCGTGCCGCCGCCCCCGGCGGGATTTGCCTCGTGGGAGGACTTCGACCGGACGCTGCCGCCCGAGCAGCAGGGCTCGGCGTTCGCGTGCGTCGACCCCGCCGGCGCGGGGCCGCGACTCTTCTTCCAGCGGGTCCCGGAATCCAAAGTGGTGAAGAACCGGGTGCATCTGGACGTGCGGGCCGGCACCGGGCTGGTAGGCGACGAACGCGTGGCCGTGCTCGAGGCCGAAGGCGGGCGGCTGGCCGCGCTCGGCGCGACCCGGGTGCAGCTCCTGCGCGCGGACGGAGTCAACGAGTCGTGCCTGGTGATGCAGGACATCGAGGGCAACGAATTCTGTCTCGACTGACCCCGACCGCTATGTTCGCGGATCCTGTCGCCAGAGCAGCAGAATCCGCGAACATAAGCGCCGGGGTGGTGGTGGCGCAGCGCCGCAGCCGCCGCGACACCGCAGCCGCCGCGGCCGCAGTGTCAGCGCGCGTTACCCGGCCTGGATGACGGCGCCGGAGGACAGGAGGCCCTCGACGTCGTCGACGCCGAGTTCTTCCAGGATCTCGCGGGTGTGAGCTCCCATCGCCGGGATCGATTTCGTCGGCAGGGCGGACGGGGCGCCCGAGGCCGGGCCGAAGCGGGGCGCGGGAGCGGGCTGTGTCACGCCGTCCACTTCCACGAACGTGCCGCGGGCGGCCAGGTGCGGGTGGGTCACCGCTTCCTTCATCGGGAGCACCGGGGCCACGCAGGCATCGGTGCCCTCGAAGACCTTCGTCCAGTCGGCCTGGGTCCGGGTCGCGAACCGGCTGGCCAGGGCGGCCCGCAGGTCGCCCCAGCGGTCGATCTCGTACTGGCCGGGCAGGTCAGAAGGCACGCCCTCGGGGGCGAACAGCAGCTCGATGAGCTGCGCGTAGAACTTCGCCTCCAGCGCGCCGACCGCCATGTGCCGTCCGTCGGAGGTTTCGTAGACACTGTAGAACGGGGTGCCGCCGTCCAGGAGGTTGCTCCCGCGCTGGTCCTGCCAGGACCCGGCGGCCATGTAGCCCCAGGTGGCGGCCTGCAGGGTTGCCGCGCCGTCCACGATGGCCGCGTCCACGACCTGGCCCTGGCCGGTGGACCGGGCCGAGACCAGGGCCGACACCACGCCAAGGGCGAGGAACATCGACCCGCCGCCGTAGTCGCCCAGGTAGTTCACGGGGATGGACGGCGCGTCGGCGGGGCCGATGGCGTGCAGGGCGCCGGTGATGCCGATGTAGCCGATGTCGTGCCCGGAGGCCGAGGCGAGCGGGCCCTCCTGGCCCCACCCGGTCATCCGGCCGTAGACCAGTTTCGGGTTGACGGCCAGCAGGTCGGCCGGGCCGACGCCGAGGCGCTCGGTCACGCCGGGCCGGTTGCCCTCGAGGAACACGTCGGCCCGCTGTGCCAGCCGCTTCACGACGTCGGCGCCGCGCGGGTCCTTGAGGTCCACCACGACGCTGCGCTTGCCCCGGTTGACCACCTGGCCGACCGTCCCCAGCGCCGCGGCGGCGCCGCCGGGCCGCTCGACCTGGACGACGTCGGCGCCCAGGTCGGCCAGGAGCATTCCGGTGAACGGGCCCGGCCCGATTCCCGCCAGTTCCACTACCCGCACGCCGTCGAGCGGACCTCGATTGTCAGCCACCACCGGTTCCCTTCTGCTAAAACGATCCCCAGCAGCGTAACGCCCTCGCCCGGCTTCTGAGGTACCTCACCTGTGCTCAGGTACACTCTGTGCCTGGCGCGGGAGGGCGCCGCCGGGTCCGCGGGCAGGACAGAGTCCACCTCCGCCATCGATGAGCAGGCCGAGCCGATGACGATCTCTTCCGGCCCCGCCGCGGACCACGGGGTGACGAGGGAGACATCATGCCTGACCTGCCCGCACGTCCTGACCTGGATCAGCTCCGCCACCAGGCCAAGGATCTGCTGCACGCCGCCCAGCACGGCTACCTTGACGCGATCGCCCGAATCAGCGCGGTCTCCGACCAGGTCATGCTGTCCGCCGCTCAGCTCGCGATCGCTCGTGAGTACGGGTTCGCCTCCTGGGCGAAGCTGAAGCTGGAAGTCGAGCGCCGCGACATTCTCAACAGCCGGGACCTGCCCCGGCTGACCAGGCTGCTGGCCGAACACCCTGACCTGGCCACCGAGAACCTGCAGCACTGGGCCGACCGCGCATCGGAGGACCCGCTCGCCTACATCACGATGATGCGGTTCGATCACGGCCGACTCGGCCTGCCGGCCGAGCTGCCCGGCACGGGTGCGATCGCCAGGGCGCTGACCGACGCAGGAGCACCGGTCAACGGATATCCCGGTCGCCGGGAAACGCCGCTGATCACCGCCGCCAGCTACGGTGATGCCGATGTCGCCCGGGTGCTCCTCGACGCGGGGGCCGACATCGAGGCAGTGTCCGCGACCGACTCCGGCGGCGTACCCGGCGGCAGCGCCCTGACGCACGCGGCGGTGTTCGGCATGACCGGGGTCGTCGACGTCCTGGCGGCCGCGGGCGCCCGGATCGACAGCCTGGAGATGGCCGCCGCGGCCGGGGACATCACTGGCTGGCCGCTGGGCCGCTCCACCGTCCAGAGCCGGCTCCGGGCGCTAGCGATGGCCGCCGACCACCAGCGGTTGGAGGCTATCGACCAGCTCATCGCCGTCGGCACCCCGGTCAACGAGCCGGACGCGGAATGGGGACGGCTGCCGCTGCATCTCGCCGCGCGAAACGGCCGGCCTGCCAGCATCCGGCGGCTGCTCGCCCACGGGGCCGACCCGGACCTGCGCGACCCCCTGGACCACCGCACTCCGCTGGAATGGTGCCAGCAGCCCGGCAACGGCGACTCCGGCAGCGCGGCCCGTGACGAGGCCGAGGCCATCTTGCGCCCACTGACCGGGCGCCGCATCCCCCGCCCGCCGGATCAGGGCCCGGTTCGCATCCAGGTCACTATCGCCGGCTCTGCGCTTCCCGGCCGGGACATCGGCCCTGGCGGCAATTTTCCTGGCGCCAGTAACGTCCACGTCGGCGTGCAGCGGAAAGGCCGGCGTGACGAACTGCTCGGCCTGACCCCGGGCGACGCGCCCTCCGCCCGCTGGGACTTCGCGGTCACCGCCAGCCCCGCTGGGGGCGGTTTCGACATCAAAGGCCCGTACGTTCAGGGCCGTCCCGACGCCCGGTTCATCTACCTGTCTTGGGGGACCGTCAACGACGACGGCGCGTTCACCATGTTCCGCCGGGCCAAGCTCATGCTGGACGTCATCGACCCCGCCACCCTCGACGCGGCCTGCCGGTACGGATCGCTTGTCGCGCGCCTGGAACTCACCGACGCCAACGGGCACCCGCTGGGCGCCGCCGTCAGGCCGCCCCTCATCCGCTGGTCGGCAGCGCCCACCGGGTGATCCATGCCCGCGCCCGGCACCTGAACCTCAGTGGGCTATCGCCGTTTCCACGACCTTGACCACGACCATGACCAGCGCGATCGCCAGGTAGCCGCGCAGGCCGATCAGGCCCAGGCGGCGGGCACCGGTGATGACCGGGGCGGGCAGTTCGTCCAGCGGCGGCATACGCCAGGTCATCTTGTCGGCGACCTCGGCCGCGTCCTCGGCGAGGGTCTCGGCCAGGGCCTCCGGCGTGGCGGCGGTGTCGTCGTGCCCGGCGATCCGGCGCCGGTGCCCGGCCCACCGGACGGCGAGCATCGCGACCCCGGCCAGCGCCGCGAGTGCCACGCACGCCGCGATGATCGCGATGATCTGCCCGGCGGTGATCGAGGGGTACACCACCGACGCGGTGAGCACGATCGACAGCGTGATCAGCGCCGTGACCACCGCGGTGGCGAAGATGTTGGTCCCGCGGCGGTTCACCCACGGCCCGAGCACGGCCCGGTCGTTGCACAGCAGCAGCAGGAACACGGTGGCGCTGGGCAGCAGTACCCCGGCCAGGACCTGGACGCCCTCGGTGATCAGCCCGAGCGGGGCACCGGGGATGAGCACGACCGAGGCGGAGACCACGATCAGCGCGGTGTACAGGGCGTAGAAGCCCTTGGCCGATCCAGCCCCGCGGTGCAGCGAGTGCTTCATGCCGAGCATGTCGCCGATCGCGTACGAGGACGACAGCGACACGGCGAACGCCCCGATGATGGAGGCGTCGAGCAGGGCGATGGCGAACAGCACGCCCGCGACCTTTCCGGCGTGGGCGGCGATCGCGTGGGCCAGGCCGGCCACGTCGGTGAAGTGCCCGGCCGCGCCGGTGTGCCCGGCCGCTGCGGCGGCCGTGCCGATGACGGCGGCGGCGCCGGCCACGACGATCGCGATGCCGATCCACAGGTCGGCCTTCTCGTAGGAGATGAACCGGGGAGTGATCCGCTTGTCGATGACGTAGGACTGCTGGAAGAACAGCTGCCACGGCGCGATCGTCGTGCCGACGATGCCGATGACCAGCAGCATCACTCCTGCCATGCCGCCGCTCCCGCCGGGCAGGACCGGGGTGGCGAAGCCGCGGGCCATCTGGCCGGCGGACGGGTGGAGCATGAAGTAGAGCGGGATGAGCAGCAGCGATCCGGCGCACAGGGCCACGGCGATCCGCTCGAACGTGCGGAAGCTGCCGGTGAACGCGGTCGCGACGATGATGAGGGCCGCGAAGACGACGGCGATGATCTTGGGGACGCCGAGGTACCCGGCCGCGAGGGTGATGCCGATGAACTCGGTGATGATGGTCAGCGTGTTCAGCAGGAACAGGTCGACGAGCTCGAACATGCCCCAGAACCGGCCGAACCGCTTCAGGATCAGCTTGGCGTGCCCGACACCGGTGACCGCGCCGAGCCGGAGCACCATCTCCTGGTTCACGTAGAGCACCGGGATCAGCAGCAGGAGGGTCCACAGCAGGCGGGTGCCGTAGTCCTGGCCTGCCTGGCCGTACGTGGCGAACGCGCCGGCGTCGTTGTCGCCGACCATGACGATCAGGCCGGGGCCGACGACGGCGAGCAGCGTCTTCAGCTTGCCCGATAGCGTCGAGCGGGCGGCGGTGTCGTCGGCGCTGATGGAGCCGAAGGCGCCCTGGATGTCGCCGACGTGAGCGTCGTCGAGGACAGCCGGACGGGTAACGGTGGCCATGGGTGAACACCCCTTTCACGCAGTGGAGGGTCATGCGGGAACGGGGCACACGCGTACAGAATCCACGTATGGTCACGGAAAGTGACCTATAAGGGCCGCAATGAACGCACGAGAGCGGCAGGCAAACGGCGGAAAGCCGTCAGGGTAACGAGGAAAAAGTCAGCGTGTGCCGGTAACTGACGGGAAGAGCGAGGGATGATGGGCCCGACTTCGGCCCGGACTATCAGAGTCCATCTCGCCTCCCTTCGTCCGCGGCGCTCGTGAGCGCCTTCACACGCGACACCTGCGAGAGCAAACAGCCCTAGCGCGGCCCGGCACGATGCCACGGTGCGCAAAAAGGCGGCTCTTCACCTCTCTCGTAAGAGCTTTGGCACTCCACGGCGTAACCCGGTTCTCGAAAACCAGGGAGCCACTTGGCCTCACCCCTTCGACCCGGGGAGAGGTGTCCTGATCCGGAGCGTCTCTCGACGGTTGGGATCAGTGGCCTGTGTCCGTGAAGACGCCTCACCGAACGAGGTGTCTCAGATCAACCACTGACAGGATGCCTGTTCGATGAATGATCTGTCAAACGGAATGACTCAAACGCAGTGACTTAGACCCGGTCGCCGGAGCCTCTAGATTCCGAGGCCGGGAAGGATTTCCGCCGCGGGCAGCGAGGCGAGCAGCGACCCGGTCAGACGGAGCTTCGAGCCCCGGATGCCCGAGCCGATGATCACGGACGGCGCCTTGGCGACCCGCTCGTCGACCAGGACCGGCCAGTCCTCCGGCAGGCCGATGGGCGTGATGCCGCCGTACTCCATCGACGTCAGCGAGGTAACGGTGCCGACCGCGCCGAACGACGCCTTCCGGACCCCCAGGTGCTTGCGCACCACCCCGTTGACGTCGGCCCGGGTCGCCGCGCTGACCAGGCAGGCCGCGTACGACACCTCGCCGCTGCGCTTGCCCGCGATGACCACGCAGTTCGCCGACTCGTCCATGGTGACCCCGTAGGCATCGCAGAATTCCGCCGTGTCCGACAGCGACGGATCGATCGCGGCGACCCGCACGTCGGGAGCCCAGGGCAGGCCCGCCAGGGCGGTCAGCACCGGCGGGGCGAGCAGGGTCGGCTGGGACAGGGCGGGGTGGTAGGTCAGCTGCTGGCTCATGCCGACCATGAAACCAGACGCCCGGGCCTGGTCCTGGAATAATCCCCAAGATAGATTAGTTTGCATCAAGCAACTAATGGTTTTCCCTCTCATCGGAGGAACGTAGTGCCGTCCGCCTCTTCGCCACCGGCCACCACCCCGGCCGTCGGGCCCCGCTACAAGTGGATCGCCCTGTCCAACACCACCCTCGGCTCGCTGCTGGCCACCATCAACCAGAGCATCATGCTGATCGCCCTGCCGAACATCTTCCGGGGCATCGGCATCAACCCGCTCCAGCCCGGTAACACCACCATCCTGCTGTGGATGATGATGGGCTTCATGGTTGTCACCGGCGTCCTGGTCGTGAGCTTCGGCCGGCTGGGCGACATGTTCGGCCGGGTGCGCATGTACAACATGGGCTTCGCGATCTTCTCGGTCTTCTCGATCCTGCTCTCGGTCGTGTGGATGACCGGGACCGAGGCGGGCTGGTACCTGGTCGTGATGAGGATCTTCCAGGGAGTCGGCGGCGCCATGCTGATGGCCAACTCCGGCGCGATCCTCACCGACGCGTTCCCGACCCACCAGCGGGGCCTCGCCCTGGGCCTCAACCAGGTGGCGGGCATCGCCGGATCCTTCCTCGGCCTGGTCATCGGCGGCGTCCTCGGGCCGCTGGACTGGCGCCTGGTCTTCCTGGTCTCCGTGCCCTTCGGAGTCGCCGGCACGATCTGGTCCTACCTCAAGCTCAAGGAACTGGGCGTCCGCCAGCCCGCCCGGCTCGACTGGTGGGGCAACCTCACCTTCGGCGCCGGCCTCATCGCCGTCCTTGTCGGCATCACCTACGGCATCCAGCCCTACGGCGGCCACGTGATGGGCTGGACCAGCCCGCTCGTCCTCGGCCTGCTGATCGGCGGCCTCGCCGTCCTCGCGGTCTTCTGCGTCGTCGAGACCAAGGTCGAAGATCCGATGTTCCGCCTGTCGCTGTTCCGGATCCGCGCGTTCACCGCGGGGAACCTGGCCAGTCTCCTGTCCGCCCTGGGGCGCGGCGGCCTCATGTTCATCCTGATCATCTGGCTGCAGGGCATCTACCTGCCGATGCACGGCTACAACTTCGAGGACACCCCGCTGTGGGCCGGCATCGCGATGCTGCCGCTGACCGTCGGGTTCCTGCTCGCGGGCCCGGTCTCCGGCTACCTGTCCGACCGCTTCGGCGCCCGCCCGTTCTCCACCGGCGGCATGGTTATCGCCGCGCTGTCCTTCCTGATGCTGCAGCTCATACCGGTGAACTTCACCTACTGGGAGTTCGCCGTCATCCTGTTCCTCAACGGCGTGGGCATGGGCCTGTTCGCCTCCCCGAACCGGGCCGGCATCATGAACAGCCTCCCGCCGGACCGCCGCGGCGTCGGCTCGGGCATGTCCACCACGTTCCAGAACTCCGCGATGGTGCTGTCGATCGGCATCTTCTTCTCGCTGATCATCCTGGGCTTGTCGTCCTCGCTGCCGGGCCACCTGTACAGCGGCCTGACCGCCCAGGGCGTCCCCGCGGCCGCCGCGACCAAGATCTCGCACCTGCCGCCGACGGCGGTCATGTTCGCCGCACTGCTCGGCTACAACCCGATCCAGATGCTGCTCGGCCCGGTCCTGGCGCACCTGCCGGCCGCCCACGCGGCCTACCTGACGGGGCACTCCTTCTTCCCGTCGCTGATCTCGGCGCCGTTCCAGGCGGGGCTGGACATCGCGTTCGACTTCTCGATCGCCGCCTGCCTGATCGCCGCGATCGCGTCCTGGCTGCGGGGCAAGAAGTACGTCCACGAGGCGCAGGTTGTCGAGGTTCCCGTGACGTCCGGCGCCGGCGACCCCGGTTCGGCCGAACGGATCTCCGCTACCGCCTGATCCCTGGGCGGGGTCCGGTATCAGGACACGGTCATCCGGGTGACGGCGGCGTTGTAGGGCTCGACGGTGCCGTCGGACCGGGTGACGACCAGAACGGGGGTGAGGAAGCCGGTCTGGAGATCCTCGCGCTCGGACTCCGTCGGCATCCGCGAGCTCACCTGGTCGCCCGGGTGCAGGGTGACGATCTGCTGCCGGGGGGAGGCGGCGACGAAGGTGCCGACGCCGGGGCGGGTGGCGACGAGGCCGGCCCGGCGCAGTTCGTCCACGGCCTGGGCTCCGGTGAGGCGGTTGACTCCCCATTCCTTGCGCATCTGGCTTCCGCTCGGGATCTGCGAGCCGACCGGGAGTTCCCCGTTGATGATGCGGTCGCGGATGATGCGGGCGATCTGCAGGTAGACCTTTTCGCCGGATTCGTAGTCGATCTGCACCCGGGCAGCCGCCACATCCGGTTCACCGGGCACGAGTTCCCCCCGCACCGCGACGCGAAACAGGACATGTTGAGGTAGCTAGACAGCTAAGTCGGTGCCGAGTATCGTGAGCAGCGCGCGTTAGGTAACCGGAATCCATCCAGACGGCTACGAAGCGTGCATCGGCGTCTTTCCCCTGGGAGCGAGGGGGGGCTTGTTTCCCGGGGAGGGATGCGCCCGCGCCCGGCCTCCGGCCTCTTTCCCCCGTCGAGAGGCCGGGCGCGTCCATCCAGTCGCCACGCCGAATCAGAAAGGCTCTCGTCATGGGCGTGATCTGGGGCGTCCGCGTACCGCCGGATGACAGTTCCTCGAGCGAACGCCGACGGCCCGGCAGGGCGGTCAGGAACCTGCTGCGGGCGTTCCGTTGCCGCGTCCACGTCTGGGCCCGCCCGTGACGGCGGAATGCGGCGGAGCGAGGGCGCGCGCTTTCCGGCAATTGCCGCGAGGCAAAGCCCGTGCCGGAATCGGAATAGACCGGTCCGGCCCCGCCCGGGCGGTGTGCGCCGAGGCCGAGGCGGTGGTGATTTCCCGTGGGTGCGGCCGCGTCGCGCGTTATTCGGTTTTGCCCGATGTACATAGGCGGTACATGTTGAATGCTCAAGTATTAGGATCCGTCCAGACACCAGATCTTGCGTCTCACGCAATTGCGCGGGAAGTGAGAGCGCCTTTTGATTGCAGTAAGGGTATAGGCGCTTAACTCTCCGCACAACGGCGAATGCCGAATCCTAACCTAATGGGCTGGACGTCCAGTTCTAATAGACGGGTCTATCTCCCGGAGTAAGCCCGGATGTCGGCATCGATGTCGAAAGCGGCCGCCGTGCGGAGGTTCCCGCCGAGGCCGCGGTGTCAGCCCAGTAGCCAGGAACCGTTCGGCGCGTCCGTCCGGGTCTTGCCGATCAGCAGCTCGATCGCGTGCTGCGGGTCGAGCGCGGCCAGGGCGCGGCGCAGGGTGACGACCGCCGTGTGCTCGCGGTCGTCCATGAGCAGGTCGTCGCGGCGGGTGCCGGACGGGACGGCGTCGACGGCGGGGAACAGCCGCTTGTCGGCCAGGTCCCGGCGCAGCCTCAGTTCCATGTTTCCGGTGCCCTTGAACTCCTCGAACAGCACGTTGTCCAGGGCCGAGCCGGTGTCGACCAGCGCGGTGGACACGATGGTGACCGAGCCGCCCTCCTCCAGGCAGCGGGCCGCGCCGAGGAACCGCCGCGGCGGCTGGAGCGCCGGGACGGCCACCCCTCCGGTGAGGGTGCGGGCACCGGAGGGGGCCATGAGGTTGTAGGCCCGGCCGAGGCGGGTCAGGGAGTCCAGGAGCACGACGACGTCCCGGCCGGTCTCGGCCAGCCGCTTCGCCCGCTCGGCGGCCAGCTCGGCGGCCCGGACATGGTCGGCGGGCGAGTCGTCGAACGTGGAGTAGACGACCTCGGCGCCTTTCGCGGACCGCCGGATGTCGGTGACCTCCTCGGGCCGCTCGCCGACCAGGACGATCATCAGGTGAATGCCGGGGTAGGCGCATTCGACGGCGCGGGCGATGGTCTTCAGGGCCATTGTCTTGCCCGCCTTCGGCGGCGCGACGATAAGGCCGCGCTGGCCCTTTCCGATCGGCGAGACCAGGTCGATGATCCGCGCCGTCGGCGACGGGTCCCCGGCTTCGAGGCGCAGCCGTTCGCGCGGGTACACGGGCGTGAGGTCGGTGAATCTGGGCCGGGTCTTTTCCGGCCGCAGGCCGTTGACGGTCTCCACGCTGGCGAGGGCCTTGCCGCCGGCGGCGGTGCCCTCGAGGAAATCGCCGGCCCGCAGGCCGTACTTCCGGATCGCGGCCGAGTTCAGCGGAATGTCGGCGGGGGAGCGGCGGTAGCCGGCGACCCGGAGGAAACCGCGGCCGCGGTCGAGATCGGCGATCCCGCGCACGGGAGTTGTCTCGGTTTTCCCGGCGGAAGGCGGGGCCTGGGCCGGGATATCAGTCATTGTCGCTGTCATGGGGAATCCTCGTGGGAAGAGAAGAGCGAATGCGCGGGCGGGCAGGAACGCATGACGCTGCTTCTGCCGCCGCGCGAAAATGAGCGTCCGCGATTCATCGCGGGATGCCGCACGGGAAAATACGCGTGCGGACGGGGAATGAAGGGAGTGGGGGCCGGGTCACCGAGAACCGCTCAAGAAAAGCGGGGGACCGGGGCCAGCGCGGTCACTGTACCGGATAAGGATCCCGCGGGCAAAAATACTCCCGGGGCCGCGCCCTGGCCTGGGCCGACGGAGTTCGCGTGCTATTAACCGGTAGTGGTTGCCCGGGCCTGTTTGCGTGCCATAGCGTCTGCTCGGGCGCGCGGACAGCGCGAATGGGGAAATGAGGGGGAAGAACATGAAACGACCGGTGACCCGACGGGCCCTGCCGATCGCCGGGGCCGCGGTCCTCGGCCTCGCCGCGACGGCGGCCGCGGTCTCCGCGGGACCCGCGCACCGGGCGAGCGCGGCCACGGATCCGGTACGCCAGGCACTGAGCCCGGTGACCGGCAAGATCCTGAACGTCGCCAGGCCCGTCGATACCACTCCGGTGAGCCCGGAGAAGCTCACGCACCCGCAGGCCGACGACATGGGCACGGTCTCGGCCGGCAACCTCCTCCAGCAGGTGATCTCCGGGGCCCGGAACGCGACCGGCACCCGGCGGGCCGGCATCGACATCAGCTCGCGCCAGGGCAACGTCAACTGGTCCGCGGTCGCCCCGCACGTCGACTTCTCGATCGCCAAGGCGACCGAGGGCACGTACTACGCCAACCCGTACTACCAGGGTCAGAACAGCGGCGCGGCGAACCACGGAATCATCCACGGCGCCTACCACTTCGCCATCCCTGACAACTCGGGCGGCGCGGCCCAGGCCGACTTCTTCGTCGCCCACGGAGGCAACCGCACTGCCGGCACCAAGACCCTGCCCGGCGCCCTGGACATCGAGTACAACCCCTACGGCCGCGAGTGCTACGGCCTGTCTCAGGGGCAGATGCGGACCTGGATCCGGGCCTTCGCCGACGAGTACGCCTTCGACACCGGAGTGTTCCCGCTCATCTACACGACCGCGGACTGGTGGAACACCTGCACCGGGGACCTTCTCGGCCTGGGCGCCACCAACGCCGCGTTCGGGCTCACCGATCCGCTGTGGCTCGCCAGCTACTCCTCAAGCGCGGGCTCGCTGCCGGCCGGCTACCTGTCCTACGCGTTCTGGCAGTACGCCGACGCCGGCCGCCAGCCCGGTGACCAGGACTACTACAACGGCCCGTACGCCACCCTCCTGGCCCTCGCCGAGGGATAGGCCGCCGGCGGGGTTCCTTCGCGAAGCGGTGGAAAAAGTAACCGGCTTACGCGACACGCGGTGAGGCAGGCGGGAAAGTAAGCCGCTCACCTATTACAGTCGGCTCCGTGACCACAGTCGTTCACCTTCTAGCTCCCCAGCCCCGGGAGCCGCGGCAGCCCCGGAAACCTTCCCCGGGGGCGCCCGGGGAAACGCCGCCCCGGGAGTCCCTGCGGGAGCGGAAGAAGCGGCTGACCAGGGAGGCGCTGTTCGCCGAGGCGGCCCGCCTGTTCGGCGAGCGCGGATTCGAGGACGTGACGGTCGCCGAGATCGCGGACGCGGCCAACGTCAGCGTGAAAACGCTGTTCACCTACGTCCGGTCCAAGGAAGAACTCCTCTTCGGCGGCGGGCCGACGGTCCTGGACGCGGTCGTGGCGGCGGTCGCCGGCCGGCGGGTCGGGCAGACCCCGCTGGTCGCCGCGGCCAACGCCCTCCTGGCGGCCGTCGGCGATGGCCGCCTGGAGGATTTCCAGCGGCTGGCCGACGCGGGGCCGGCGGCCCGTTCCCGGCTCCGCGAGCTGGCAGAGGAGGCCGAGGACGCGCTGACCCTGGTCCTGGCCGGCCGGGGGGACGGCCTGCGCGACCAGGCGGCCCGCCGCCTGGTGGCCGCGCAGATCATGGTGCTGGTCCGCGCGACGGCCAGCGCCGAGGTCCGCGCGCTGGCCGCCGAGGCCGGCCCCGGGCGGCGGCAGCGGGAGGAGAGGCTGGCCGACTGGATCCGGGACGCCGCCGGGAACCTGGCCCGGGGCCTGGCCGCCGCGGGACGCTGACGTCTGCTGGCGGCGCGGACCCGGGAGCCCTCGCCCGCGTGGCCCGCGACCCGCGGTGCAATCTCCGCTAAAGCGGACAAGGCGGATGTGTGGCTACCGAAGATCGGCGATGAGGGACTTACGGGATGGTTCTTCCTCATGGCACGCTTTACGGCATGCCAAATCTGAAACGGCGCAGAGGGTTCGCGTGCGTGCTCCTGGCCGCGGTATCCGCCGCGGCCCTGGCGGCGTGCTCGCAGGCCCCGGGGGGCGCCAGCCGAGCGACGACCGCGGCGATCACGAAGGGGTGCGACGCCGACTACTGCGCCCCGGCCAGCTGGGACACGGGGCCGTCCCCGTCGCCCTTCCCGCAGATCAAGTCGTTCCGCGAGCCGGTCAACGTGGTCCTGTCCGCCCAGTCGACGGTCTCTCTCAGCGCGCTCCAGAAGGCGCTCGCGCACTGGAAGAACGTGTCCGCGGCGACGAAGGTCAGCGTGTCGGGCATCCACATGATGTGCATCTCGACCGAGCAGGCGGACGTCACGGGGTCCCGCTACGCCCCGATGCAGCAGGCCTGGCGCCTGGACGGGTGCCTGCACGGCAACGAGCTGTCGGTCAGCGGGAAGGAGGGCCACGTCCGGATGTGGCACCAGCCCGTACCGGGCAGCAGAGGCGGCGCCTGGTTCATCGCCGCCAGCTACGAGACCATGTGCGTGGTCCGGGACGGCCGCCTGCAGCCGGTGAAGTCCAACAAGCTGTACGCCGTGCTGCACTCCTCGGAGTCCTACCACTGCGTCAACGGCGGGCCCGGCAGCATCACCTCGCACTACGCCAACGGCTACGACGACGGGGCCTCCGCGTTCGTCGCGGACATCACCCAGGCGGCGAAGGCCCAGGGATGGCACGTCGGCCAGCAGACGCTCACGGTCCAGCGGAACGCGCACGCGGGGGAGGGCGGCGTGCCCTTCAGCGACGACGTTGACCTCCTGACCGTCACCAGCTGAACCGTCACCAGCCGATCACGGAGCACCGGCGGGAAGGGAACGGGCCGCAAAAGCGTTGGCATGACCTGGCCCCTGTCGTCTATCCTTACCCGCCGGTGAACCAATCCTCTTCTGACATCGCCGAGCTCCGCCGCGTGCTCCCCGAGCTGATGCTGCACGACCAGCACCGGCTGCGTCGTCGTATCGACCGGGCCCGCGGCCTGCGCGACCCCGGCGCCCGGGAAAAGGAAACCGCGAAACTGGCCGCCGACGTCGGCAGAGCCCGGGACCGGGTGGCCCGCCGGCGCGAGCAGCTCCCGGAGATCAGCTACCCGGACGAGCTCCCGGTCAGCCAGCGCAAGGACGACATCGCCGCCGCCATCCGCGACCATCAGGTCGTGATCGTGGCCGGCGAGACCGGGTCCGGGAAGACCACGCAGCTGCCGAAGATCTGCCTGGAACTCGGCCGCGGCGTCACCGGCCAGATCGGGCACACCCAGCCCCGGCGGATCGCCGCCCGGACGGTCGCCGAGCGGATCGCCGAGGAGACCGGCACCGACCTCGGTACCGCCGTCGGCTACAAGGTCCGGTTCACCGACCACTCGGGCGACCAGACTCTGGTCAAGCTGATGACCGACGGCATCCTGCTCAACGAGATCGGCAGCGACCGCGATCTGCTGCGCTACGACACCCTCATCATCGACGAGGCCCACGAGCGCAGCCTGAACATCGACTTCATCCTCGGGTACCTCAGCCAGCTGCTGCCCCGCCGCCCCGACCTGAAGGTGATCATCACCTCGGCGACGATCGACCCCGAGCGGTTCGCCAGCCACTTCGCGGACTCCGGCGGCACGCCCGCCCCGATCGTGGAGGTCTCCGGCCGTACCTACCCGGTCGAGGTCCGCTACCGCCCGATCGCGCACCCCGAGACCGAGGCGGACGACGACGACCGCCCGGGCAAGAGGCCCAGGGGCGAGGAGAAAGACCTCTCCACGGCCATCGGCGACGCCGTCACCGAACTGCGGCGGGAAGGCCCCGGCGACATCCTGGTCTTCCTCTCCGGCGAGCAGGAGATCCGCGACGCCGCCGACGCCCTGAAGGGCCGCTCGGGCCTGGAGATCCTGCCGCTGTACTCGCGCCTGTCCTCGGCCGAGCAGCACCGGGTCTTCGAACTGCCCAAGAACCGGTCGATGAGCTCCCGCCGGGTCGTCCTGGCCACGAACGTCGCCGAGACCTCCCTGACCGTCCCCGGCATCCGGTACGTCATCGACCCCGGGACCGCCCGGATCTCCCGCTACAGCCTGCGCACCAAGGTGCAGCGGCTGCCGATCGAGGCGATCTCCCAGGCCAGCGCCAACCAGCGCAAGGGCCGGTGCGGCCGGGTCGCCGACGGCATCTGCGTCCGGCTGTATTCCGAAGAGGACTTCGAGTCCCGGCCGGAGTTCACTGACCCGGAGATCCAGCGCACCAACCTGGCCTCGGTCATCCTGCAGATGTCGGCGGCCCGCCTGGGCGACGTGCGCAAGTTCCCGTTCGTCGACCCGCCGGACGCCCGGGCGATCACCGACGGCGTCAACCTGCTCGAGGAACTGAACGCGTTCTCCGGCGGCGGGCTGACGGAGATCGGCCGGAAGATGGCCCGGCTGCCCGTCGATCCCCGCGTCGCCCGCATGATCATCGAGGCCGGGAAGCAGGGCTGCGCCCGCGAGGTGCTGGTCATCGCCTCCGCCCTGTCGATCCAGGACCCCCGCGAGCGTCCCGCCGACGACCGGCAGAAGGCCGACGCCGCCCACGCGCGGTTCGCTCAGCCCGAGTCCGATTTCCTGGCCTACGTAGCGCTCTGGGACTACCTGGGGGAGAAGCAGCGCGAGCTGTCCGGCTCGGCCTTCCGCCGCCTGTGCCGCGCCGAGTACCTGAACTACCTGCGGATCCGGGAGTGGCAGGATCTGCACGGCCAGCTCCGCTCCCTCGCGCGCGACCTCGACATCGACACCGGGCAGTCTTCTTCCGAACGGATCACCGTGACGGTCTCGCTCCTGGCGGGCCTGCTGTCGCACGTCGGAATGAAGATCGTGGTCCCGGCCGGCAAGCCCGGCCAGGGTCGTTCCGGCCGGCGCCGCGAGCTGACGGACTACCTCGGGGCCCGCGGCACCCGGTTCGCGATCTTTCCCGGCTCCGGGCTGGCCAAGAAGCCCCCGGACTGGATCGTCGCGGCCGAACTGGTGGAGACGTCCCGGCTCTGGGGCCGGATCGTCGCGGCCATCGAACCGGAATGGGTGGAGCCGGTCGCCGCGCACCTGGTCAAGCGGTCCTACAGCGAGCCCCGGTGGAGCAAGAAACGCGGCTCGGTCGTCGCTACCGAAAAGGTCACCCTGTACGGCATCCCCATTGTCGCCGACCGCGCCGTGCAGTACTCGCGGATCGACCCGGTGATCAGCCGCGAGCTGTTCATCCGGCACGCCCTGGTCGAGGGCGACTGGGAGACCCGGCACCACTTCTTCCGCGACAACAAGGCGCT
>WRBL01000087.1 GCA_009784565.1 Streptosporangiales bacterium | reverse complement strand
TCCGACGGGACCCCGGTGGCGTTCGAGAGCAAGTACCCCGACGACCTCCAGCGAGCCCTGGACACCCTCGCCGCCGACTAGAGCCCGCTCCCGGTCCCGGGCCGGGCTGTTTCCAGTCCAGGCCCGCATGCGGGCCGGGCCCCAGACGGGCTGGGGTAAGCAGTTCGGCCATCTCACAATGAAGCCAGACACTGGGCCAACCACAGGACCGGCCCACCCACCTGATCGCCTCCGGTATTGACCTGATCGACCGGTGACCATGGCCAAGCAGATCTGCGTCCTGGGAGCCCAGGGATCAGCATTCACGATCTGCTTGACAGTTATTGGATATATCCAACCTCACGCTTTTCTTGATATTAAGTTGGCTAAAACCAATATCTTGTCGTACGGTTAGAGTGCTGGCGTGGACCAACATGGGATTGATCAGCCGTGGTTCTGGCTGCTCGGCAATGAGCAGGCAGGTCATGCACTCGGTGAGGTTCGTCGAGAGGCGGGATTGACGCAGGCGCAGATCGCCGCGCAGCTTGACATGGATCGGACAACAGTCCTGAACATGGAAGCAGGCCGGAATCCGGCGATCGCCCGATTCATTGAGCTTTTTAGGTCAATGGGCTACGACCTGATCGCAGTGCCGCATAACTCGCCAGTGCGAGTGGACATTCACCACGTGCTTGAGGAGGGCGACGACAGGTCGTGAACGGAGAGCCGGGGAACCTCAACGTATGGATAGGCGATCGGGTTGTCGCGGACCTGACAGTCAGCCGAAGGGGGGTCCCGCAGCTTCGTTACCGTCCGGACTATGTCGCTGAGCGCGGAGTAGGGGCTCTCGGGCTGTCGGTTCCGCTGCCCGTAGCCATGCGTCCGTATAAGGGCGAACGAGTAGATTTCTGGATTGAGAGCCTGCTTCCAGAGGGCGAGACGAGAACTGTCCTCGAACGCTACTTCCGTATTCGGCGCGGCGACGGATTCAGGTTGCTGGCGGCGATCGGGCGTGACTGTGCTGGAGCCGTCGCCGTCACTTCGGCGGAACAGCCACCGCAAGCCATGTCCGGGCCGCTCCAGCCGCTTACCGAGTCTGAGGTAGGCGAGGCGGTTGCGGCGCTGCGCCAGCATCCGCTTGGCGTCGACGAGGACGTCCGTGTCTCCCTCGGCGGGCTTCAGTCCAAGCTGCTCCTTGTCCAGGTTGACGGTGGCTGGGCGCGTCCGCTGGGCGGAATGCCTAGTACCCACATTCTCAAGCCCGATCCGCCGGAGTTTCCTGGCCTGGTCGCGAGCGAGGCGTTCGCGCAGCGGGCCGCGGCCCTGGCCGGGTTGTCGGCAGCGGAATCCAGGCTCGACACCTTCGGCGGCAAGACAGTGATCGTCGTGACGCGCTTTGACCGGGTGGCGAAAGGAAGAGGCCTGGTCAGGAGGCATCAGGAAGACGGATGCCAAGCCCTGGGGATCGATCCGACTGGCATGGGAAAGTACCAGACGCCGAACGGGGCGGCTTCCTATCGCCGTCTCGCGAAGGTGTTTGACATCTACTCCGGCGACCGGTCGGCCGAACTTCGCCGCCTCGCCGCGATGCTGACCTTCACGGTTGCCATCGGCAACACCGACGCGCATCTGCGGAACCATGCGTTCCTCCATCGGAGGAACGACCTGTCGCTCGCGCCGATCTACGACGCGTCTCCCACCGCCGAGTTCGCGGGTACTCGCGAACTGGCGCTCTGGGTTGACGGGCAGTCTCTGCTGGGTGTGGTAACCCGAGACCACATCATCCGTGAAGCGGCCAGCTGGGGCCTGAGCCTGGACAAGGCGGAGGAGGTTGTTGAGTCCACCCTTGCCCGCCTCGCGGACGTCTATGACGAAGCGGCCAGGGAAACGCCGGAAGTGTCCCGGAGCGTTGTCCAGGCCTGTCAGCGGCGAACCGGGAAACTGCTCCGTCAGGGCTGAGGCCCGGTCCGGGCACCGCGCCATGCCCTGGGCGGCTGGCCGGTCAGCGCGCGGACGGTTCTCGTGAGGTGCGCTTGATCCGCGAATCCGAGGTCGCCCGCGAGCGCGGCCAGGTCCGGTTCTCCGTCGCTCACCCGCTCCATCGCCTCCGCTACCCGGATCCGGTTCCGGTACCGGCTCACGCCGCCGCCGGTCAGCTGGCTGAACAGGCGGCTCAGGTGATGCGGTGAGCATCCGACGCGCCGGGCCAGTTCGGTGACTCCGGTACGGGGCTCGGAGTGCAGGATCTCCCGGGCCTCGTCCACCAGCCGCCGCCGTGCGGCCGCGGTGCCGGGCCTCCCCGCGGCGACGAGTCGCGGTACGCGCCGGGAGAGCAGCCCCGCGATCGCCAGCACGACGGCTTCTTCCCGGCCCGCGGGGCCGGGCAGCATGCACGCTCGCCTCATCGCGTGATGGGCGGCGGGACTCAGCGGCAGGTCCGGGACGGAGAGCGACGGGTCGCCGCCGGCCAGCGAGGCGAGCAAACGCGGCGACAACCGGATCGCCGTGCAGTCGTCGGCGCCGTCGACCGGGTGCGCGAACTCTTCGGGCTCTCCGGGCCGCGTGAGGTATCCGGTCGTGGCGTCGTGCAGGACCGTCCCGCCCGGGGTCCTGCGGGTGAAGGCGCCGCGCCGCACGACCACGAGCACGTGCTCGTCGCCGGGAGGGTCCGGCCGGAAGCCCGACCGGCCGTGGGAGCAGCGCACGTCGGCGATCCGGCAGTCCTGGCCGACGGGCCGGGGATACGAGGCCACGATGCCGAGGGTAACCGCGCACGGATGTTCAAGTCCTTCCCGCCGGCGGATGACAGCCTCGGAGCATGGAGATCAGCCAGCACATAGCGGCCCTGAAGGAAGACGGTTCCCGGCTCGCGGACGCGGCTCAGGCCGCCGGGCTGGCCGCGGAGGTTCCGGCCTGTCCCGGGTGGAGAGTGCGGGACCTGGTGCGCCACCAGGCGTATGTTCACCGGTGGGCGGGGCGGCACGTGGCGGAACGGCGATCCGTGATCATCGAGGAAGGGGACGAGAGCGACATCGTGTCCGTCGGCCCGCCGGACGAGCGGCTGATTGCGTCCTACCTCGAAGGGCACGCCGCGCTGGTCCGGATCCTGAGCGAGGCCGACCCGGGCGTGCGATGCGCCACGTTCCTGCCCGCGCCGTCGCCGCTGGCGTTCTGGGCGCGCAGGCAGGCGCACGAGACCGCCATTCACCGCTATGACGCGCAAGGCGCGGCCCGGGAAGGCGCACCGGTTCCGGGGAGCGCCTTCCCGGCGGGATTCGCGGCTGACGGCATCGACGAGCTGATCGCCGGGTTCGCGGCCCGGGGCAGCGGCGACGGGATTGCCCGGGATCTGCTGGTCCGGGCGGGGGACACCGAAGACGCCTGGCGCTTCACCTGGCCCGCCGAAGGCCGGGTGCGGGTTCGCCGCTACCAGCCCGGCGAGCCGGCGGACCCGGAGGGGCCGGCGGGATCGGCGGCCTGCGAGCTGTCCGGTACCGCGTCCGCCCTCTACCTCTTCCTCTGGAACCGGTGCGGGGCGCGGGAAGCGGGCCTCACCGTGACCGGCGATGACACGATCATCCAGGTCTGGAGAGGGTCGGTCCGGGTGCGCTGGGACTGAGCCCGCCCGTTCGGCATGACGACACGCCGACACGCCGGCACGCGTACGGGAACAGGGACTTCCGGAAAGCCTGATTTACCACCGTCACATGGCTGCCTCGAACCGATAAGGTAGGCGGCATCCATCAAGCGACTGACCGCCCTGTCCGACCCGGTCCCCCTCGCGGGCCGAACGGGCGCGGCGGTGCGTGAGCGTGCCCGCAGGAGGAGACGAAGAGATGCCCGACACCCCGTACGCTCACCTCCACGTCCACACCGAGTACTCGATGCTGGACGGCGCCGCGCGGCTGAAGGACCTCTTCAAGGAGGTCTCGGCGCAGGGCATGACGCACGTGGCGATGACCGACCACGGCAACATGTACGGGGCCGCCGAGTTCCACAAGCAGGCCAAGGACGCGGGCATCACCCCGGTCATCGGCATCGAGGCCTACGTCGCTCCCGAGCACCGGGGCAACAAGAACCGCGTCCTGTGGGGCCAGCCGCACCAGAAGAGGGACGACGTCTCCGCGTCCGGTGCCTACACCCACAAGACCATCTGGGCGCGGAACAAAGAGGGCCTGCACAACCTCTTCAAGCTCACCTCCCGCTCCTACGCCGAGGGCTGGCTGGTGAAGTGGCCCCGGATGGACAAGGAGATCATCGCCGAGCACGCCGCCGGGCTGATGGCCTCCACCGGGTGCCCGTCGGGCGAGCTCCAGACCCGGCTGCGCCTGGGCCAGTTCGACGAGGCCCTGAAGGCCGCCGCCGAGTACCAGGACATCTTCGGCAAGGAGAACTACTTCCTGGAGCTGATGGATCACGGCCTCGACCTTGAGACCCGGGTCCGGGAAGGCCTCCTGGAGATCGGGAAGAAGCTCGGCATCCCGCCGGTCGTGACCAACGACTCCCACTACTCCGCGGAGTCCGACTCGGTCTCCCATGACCTGCTGCTGTGCATCCAGACCGGCAAGACCCTGGCCGACGAGGACCGGTTCCGGTTCAACGGCAGCGGCTATTACATCAAGTCGGCCGAGGAGATGTACGCGATCAACAACAGCGACGCCTGGCAGGAGGGCTGCCGCAACAGCCAGCTGCTGGTCGCTGACCGGGTCGACACCACGGGCATGTTCGAGTTCGTGAACCTCATGCCCCGGTTCCCGATCCCGGAGGGCTTCGACAGCGAGGACGCGCTGTTCGCCGACGCGGTGTGGACGGGCATGGACCGCCGCTTCCCGGGCGGCTACGACGACGAGCACCGCAAGCAGGCCGAGTACGAGATCTCGATCATCTGCCAGATGGGGTTCCCGGCGTACTTCCTGGTGGTCGCCGACTTCATCAACTGGGCCAAGGACCACGGCGTCGCCGTGGGGCCGGGACGAGGATCCGCGGCCGGGAGCCTGGTCGCCTACGCGATGGGCATCACCGACCTCGACCCGCTCCCGCACGGGCTGATCTTCGAGCGGTTCCTCAACCCCGAGCGCGTCTCGATGCCCGACATCGACGTGGACTTCGACGAACGCGGGCGGGCCGACGTCATCCGCTACGTCACCGAGAAGTGGGGCAGCGACAAGGTCGCGCAGATCGTCACCTACGGCACGATTAAGGCGAAGGCCGCCATCAAGGACGCCTCCCGCGTCCTCGGCAACCCCTACGCCCTCGGCGACCGCGTCACCAAGGCGTTCCCGCCCGCCGTCATGGGCAAGGACATCGCGCTGTCGGTGATCCACGACGAGGAGCACCCGCGCTACAGCGAGGCCGGCGAGCTCCGCACGATGTACGACAACGAGCCCGACGTCAAGCAGGTCATCGACACCGCCAAGGGCATCGAGGGCCTGATCCGCCAGTGCGGCGTCCACGCGGCTGGCGTCATCATGTCCGCGGAGCCGCTGACTGACCACATCCCGGTGTGGACCCGGCACACCGACGGGTCGGTCATCACGCAGTTCGACTACCCGACCTGCGAGGGCCTGGGCCTGCTCAAGATGGACTTCCTGGGCCTGCGGAACCTGACGATCATGGCCGACGCGGTCAAGGCGATCGAGCTGAACCGGGAGAAGAAGATCAAGCTCCTGGACCTGGAGCTCAATGACCGGAAGACATATGAGCTGCTCGGCCGCGGCGACACGCTGGGAGTGTTCCAGCTGGACGGCGGCCCGATGCGGTCGCTGCTGCGGATGATGCGGCCGGACAACTTCGAGGACATCTCCGCCGTTCTGGCCCTGTACCGGCCCGGGCCGATGGGCGTTAACTCGCACGTGAACTACGCGCTGCGCAAGAACGGGCAGCAGGAGATCACCCCGATCCACCCGGAGCTGGCCGAGCCGCTCAAGGACGTCCTCGAGCCCACCTACGGCCTGATCGTCTACCAGGAGCAGGTGCAGAAGGCGGCGCAGATCCTGGCGGGCTACAGCCTCGGCCAGGCCGACGTGCTGCGCCGCGCGATGGGCAAGAAGAAGAAGGAGATCCTCGACAAGGAGTTCGTCGGCTTCGAGAAGGGCTGCCGGGAGCGCGGCTATTCCAAGGAAGCGATTAAGGCGGTGTGGGACGTCCTCGTCCCCTTCTCCGGCTACGCCTTCAACAAGGCGCACACCGCCGGGTACGGCCTCGTGTCCTACTGGACCGCGTGGCTGAAGGCGAACTACGCCCCCGAGTACATGGCCGCCCTGCTCACCTCCGTCGGTGACGACAAGGACAAGTCCGCCCTGTACCTGAGCGAATCCCGCCGGATGGGCGTGAAGGTGCTTCCGCCGGACGTCAACGCGTCGGTGGCGACGTTCACCGCGGTCGGGGAGGACGTCCGGTTCGGCCTGGCCGCCATCCGCAACGTCGGCATCAACGTGGTCGACGGGATCATCGCCGCCCGCAAGTCCAAGGGCGAGTTCACCAGCTTCGCCGACTTCCTGGACAAGGTGCCCGCCCAGGTCTGCAACAAGCGGGTCATCGAATCCCTCATCAAGGCCGGCGCCTTCGACTCCCTCGGCCACCCGCGCAAGGGCCTGGCCCTCATCCACGAGCAGGCCGTCGACAGCGTCATCGACATCAAGCGCAACGAGGCGATCGGGCAGGACTCGCTGTTCGGCGGGATGGAAGAGTCGCAGGCCGCGTTCGAGATCGCGATTCCCGACTCCGACTGGGACAAGAAGACCCGGCTGAACTTCGAGCGGGAAATGCTCGGCCTGTACGTGTCGGACCACCCGCTGCTCGGCGTGGACCACATCCTGGCCAAGGACACCGACATCACCCTCGCGGAGCTCATGTCGCAGGCTCAGGATGAGGACCGCCCTGCGCCCGAGCCGGCCCGCGGCCGGAACGCGGGCCAGATCGTCACGATCGGCGGCATCCTCTCGGGCGTGACCAGAAAGGTCACCAAGAAGGGCGACCCGTGGGCCCTGGCGACGCTGGAGGACCTGGGCGGGGCCATCGAGGTGATGTTCTTCCCGCAGACGTACCAGCTGTACTCCACGGCGATCGCCGAGGACGCCATCGTGATCGTCAAGGGCCGGGTGGACCGCCGGGACGACGTGCCGAAGCTGATCGCGATGGACATGACCATCCCCGACCTGACGGTGACGGACGGCGATTCCCCTTTCGTCCTGGCGCTGCCGGTGACCAAATGCGTGCCGAAGGTGGTGGAGCAGCTCCGTGACGTGCTCCGGACCCACCCGGGCCCGACCGAGGTTCACCTGCGGCTGAAGAATGCCCAGAAGACCACGGTCGTGCGCCTGGACCGCAAGCTCAAGGTCACCCCGTCCGCCGCGCTGCATGCCGACCTCAAGCAGCTCCTCGGCCCCACCTGCATCGCGAGCTAACCCCAAACCCATACGCGGAACGGGTCTTCGTTCCAGTGCCGCGCCAGCACTTCTCCCGGGTACGCGCGGGAGGGGCGCACGCACGGCGGGGATGAGGACAGACCTGCCTGAGACGCTGCGCGGCGTTACCCGTCCCGGCGGAACGAGGGGGCGCGGTCGGCGGGGGCGGCGCGGCTTTCCAGGAGGGGGAGGACGCGGGGCGGGATCAGCTCGGACAGGACCACCACGCTGGTCGACCGCACCACGGACGGCGACTGGTTGAGGCGGACGAGGACATCCTGCAGCCTCTCGTGCGACTCGGTGGCGACGCGGCACACCACGTCGTGGTCGCCGGTCGTGACGTGCGCCTCGAGAACCTCGGGCATGGCCGCCAGGTGCTCGCGCACGTCTTCCAGCAGGCCCTGGGAGATCTCCAGAGTGATGATCGCCTGCACGCCGAACCCGGCCGCCGCGACGTCGACGGCGGGAGCCCAGTCGCGGATCACGCCGCGCTCGTCCAGCCGTCGGAGCCGGCCCTGCACCGTGGCCCGGGCCACCTTCAGGACGCGGGACAGTTCCAGGTCGCCGCTGCGCGGGCGCTCGGCCAGGGTGCGCAGCAGCGCCGCGTCGAGCGCGTCGGCCCGGTAATCGTCGGTCATACCAAGTAGATGCTCAATCTGCCTAGGAAATATGCGGTTCAGGCCCGCAATCTGTCCATCGTGACTAGCGCAAAACCGGCAGGTTGCCTAGGTAGGGCAGGCAGATCTTCAATACCGGGCAAGGCACCCGATGGAAGGAAGCGCCATGTCCGTCACCGAAACCCTGACCTCGGAAGAGAAGCTCGCCCACCTCGACCTGGACGCCCTCAAGCAGCTCATCGGGCTGGTGGAGTACGACACCGACGCGGACCCGTTCCCGGTGACCGGCTGGGACGCCGTCGTCTGGGCCGTCGGCAACGCGGCCCAGGCCGCCCACTACTTCATCTCGGCCTACGGCATGGACCTGGTCGCCTACTCCGGCCCCGAGACCGGCAACCGCGACCACGCCGCGTACGTCCTCACCAGCGGCAGCGTCCGCTTCGTGATCAAGGGAGGCGTGCATGCCGGCAGCCCGGTCGCGGCCCATCATGCCCGCCACGGCGACGGCGTCACCGACATCGCCCTTGAAGTCCCCGACGTCGACAAGTGCGTCGCGCAGGCCCGCTCGGCGGGCGCCACCGTCGTCACCGAGCCGCACGACGTCTCCGATGAGCACGGCACCGTCCGGCTCGCCGCCATCGCCGCCTACGGCGAGACGATCCACACCCTGGTCGACCGCTCCCGCTACGACGGCCCGTACCTGCCCGGCTATGCCGCGCGCACGTCGTCCTACGTCCGGCGCGAGGGCGCGCCGGGGCGGCTGTTCCAGGCCCTCGATCACGTCGTCGGGAACGTCGAACTGGGCCGCATGGACGAGTGGGCGGACTTCTACCGCCGCGTCATGGGCTTCGCCAACCTGGCCGAGTTCATCGGCGACGATATCGCCACCAACTACTCCGCGCTCATGTCGAAGGTCGTCGCGAACGGCAACCACCGGGTGAAGTTCCCGCTGAACGAGCCGGCGATCGCCCAGCGCAGGTCCCAGATCGACGAGTACCTGGAGTTCTACGGCGGCCCCGGGGCCCAGCACCTCGCCCTGGCCACCGGCGACATCATCGCCACCGTCGACGCGATGCGGACCGAGGGCGTGGAGTTCCTGGCCACCCCGGACTCCTACTACGAGGATCCGGAACTGCGTGCCCGCATCGGCGAGGTCCGCGTCCCGGTCGAGGAGTTGCAGAAGCGCGGCATCCTGGTCGACCGCGACGAGGACGGCTACCTCCTCCAGATCTTCACCAGGCCCGTCGGCGACCGCCCCACCGTCTTCTTCGAGATCATCGAGCGCCACGGCTCGCTCGGCTTCGGCAAGGGCAACTTCAAGGCCCTCTTCGAGGCCATCGAGCGTGAACAAGACCGCCGTGGCAACCTCTGAACGGGAAATCTGAGACTTGCCGTGGCCGCTCGGCTCCTGGACACCCCGGGCCGGATCAGGTCTGGGTTACCCAGGAGGGCGGCGACCGCGGCGAGCATGGCCGCCTGCTCGTGGAGGGCACGGCGCGACCGGCTGAGCGTTACACCGGGTATGTGGAAGGCATTCGGGGCCAACCTGAGGCTGGGGCGTGGTGCTCCGCGTGGTCCGTGGTGGTCCAGGAAGGACCACCACGGACCACAGGCGCGTGAGCGGGGGCCGTGCGGGAAGGTCTGGCATAGGGGCCCGGGCTGCCCGAGCGGCGCTCCGGGCCGACGACCCCGAGACCGGAGACCGATGACGATGCCGTACTACCGGGCCGCGGGAACCATCCCGCGCACGCGCCACACCCAGCTCCGAGCCCCGGACGGGTCTCTGTACTACGAGGAGCTCATGGGGGAGGAGGGCTTCTCCTCTGACTCCTCGCTGCTGTACCACGTCAGCCTGCCTTCGGCCGTGAGCGGATACCGGACCTGGGAACTGCCGGACCAGGCGCTGGAGCCCAACCACCCCCTCATCCCCCGGCACCTGCGGCTGCACAAGCTGTTCGCCGGTGACGGCGCCGGGACCGATGCCGTGACCGGCCGGCGGCTCGTGCTCGGCAACGACGACGTGCGGCTGTCCTACGTGGCGGCGGACACCGCCAGCCCGTACTACCGCGACGCGATCGGTGACGAGTGCCTGTACTTCGAGGCGGGCTCGGCGCGGGTCGAGACGGTCTTCGGGGACCTGGACGCGGGCCCGGGCGACTACGTGATCGTCCCCCGGGCCACCACGCACCGGATCGTGCCCCAGGCGGGCGATGGCGGCGAGGCCACGCGGATCTACGTGATCGAGGGCAACAGCCACATCGGCCCGCCGCGCCGCTACCTGTCCCGGAACGGGCAGTTCCTGGAACAGGCTCTCTACTGCGAGCGGGTTCTCCGGGGGCCGTCCGGCCCGCGGGTCGCCGACGGCGCCGACGTCGAGGTCTACATCAAGCACCGGGCCGCCGGGCTGCCCGGCGGCATCGGCGGCACGGTCCACGTCTGCCCGGCTCACCCGTTCGACGTGGTCGGCTGGGACGGCTGCGTGTACCCGTACGCGTTCAACGTCGCCGACTTCATGCCGATCACCGGGAAGGTCCACCAGCCGCCGCCCGTGCACCAGGTCTTCGAGGGCACGGGCTTCGTGATCTGCAACTTCGTGCCCCGGAAGGTGGACTACCACCCGGAGTCCATTCCGGTGCCCTACTACCACTCCAACGTAGACTCCGACGAGGTCATGTTCTACTGCGGCGGCGACTACGGGGCCCGCAAGGGCTCCGGCATCGGCAACGGCTCCGTCTCGCTGCACCCGGGCGGCCACGTCCACGGCCCGCAGCCCGGAGCGTACGAGCGCTCGATCGGCACGGAATTCTTCGACGAGCTCGCGGTCATGGTCGACACGTTCCGTCCGCTCGCCCTCGGCGAGGGCGCCCGGGCCGCGGACGACGGGGCCTACGCCTACTCCTGGTCGCGAGGTGAGAAGTGACCCGGCTGACCGTGCCTCCAGGCTCGCTGTTCGGCCCGGCCAACCTGCCCTACGGCGTCTACTCCGCGGCCGGGGCACCGCCCCGGATCGGAACCCGCTACGGCGACCACGTCATCGACCTCGGCCTGCTGCTGGGAGAGTCCGGCCCGGACGCGGTGTTCGCCGAGCCGGTGCTGAACCCGTTCATGGCGCAGGGACACGACCGGTGGATCGCGGTCCGGAGGAGGATCGGCGCGGCCGTGACCGGGGACGTCCCGGAAGAGGCGGTGCACCCGGCGGACGAGGTCCGGATGCTGATGCCGTTCGACGTCGCCGACTACGTCGACTTCTACGCCTCCGAACATCACGCCTCCAACCTGGGCCGGCTGTTCCGCCCGGACAACCCGTCCCCGCTGATGCCGAACTGGAAGCACCTCCCGGTCGGCTATCACGGGCGGGCGGCGTCGGTCGTGGTCTCCGGCACGGACATCACGCGCCCGTGCGGCCAGCGGAAGGGACCGGCCGATCCCGCGCCGGTCTTCGGCCCGTCGGCCCGGCTGGACATAGAGGCCGAAGTGGGGTTCGTCGTCGGCACCGGCAACCCCATGGGGGAACCGGTGGACGTCGCGGACGCCGGGAACCGGATCTTCGGCGCCGTCCTGTTCAACGACTGGTCCGCCCGCGACATCCAGGCCTGGGAGTACGTGCCGCTCGGCCCCAACCTCGGCAAGTCCTTCGCCTCGACTGTCTCCCCGTGGGTGGTCCCGCTCCTCGCCCTGGACGCCGCCCGCGTGGATACCCCGCCCCAGGAGCCCGCCGTGCTGCCGTACCTGGCGCTGGACCGTCCCTGGGGCCTGGACATCGCCGTGGAGATCGAGTGGAACGGCCAGGTCGTGTCCCGGCCGCCCTACGCGGCCATGTACTGGTCTCCCGCCCAGATGCTCGCCCACCTCACGGTCAACGGAGCGCCGACCCGGACCGGTGACCTGTTCGCGTCCGGCACGATCTCCGGCCCGGCCCGCGATCAGCGCGGCGCGTTCATCGAGCTCACCTGGGGCGGCCAGGAGCCCGTCACCGTGGCCGGGGAACCGCGCGCCTTCCTGCGGGACGGGGACGAGGTCGTCCTCACCGCCACCGCGCCGGGCGCCGACGGCACCCGGATCGGGTTCGGCGAGGCCCGCGGTCGCGTCCTCCCCGCCGGCAAAGATCACCGCTGCACCTAGCATTCAGGATGTGACGGACAAAGCAGTCAGCTCCCCGAGCGCGCGGTTCTGCGCTCAGATCGTCGACGCCGCCGAGGCCCCGCTGCCGGAACCGGTCGCCGTGGCGGCGCGGCGCAGCCTCCTCAACGTCCTCGGCACGGCGGTCGGCGCCGCCCGCTCGGCCGCCGTCGAGGCGATCATCGCGGCGGCGGCCTCCGGCCAGGCTCCAGGCGCGGAACCCGGCCGGCCGGGGGTGCCGGTCCCGGGCCGGACCGAGACGCTCAGCCCGTACCAGTCCGCGCTCGCCGCCGGGACCGCGGCGCACCTCGACGACTTCGACGACACGCACCTGGCCACGGTCATCCATCCCGGCGCCGCGGCGATGGCGACGGTGCTGGCCCTGGAGCCGGAGACCGGGGCCGGCGGCGCCCGCTGCCTGACCGCCTTCGCGCTCGGCTGCGAGGCCCAGCTGCGGATCGGGAACGCGGTGTCCCCGGAGCACTACGACCGGGGCTGGCACATCACCGGCACCTGCGGCGTCTTCGGCGCGGCCGTCGCCGCCGGGCTCCTGCTCGGCCTGGACGCTAAGGGACTGGAGCGGGCGCTCTCGCTCGCCTCGGTCATGATGGTGGGTCATCGCGAGGCGTTCGGGTCGATGGGCAAGCCCTTTCACGCCGGCAAGGCCGCCGCCAACGGGATCCTGGCGGCCCGGCTCGCGGCCGAGGGCCTGTCCGGGATCACTGACCCGCTCGGCCCGGACGGGGCGCTGAGCGTGCTGGCCAGCGAAGTGAAGTGGCCGGAACTGCTGGACGGGCCGTGGGGCGGCGGCTGGGAACTGGAACGCAACGCCTTCAAGCCCTACCCGTGCGGGATCGTCGCGCATCCGCTGATCGACGCGGCCATCGAGGCGTCCCGGCGGCTGGCCGGCCCGGAGGAGATCACGGCCGTGTCGGTCACCTGCAACCCGCTGGTCCCCGAGCTGATGGGCCGCCGGCAGCCGGGCGACGGCCTGCAGGCCCGGTTCAGCTCCTACCACGCGGTCGCGTCCGGGCTCCTGGACGGCGAGGCCGGGCTGGCCCAGTTCAGCGACGAGCGCGCCACCGCGCCGGACGCGGCCCGGCTCCGCGGCCTGATTACCCTGCACCCCACGCCGGAGTGTCCCCGGGACTCCGCGATCATCGCCGTCGAGCGCGGGACGGGGGACACGCTCACGGTCGAGGTGAAGCACGCGCGCGGCAGCCTGGAACGCCCCCTCACCGGCGAGGAGCTCCTGGCCAAGGTCGGGCGCCTGGCGTCCCCGGTCCTCGGCGACGGCGCGGCGGAGGCTCTGCGGGGCGCCGTGGACGCGCTCGGCGACGCCCCGGACCTCGCCGTCCTCCGGGCCGTCCTCACGCCGTCCGCCCCGGCCCCGGTCCCGGTCCCGGTCCCGGTCTCGGTCCCGGGCGATCGGGTGAATGCCGGTGAGAGCGAACGGGGGACCGACGACGAGGGGTTCACGGCGGAGATCGTGAAGCTCGTCACCGGGGGAGAGCCGCCGGCCGCCGCGCTGGAGAAGGCGGCGGCGCGGCTGGAGACTTTCACCCGGGTCCGCGAGTCCGGCGAAGGCGGCGAGGCAGTCCGGGCGCTCCGGCGGATCGCGCCGCCCTCGGCCCCGCCGGAATGGGAGGCGTTCACCGGCGCGGCGGCCGCCTGCCGGTCCCCGGAACAGGCCGCGGTCTGCGCCGTCGCGGCGGCGCTCGCGGCTCACCAGGCCGTGGCCGGGGCCCAAGGCGCGGCCACGGCCACGGCCACAGCCGAGGACGCGGTCGCGATCGGGTGCGACGCGGCCGACCGGGTGCTCGCCCGGCTCACCTCCGCGCGAGAGGCGGGCTGGTCCGCGACCACGGCGGCCACGCTGATCGGCGCGGGCGCGGCCGCCGCCCGGCTGCTGCGGCTGCCGGGGGAGCAGGCCCGGAACGCGCTCGGCCTGTGCGCCACCCAGGCCGCCGGGCTGGCCGGGGCCGAGGGCACCGGGGCCGGAGCCGTGCAGGCCGGGAAGGCCGCGTTCGACGCGGTCGAGGCGGCGCTTCTCGCCCGGGCGGGCTTCACCGCGGCCCGGCTGCCCCTGGAGGGGCGGCGCGGCCTGTTCGCCCTGCTGGACCGGCCGCCGTCCAGCGCGGGCTAGCCGGCCCGGCGAAGGTCCCCGGCCTGGAGGCCGTCCCGGTAGCATCGGCTGAGAGGTGAGCGAAAACAAATGACGACTGATGTCCAGGCGGCCGGATCGCCGTCCCGGGGTCCGGTCCGCGACGCCGTCGCCCGGTTCGGCGCGGGGCTGATCGCCAGCGCGGTACTGGGCGCGCTCCTGGGCCTCCTGTGGGGCGAGGTGGCGCCGCGGGCGGTGCTTCAGCAGGTCGCGGCGGGCGAGGCGACGATCATGAACGCCGAGACGCGCGCGTTCATCGTGGCGGACGCCTGGTTCTGCGGGATCGCCCTGATCGCCGGGCTGATCACCGGCATCGCCGGCTACCGGTTCCTGATCGCCCGCGTCGGCGCCGCCGGCGACCGCGACGCGTATCTCCGCCGGGCGGCCGGCGCCGCGGGCCTGATCCTGGGCGCGCTGGCAGGGGCGCTGCTCATGATGTGGATCGGCGGCCTGATCGGCTTGTCGGCCTACCAGCACGCGCTCGCCACCAGCCATCCGGGAGCGACGTATCAGTCCTCGCTGAGCCTCGGGGCTAAAAGCGGCCTGGCGTTCTGGCCCCTGATCACCTCCATGATGATCCTGGTCGCCGAATGGTCCGCGCGCCGCGACAGCCGGTCGGCGCCCGAGGCCGCGCCGGCCGCCGAGGGGCCTTTCGGCTACCCGCAGTCGGCCCCGCCCGCGCCGTAGGCTCGCCCCCAAAGCCCGCGTGGCGGGCCGGGCGGGTCAGCGCATGAAACGGCGGACGAGGCGGTTGCCGAAGACGAACGTGATGGTGGACTCGAGGGTCTTGACCGTCTTATCGCCGGCGGGGTACCAGATGTTCTCCTTCTCCTGGCCCCAGCGGTCGATCAGGATCGGCAGCGGGTGCGTGTAGCCCCGGAGCGCGTCGCGGCCGTTGACCTGTCCCAGGCCGCTGTCCTTGCGGCCGCCGAACGGCGCCTCGGCGGCGCCGTAGATGACCGACGCGTCGTTGTGGACCACCGAGCCGGTCTTCAGCTGGCGGGCGATCCGCATGACTTTTTTCGGATCACGAGAGAAGACGCTGCCGCTCAGGCCGTACCGGGAGTCGTTGGCGAGACGCACGGCCTCATGCTCGTCCGCGACCCGCATGATGGCGGCCACCGGGCCGAAGGTCTCCTCGCTCATCAGGTCCATGTCGTGGGTGACGTCCGTGACGACGGTGGGCTGGAAGAACAGGCCCTTCTCCGTGTCCGGCGAGCCGCCGACCACGATGGTCGCCCCCTTGGCCCGGGCGTCGGCGACGTGACGGCTGACGATGTCGAGCTGCCGTTCCCAGAACAGCGGGCCGACCTCGCCGTCGGCGCCGTAGGTCACCGCCGCGGCCTTTTCCTTGACCAGCGCGATGAACTCGTCGGCGACGCTGTCGACCACGTAGATGCGCTCGGTCCCGACGCAGACCTGGCCGCTGTTGAACATCGACAGGAACACGGCGCCGTTGGCGGCGCGTTCCAGGTCGGCGTCCGCGCACACGATCATCGCGTCCTTGCCGCCCAGTTCCAGCGAGCAGGGGACCAGCCGTCCGGCGCAGGCCGCGGCGATCTTCTTGCCGGTGCCGACGCTGCCGGTGAAGGAGATCTTGTCGACGTCCCCGTCCACCAGGGCCGCGCCCGTCTCGCCGTCGCCGTGCACCAGCTGCAGCACGTCGGAGGGAACTCCCGCCTCCCACAGCACCTTCGCGGCCCAGCCGCCGGAGTGCGGGGCGACTTCCGACGGCTTGAGCACCACCGCGTTGCCCGCCAGCAGGGCCTGGACCACGGGGTTCAGCGACAGCACGAACGGCCCGTTCCACGGCGTGATCACGCCGACGACGCCGAGCGGCTGGTACTGGAGGTAGAGCTTCTTCAGCGGCTTCATGTAGCCGTGCAGGCCGACTCGCTCGTCGGCCAGGTCCCGGGCGGCGCGACCGGACCAGTGGTTGATGAAGTCGCACGAGGGGACAATCTCGACGGCGAGGGCCTCGGCCTGCGGCTTGCCGGTCTCGCCCCGGACGGTGGCGCAGATCTCGTCCTTGCGGGCCAGCAGCACGTCCAGCGCCCGGGCGACGACCGCGGCCCGCTCCTTCACCGGGCGTGCCGCCCAGGCGGGCTGGGCCGCCCGGGCCCGCGCGATCGCGGCCGTGACCTCGTCCGGCGTGCTCACGGTGATCTCGCCCACGGCCTCCCGGGTCGCGGGGCTCGCCAGGCCGAGCCGGCGGCGGCCATCGGGGGCGGGGGACAAAGCTTGCACGATGGCCATGGCGACTCTCCTCGGGGCCCCGGGGGCCTCGGGGCCCGCGGCCAGAAGTGGAACATGTTCTAGTTTTCCGAGCCTAACGCATGCGGGACCGCCGCGCGAGACCGTGCCCCCCCCGCTGTGTTCGCGATAAGTGTCGCTCCAGCAGCGGAAACCGCGAACTTAAGCCTTCGGCGGAGTTCGTAAACTAGGGGCCGTGACTTCGGACAGCGGGGCGAGTCCCGTTACCAGCGTGATTGACCTGCGCGGCCGTGACGCGGCCGGGCTGACCCGTGCCGCCCTGGAGGGGGTGCTGCCGCGCGCCGCCCTCGACGTGGAGCACGCGGTCGAGCTCGTGAAGCCGATCACCGAGGACGTGCGCGTCCGCGGCGGCGCCGCCGTGCGCGAGTACACCCAGCGCTTCGACGGCGTCGACCTGCCGGGCACCCGGGTCTCGGCCGAGGAGCTCGAGCATGCTCTCGGCACGCTCGACCCCGGGGTTCGCGACGCCCTCGAGGAGGCAATCCGCCGGGCCCGCGTCGTCCATGAGGCCCAGCTGCCCCGGTCGTCGGCCACCGCCCCGGCCGACGGGCTCGGCGTCACCACCAAGTACGTCCCGGTGGAGCGGGCCGGCGTCTACGTGCCCGGCGGCCTCGTGGTCTACCCGTCGTCGGTCGTGATGAACGTGGTCCCGGCGCAGGCCGCCCGGGTGGAGTCGATCGCCGTCACCTCGCCGCCGCAGAAGGAGTTCGGCGGCCTGCCGCACCCGGTCGTCCTGGCCGCCTGCGCGCTGCTCGGCGTCACCGAGGTCCACGCGGCCGGCGGGGCCCAGGCCCTGGCCATGTTCGCCCACGGCACCGACGAGTGCCGGCCCGTCGACGTGATCACCGGCCCCGGCAACGTGTACGTCGCCGCCGCCAAGCGGATCCTGCAGGGCACCGTCGGCATCGACGGGGAGAACGGCCCGACCGAGATCGGGATCATCGCCGACCACACCGCCGACCCGGCCTTCGTCGCGGCGGACCTCATCGGCCAGGCCGAGCACGACGAGCTCGCGGCCTGCCTCCTGGTCACCACCGACCCCGACCTGCCGCGCAAGGTCGACGCCGAGCTGGAGCGCCAGCTGAAGACCACGAAGCATCTCGAGCGGGTGACCACGGCCCTGAGCAACCAGGCCGCCTACGTGATCGCCGACGACCTCGCCGCCGCGCTGAAAATCTCCGACGCCTGGGCACCGGAGCACCTGGAGGTTCAGACGGAGAACGCCGCCGCGACCGCGGCGAAGGTGCGGAACGCCGGCGCGATCTTCGTCGGCGACTACACGCCGGTGTCTCTCGGGGACTACCTGGCCGGATCCAACCACGTGCTGCCCACCGGCGGCACCGCCCGGCACACGAGCGGCCTGTCGGTCTACCCCTACCTGCGCGTGGTCAACGTCATCGAGTGCAGCCGCGACTCCCTCAACGGCGTCGCCTCCCGGGTGGACTCCCTCGGCGGCTCCGAGGACCTCCTCGCTCACGTCGCCGCCGTCCGCGTCCGCGTCCCGAAGGAGAGCCAGTGACCGCCGTCCCTTCCGTCCGCGACGACCTCAAGGCCCTGAGCCCGTACGGGGCTCCGCAGCTGGATGTCGCGGTTCAGCTGAACACCAACGAGAACCCGTACGCGCCCAGCCCGCGGCTGCAGGCGGCGGTCGCCGAGGCAGTCAAAAACGTCGCGGGCACGCTGAACCGGTACCCGGACCGGGACGCGGTCGACCTGCGCAAGGACCTGGCCGAATACCTCGGTCACGGGCTGCCGGCGGAGCGGCTGTGGGCCGCGAACGGGTCGAACGAGATTATCCAGCAGCTGCTGCAGGCGTTCGGCGGACCGGGCCGGACGGCCATGGGATTCGAGCCGTCCTACTCGATGCACCCGCTGATCTCCCAGGTGACCTGCACCCGGTGGGTCGAGGGGAGCCGGGACGCCGGCTACGGGCTGTCCACCGCGGCCGGCCAGGTGCGCGCCCGCCGGCCGGACGTCGTGTTCGTCACGTCCCCGAACAACCCGACCGGCACCGCGGAGACCCTGGAGGTCATCGAGGAAATCTGCGACTCCGCCCCCGGACTGGTCGTCGTGGACGAGGCGTACGCCGAGTTCATGCGGGACGGAGTGCCGAGCGCGCTGACCCTGCTGCCAGGCCGCCCGAACCTGGTCGTCACCCGCACCATGTCGAAGGCGTTCGCCGCCGCCGGCACCCGGCTGGGCTACCTGGCCGCCGACCCGGCCGTGGTCGAGTCGCTGCTGCTGGTGCGGCTGCCCTACCACCTGTCCACCGTCACCCAGGCGGTGGCGCGGGCCGCCCTGGCCTGTAAGGACGAGCCCCTGGCCACGGTCCAGGCGCTGCGGGACGAGCGCGACCAGCTGGTGGACTGGCTGCGAGGCCACGGCCTGACCGTCGCCGACAGCGACGCGAACTTCGTGATGTTCGGAGGATTCGCGGGCCGGGACGCCGACGTGTGGCAGGCGATGCTCGACCGGAACGTGCTGATCCGCAACAACGGCCCCGACGGCTGGCTGCGGGTCACGGTCGGCACGCCGGAAGAGATGGAAGCATTCAGGAACGTGCTGACGGAGGTACTGGGACTATGAGTCGCGTAGGACGCGTTCAGCGCGTGACCAAGGAAACCAAGCTCGAGATCGAGATCGACCTCGACGGCCCCGGCCCGGTTGACGTCGAGACCGGCGTGCCGTTCTTCGACCACATGCTGAACCAGCTGGGCAAGCACGGTCTCCTCGGCCTCACGGTTCACACCGAGGGCGACATCGAGATCGACGCCCACCACACGGTGGAGGACACCTCCATCGCGCTGGGCCAGGCTTTGAAGGAGGCCCTGGGCGACAAGGCCGGGATTTCCCGGTTCGGGGACGCGACGGTGCCGCTGGACGAGACCCTCGTCCGCGCGGTGGTCGACCTGTCCGGCCGTCCCTACGTGGTCTGCACCGAGCCGGAGAACAT
>WRBL01000086.1 GCA_009784565.1 Streptosporangiales bacterium | reverse complement strand
GAGGCAGACAAGACCGAGGGCGAAACCGAGCAGCACGTCGTCCGCGAGCGCTACTACGGCAGCGTGACGCGCCGCGTCCGCCTGTCGGACAACCTCGACGCCGAGAAGATCGAGGCGTCCAACGACAATGGCGTCCTGGAGATCCGGATCCCGGTCCGGGAGCAGGCCCAGCCCCGCAAGATCACCATCGGGGCCAGGCACGAACTGGACGGCTAACCAGGCCACGGCGCCAGCCTGAATCCGCGTTAGCCTAACAACATGGAGCCGTTCGAAGACGACGACCTGCCCCTCTACACGGTGGGGCAGGTCGCGGAGATGCTCGCGGTCAAGCAGGCGTTCCTGCGCCGCGTCGATCAGCTCCAGGTCGTATCCCCGAGCCGCTCCGGCGGCGGGCAGCGCCGCTACACGCGCGTGGAGATCCGCGTCATCCGGCAGGTCGCCTCGATGGCCGACCAGGGCATGACGATGCCCGCCATCCGCCGGATCATCGAGCTGGAGCAGCGGCTGGCCGAGGTCACCCGCGAGCGCGACGCGCTCGCGGGCAAACTCGGCGAGGTGACGGCTACCCTTCGCCAGGTCCTGAGGGATCGAGTACCGGGCGGAGATCGTCCAGGACGGCCGGGTCCTCGATAGTCGACGGCACCGGCTCGTCCTTCCGTCCGTTCGCGATCCCGCGCATCGTCTTGCGGAGGATCTTGCCCGAGCGGGTCTTCGGCAGCGCGGGCACGATGTCCAGGCTCTTCAGCGTGGCGATCGCCCCGATCCGCTTCCGGATCATCGCCGACAGTTCCGCGGACAGCTCGTCCGGGCTCCCCTTGGCCCCCGACTTGAGCACGACGAAGCCGCGCGGCAGTTCGCCCTTGAGCTCGTCGGACACTCCGAAGACCGCGCACTCGGCGACCGCCGGGTGGCTGGCCAGGACCTCTTCCATCTCCCCGGTGGACAGCCGGTGGCCGGCCACGTTGATGACGTCGTCGGTGCGGCCCATCACGTACAGGTAGCCGTCGCCGTCCCGGTAGCCGCCGTCGCCGGTGGCGTAGTAGCCGGGGTGCCGGCTGAGGTAGGCGTTCTTGAAGCCCTCCTCGTTCTGCCACAGCGTCGGCAGGCATCCGGGGGGCAGCGGGAGCTTGATGGCGATGTCGCCCGCCTCCTCCGGGGCCATCTGCCCGCCCTCGGGGTCCAGGATGCGGACATCGAAGCCGGGCATGGGCACGGTCGGGGAACCGGCCTTGGTCGGCAGGACCTCCAGGCCCATCGGGTCGGCGGCGATCGACCATCCGGTCTCGGTCTGCCACCAGTGGTCGATCACGGGTATTCCGAGCAGGTCCTTCGCCCACTGGTAGGTGTCCGGGTCCAGCCTCTCCCCCGCCTGGAACAGGTACTTCAGCCCGCTGAGGTCGTGGCGGCCCTTGAGCGCGCCCTCGGAGTCCTCCTTGCGGATCGCCCGGATGGCCGTGGGGGCGCTGAACAGCGTCTTGACGCCGTACTCGGCGGCGACCCGCCAGAAGGCGCCCGCGTCCGGGGTGCCGACCGGCTTGCCCTCGTACAGGATCGTGGTACAGCCCGCCAGCAACGGCGCGTAGACGATGTAGGAATGCCCGACCACCCAGCCGATGTCGGACGCGGCCCAGAAGACCTCGCCCGGGCCCGTGTCGTAGATGTTGGCCATCGACCAGTTCAGGGCGACGGCGTGCCCGCCGTTGTCGCGGACCACGCCCTTCGGCTTCCCGGTCGTCCCGGACGTGTAGAGGATGTAGAGCGGGTCGGTGGCCTGCACCGGCTCGCAGCCGGCGTGCCCCGCCTCCGCCGTCGCCACCCGCCAGTCCAGGTCCCGCTCCGGGCTGGTCAGGGCGGCGGCGGCCTGCGGGCGCTGGAAGACGACGGTCCGGGCCGGCTTGTGCTCGGCCTCCTCGATCGCCGCGTCCAGGATCGGCTTGTACTCGATTACCTTCTTGCCCTCGATGCCGCAGGACGCCGAGACAATGATCTTCGGCTTGGCGTCGTCGATCCGCACGGCCAGCTCGTGCGCGGCGAACCCGCCGAACACCACGGAGTGGACCGCGCCGATCCGGGCGCAGGCCAGCATGGCGACGACCGCCTGCGGGATCATCGGCATGTAGATGATGACCCGGTCGCCCTTGGTCACGCCCAGCGACTTCAGGGCCGCGGCGAACGTGGCGGTCTCGTCCCTCAGCCGCCTAAAGGTATAGGTGGTCTTGGTGTCGGTCACCGGGGAGTCGTAGATCAAGGCGGCCTGGTCCCCGCGCCCGGCGTCGACGTGCCGGTCGAGGGCGTTGTAGCAGGTGTTCAGCGTCCCGTCGGGAAACCACCGGTAGAAGGGCGGGTTCGAGGAGTCCAGGACGGTCCGCGGCCTGTCGTACCAGTCGATTCCCTCGGCTGCCTCGCCCCAGAACCCCTCGGGGTCGTCGATTCCTCGGCGGAAAGCGTCTTCATATGCGCCCATGCCGGGAGGCTAGCGTGCCGGCCCGCGACCTGTGAAGCACCCGCCCGGGGGTAGTCACACCCGGGCGAGAACCTCGCCGTTCACGACGCAGAACCAGCCGTCGTCCGCCGCGGCCCAGGCGCGCCAGCCCCGGGCGATGCGCTCCAGGTCCTCTCGCGCGGCCCGGCCGCCCTTGATCACGGAATCGGCGTAGGAGGACTTGAGCGTGCGGTCGGCCCACGTGCCGCCCCACCACTCACGCTCCTCACCGGTGGCATAGGTCCAGGTCGAGGCGGAGACCGTGACGTCGTCCAGGCCCGCTTCCCGCGCCCAGACGTGCAGCCGCCGGGCCGCGTCCGGCTCGCCGCCGTTGCCCCGGGCGACCGTCCGGTACAGGTCCCGCCACTCATCCAGCGCGGAAACCGACGGGTACCAGAACATCGCCCCGTAGTCCGCGTCCCGGACCGCGACCAGCCCGCCCGGCTTGGTGACCCGGCGCATCTCCCTCAGCGCCTTCACCGGGTCGCCCAGGTGCTGCAGCACCTGGTGGGCGTGGGTGACGCAGAACGTGTCGTCGGGATAGTCCAGGGCGTAGACGTCCCCGGTGACGAACTCGACGTTCGCGGCGCCCGAAGCCTGGCGGGCCTGGTCGATGATCGCCTGACCGGGCTCGATCCCGGTCACCCGGCCGTCGGGCACGTAACGGGCCAGGCCCGCGGTGATCGTGCCGGGACCGCAGCCGACGTCGAGGATCTTCATGTGCGGCTTCAGGTGCGGCAGCAGGTAGGCGGCCGAATTCTCAGCGGTCCGCCAGGAATGCGACCGCAGGACCGACTCGTGATGACCGTGCGTATAGACCTCAGGCATGCCGCCAACTGTAGGCAACGTCCGAATAATGAGCAAGCATGTCTCACTATACGGACACTAGACACGGCCCCAGCGAGCCTCGCAGCAGGAGAACAGGCCGAACATGACGAGTCCCGCCGCCACGGCCACCAGCAGCCAGGGACCGAACGGCGTCTGGGCAAGCGTCCGCAGCGACGAGTCGACGCCCTTGGCCTGCCCCGGATCCGCATCCGCGGCGGCGACGATCAGGAAGATCCCCGCCGTGACGAATACGATACCGCGGGCGATGCCGCCGAACCGGCCGAGCCAGTCCACGACGCGCCTGGCCCCCGGGCTCATCCGGCTCCGCTGGAATTCGGCCGCGAACCGCCTCTGCCAGGCTTCGTACGCGGTCCAGCCCCCGACGACGATGAACGCCAGCCCCGCGACGATGACGGCGGCCCGGCCGCCCGGGTACTTCATCACCGTCGCGGTCAGGTCCACCGCCTGCTGGTCGCTGGACTGCGGGCTGCCCTCGCCGATCGCGTACTCAAGCACGCCGTAGCCGATGAACGCGTAAAGCACGGCGCGGCCCAGCTCCAGGAGCCGCGCCCCCGCCCCTCGTCCGCGCCCGCCGAAGGCGGCCTGACTCAGCCTCCACAGCGCCATGCCGAAGAACCCGATCACCAGCAGCCACAGCGCGAGCGCGCCGAACGGCGTGGTGCTCAGCTCGTGCAGTGCGCCGGTCCGGTCGGCTTGCTGGCTCGTCTTGCCGAACGCGACCAGGAGAGCGATCCAGCCGATCACCACGTACATGACGCCGCGCGCCAGGAAGCCCGCCCGCGCGAGGTACCCCATCTCGCCACGGGAAACTACGGCTCTTTTGCGTGTCCGTTTCGCCATGACTTATCCACTTTCCCGGAAATAAGCCATATATTCGCGACCGGGGACAGACCGCCCAATCCGTTAGGAATGGCGGATGTTGACCTGATGGGCGGCGAGCTCGGCCGTCACATCGTCGGGGGTGTCGGGGGTGATCACCGGCTTCGCCCGGCGGCCCTGGATGTCGATGATGAGCTTGACCGTCTTGCGCGGGCGGCCCGGGTCGAGGTTGAACCAGTGGACGAAATCGCCGCTGCCCCACAGCCGGTAGCCGCCGGATATGCCCGACATTGGGAGAACCCGGACCCGCTCGATCGCCTGGTACGGGACCCGCTTGTCTCCGACGGGAAAGTAGTAATTGCGGATCACCAGGGCGTCATCGGTGCAGGCGATCCGGCCGTCGTCATATGCCATGCTGGCGAGGCTAACCGGCCACGGTCTCCAAGCGGTTAAGCAGGACGGGAAGTGCAGCACCCGATCCGGAGACATATGCGGTGGCTACGAGCAGCTTGCGCTCGCCGTCGCCGCGCTGCGACTCGAACGCGGCCTGCTCCAGCAGCAGCGTGGCCATCACGGCCCGGGCCATCCCGGTCGCGTAGGGCGCGATCAGCACCTGCTGCGCGTCGGGCGGCTGGCCGAGCAGTTCCTCTCCCTCGTCCCGCAGCGCGTGCCACCGGCGGGTCACCTCCGCCGTCCCGGGCAGGTCCAGCGCCGCCAGCCGGGACAGGTACTCGGCCGCCAGCACGCGGTGGGCGCCCTCGCGCCGCAGGCAGCGCAGCACGTCCAGCGCGATCACGTTGGACGAGCCCTCCCAGATCGATCCCAGATGGGCGTCCCGCAGCAGCCGGGGGTTGACCCAGTCCTCGATGTAGCCGTTGCCGCCGCGGATCTCCATCGCCTCCGCCGTCACGTGCCGGGCCTGCTTGCAGAGCGTGTACTTCGCCAGGGGCGTCAGGATCCGGACCAGGCCCTTCGCGTCAGCGGAACCGGCGTCGGCCCGGTCCAGCTGGGCCGCGGACTCCAGCACCAGCCCGAGCCCGGCCTCCGCGTCAAGGATCAGCGGCAGCAGGGTGGCCCGCATCAGCGGCTGTTCCAGCAGCGGCTTCCCGAAGACCTCGCGCCGCCGGACATGCTCCACCGATTCGTGCACGGCCCGGCGCATGAGGGCGGCCGCGCGCATCGCGTTGGACAGCCGGGACACGTTGACCATCTCCGCCATCTGGCGGAATCCGTCCTTCAGTTCGCCGACCGGCCGGGCATACGCGTCGGTGAGCGTCACTTCGCCGCTGGCCATCGAGCGGCTGCCGAGCTTGTCTTTGAGCCGGTCGATCCGGTAGCTGTTGCGGGTGCCGTCCGGGCGGCGCCGGGGCAGCAGGAACAGGCCCAGCCCCTTCGTCCCGTCCCCCTGCCCGGGTACCCGCGCCAGGGTCAGGATGATGTCGGCCGACACGTTGGAGCAGAACCATTTCCGGCCGCTCAGCGTCCAGTGGGTCCCGTGATCGGCCGCCGTCGTCTCGGTCCGGCCGACGTCGGTGCCGGCATCGATCTCGGTCATGAACATGGCGCCGGTCGCGTGATCCGCGAGGTCCGTGCTGGTGAGCGCGGCGATCTCCGGCGCGTAGCGCTCCCGGTCGAACAGCCTCAGCACCCGTGCCGCCGAGTCGGTCATCGACACCGGGCAGGCCAGCCCGAACTCCGCCTGCACGAACACGTACGACAGGGCGTACTTGACGACGTGCGGCACGGCCGAAGGCCAGCCGAGCACGCCCGGCCGGTGCGACATCGCGGCCAGCCCGAACCTCTCGAACGCGATCTGGGCCATCCGGTCATACGCCGGGTGGAACTCCACCTCGTCGATCCGCTCGCCGTCCGGGGCGTACTGCACCAGGCGCGGCGGGCTGGCGTCCGCGGTCCGGGCCAGCCGGTCAAGCTCGCCCGCGGCGAGTTCGCCCAGTTCGGCGAGGAACGGCTCCACCCGGGCCCGGTCCTCTGCGGTCAGCAGGCGGTCGAGCAGGGGCTTGAGCGCCGGATCGCCGTCGGCGAAGTTGGTCACGTCGCGTCTCCGTCTCCGTCCAGGACGGCCAGGCAGTCCGCCGCGGTCACGGTCCCGGTCTCCCGGTCCAGCAGGAGCGGGTTGACGTCGAGTTCGGCGATGTCAGGACGGTCGGCGGCCAGCCACGACAGGCGCACGATCACGTCGGCCGCCGCGTCGAGGTCGACCGCTGGCTTCCCCCGTGCGGCACTGAAAATCCCGGCGCCCCGCAGAGACGTCAGCATCCGGCGCGCGGTGCCGTGATCCACCGGGGCCGCCGCGGCCTGGCTGTCGCCGAGCACCTCGGCGAAGACGCCGCCCAGTCCGGCCACCACCACCGGGCCGAAGGAGTCATCCCGTTTGATCCCGGCGATCAGTTCCACGTCCCCGCGCGCCATGGCCTGCACGAGCAGCCCCGCGCCGCCGGTCTCGAGCAGCCCCGCGCCGCCGGTCTCGAGCAGGTCCGCCGCGGCCTCCTCCACCTCGCCGGGGGTCCGGAGACTGAGCCGGACGCCGCCGATGTCGCTCTTGTGCCCGACCTGGTCGGACAGGATCTTGACCGCGACCGGGCCTCCCCCCAGGTCCCCGAAGGCGGCCGCCGCCCCGGCCACGGTCGCGGCGGTGCGGGATTCCGCGCAGGGGATCCCGTAGGCGGCGATGAGCCGGGTCGACTGGTATTCGTCCAGCTGGCGGCGTCCGCCGGCCGACGCCGCCAGCGGAACGCGGCCGGGCCCGGGAACGCCGGCGGGCCGGGCTGGCTCCGACGCCGCGGGCCGGAGGCTGAACGAGGCCAGCGCCCCGAGCACCGCGGCCGCCCGGCCCAGGTCCGGGTAGCAGGGAATGCCGAGCTCCGCGAGTCGCTTCCGCGGCCGGCCGCTGCCGCCCGTCCACGTGACGACGACCGGGCGGTCGCTTCTCTCGCTGGCCGCCGCGATCGCGTCGATCAGGTCGTCGGCGCAGCTGTCGGCGGTGCCGAGCATCACGGCGATCATGTCCGTGTCCGGATGCCCGGTCGCGACCTCCAGGGCCCGGCGCAGGATGCCCGGGTCGCTGATCAGCGAGCCGGTCAGGTCAACCGGGTTCCGCGGCGAGCCGTAGCGCGGGATGGCGGCCGCCATCTTCTCCTGCCACGTCTTGTCCCACGCGGTCACCTCGAGCCCGCTGGCCGAGGCGGCGTCGGCCATCAGCGCGCCCGCGCCGCCCGACACCGACAGGGTGGTCAGCCGGCGCCCCCGGGCCCGGCGGCCGGTCGCGAACATCTGCGCCGCGTCCAGCATGGCCTCGGCGCCGTCCACCCGGATGATCCCGTGCTGACGGGCCACGCCGTCGAACACCGCGTCGTCGGTGGCGAGCGCGGCGGTGTGCGAGGCGGCGGCCCGGGCCCCGGCCGCGGACCGGCCCGCCTTCACCAGGATCAGCGGCTTGTCCAGTTCCCGGGCCCGGCGCGCGGTTTCCAGCAAACGACGCCCGTCGCTGACCCCCTCCACGTAGGCGAGCAGGACCCCGACACCCGGGTCCTCGGCCAGCGCCTGCAGCATCTCGGCCGCCGACAGATCGGCCTCGTTGCCGGTGTTGAGGTAGTACGAGACACCGATCCCGAGATGCTGGGCCTCGCTGAACACGAAGCTCCCGTACGCCCCGCTCTGGCTGACGAACGCCACCGGGCCCTCGGTCAGTTCGATGTCCTCGTCCAGCGCCGAGGAGAACGTAGGCACCGCCCGGCTGGCCAGGCTGATCATGCCCAGGCAGTTCGGGCCGAGGATCCGCACCCCGGCCTCGGCGGCCGCCACGCGCAGTTCTTCCTGCAGAGCGGCTCCTTCCGGGCCGGTTTCGGCGAAGCCGGACGCCCCGACGATCGCCGCGCGGATACCCCGGCGCCCGCAGACCCGCACCGCGTCGGCGGCCTGGCCCGCGGGAAGCATGATGAACGCCAGGTCGATCTCGCCGGGGATCTCCTCGACCTCCCGGAAGGCGGGCAGCCCCTGCACGTACTCCCGGCCCGGGTTGACCGGGAGGATGCGCCCGGGGAAGTCGAAGCGCTTCAGATAGTCGACCGGCCGCCCTCCCAGCTTCGCCGGGTTGTCCGAGGCCCCCAGGATGACGATCGACCGCGGGTAGAGCAGTTTCCCGAGCGCCGGGCTCAGGTCAGGGCGCGCGTCGCGACGGACCGTCACCGGCTACTGCGCCAGCTCGGTCAGGGGACGGCGGTTGGTGCGCATCCCGGCGGTCATGATCAGCCCCGCGACGACCACCGCCGCCGCCATCATCCAGAACACCGGCCGCGGCCCGGCCGCCGCGAGCAGCGGCACCACGGCGAGCGGCTGGATCGCGCCGCCGGCGTGGCCGAGGCCGTCGCCCACGCCCATGGCCGCGCCGCGGGCCCGGGTCGGGAACACCTCCGCGGTGTAGGTGTAGGCGGGAACGAGCGTGAAATACAGCCCCATGCTGGCCAGGAACGACCCGGCGGTCACCAGGACCGCGCCGGAGGCCACCGCCAGCAGGACGAACCCCACGGCGAAGACCCCCAGCCCCATCATGACGTTGTGCTTGCGCTCGATCCGGTCGATGAACAGGGGCTGGACGGCCGCGCCGAGGACCCCGCCGGCGAACCCGACCGCGGTGATCAGCACGGCGCTCGGCAGGGAACTGCTCAGCTTGCCGATCAGGGTGGTCTGGTAGCCGAGGAAGGCGTAGATGGCGAAGTACAGCGCGAACCAGAACCCGAGGACCACCAGGGTCCGGGGCAGGTACGGCCGACGCAGCAGCGCCGCGGTCGGGAAGCCCGCGACCTCCTCGTCGGCGGGCAGGTCCGGCACGCCGGGAAGCTCGGTCCCGGTCTTGCGCTGGACTCGCTGCTCCATCTCGTCGACGAGGCGCTCGGCCTTCTCCAGGTCGCCGTGGGCGGCCAGCCACCGGGGCGACTCGGGCAGCATCCGGTCGCGGAACAGGAACAGGGTGAAGATGACGAGTCCGACCAGGCCGAGCATCACCCGCCAGCCGGTGTCACCGGTGCCGCCGAGCAGCCCGACCCCGACGACGGCGGGCAGCATGTTGCCGACGGACGCCCACACGATGTTCAGGGCGATGTAGCGCCCGCGCTTGGGGGCCGGGGCGAACTCGCCGATGAGCGTGGCCGACAGCGTGATCTGCGCGCCGATGCCGATCCCGGCGATGAAGCGGAAGATCGCGAGTTCGACCGCGTTCTGCGAGAACGCGGTGAGGACGGCGGCGACGGTCAGCACGACCACCACGATCGCCAGGGTCCGCCGCCGGCCCAGCCGGTCGGCGACGTTGCCGAGGCCGAAGGCACCGACCATGTAGCCGACCAGGTTCCAGATGATCGGCAGCTGCTCGCCCGAGCCGGTCAGGTGCAGGCTGGCGGTGATAGACGGCAGCGTCACCCCGATGACGGAGATGTCGTAGAAGCAGAGCAGGTAGCACAGGCCCAGCACCACGTAGACCAGGGGACTCAGTCCCCAGACCGGCAGCCGGTCCAGGCGCGCCGACACACGGGCCCGTCGCGTCTGCGCGTTCTCAGCCGACAGCGTTGTCGGTTCATCCATCGCGTCCAGCCCTCCGATAACCATCACGTCGTGTGGCTTTGAAGGTAGACGCCCGGATGCGTCCCGTCTAGGGGGCATATGTGGTTTTTGTGGTTACGGGGACTGGGGGGAGCGACCCGGGGTGCGGCTCACTCCCCGGGTCGCTCCCGGCTTACGCGCGGCTCAGGCGGGGCTTACGCGCGGCTCAGGCGGGCTGGGCCTGGCGGGCGAAGACCTCGGTCAGCGTCCGGTTGAACGCTGGCAGGTCACCGGGGTTCCGGCTGCTGATCAGCACGTTCGGCCCCTGGTCGCAAACCTGAACCTCGGTGTCGGTCCAGTTGCCGCCGGCGTTCCGGATATCGGTGCGCAGGCTCGGCCAGGACGTCATCGTCCGCCCGCGGACCAGGTCCGCCTCGACCAGGATCCACCCGCCGTGGCAGATCACCGCCACCGGTTTGCCCTGCTCGAACACGTGCCGCATGAACGTGACGGCGGGCGGGCTCATCCGCAGCGCGTCGCCGTTGGCGACGCCCCCGGGGAGGACGACCGCGTCGTAGTCCGGCTCGCCCTCATGCTCGGTGAGCGCCCGGTGCACGGTGAACGTGTCCGCCTTGTCGAGATGGTTGAACGCCTGGACCTTGCCGCCCTTCGGCGCGACGAGTTCCGGCACGCCGCCCGCGTCCCTGACCGTCTGCCACGGCTCGGTCAGCTCGACCTGTTCGATGCCCTCGTTCGCGGTGAGGAACGCGACGCGAAGTCCCTTGAGCTCGCTGGCCATTGGAAAACCCCCTTGCCGTTGGCTTGGTGTCCGTGCGGCCCGTCAGCCCAGGCCGCACGCTCCGCCTGCCCGGCTGAGATCTTCTTATGCCGAACGGATCCGCCGTTCCTCCCCCGCCCCAAGCCCGATCCCCGGCTTTTACGGCGTTCCGGGACGGTACGTGAGATCATTCGGTGCCCAGAGCATCGCTCACACACCTGATCCGAAGAGGATGGATTCATGGAACCGATCACGTTGATTGTGACCGCGCTGGCAGCGGGAGCGAGTTCCGGGGCGATCGAGGGACTGGCCGCCTCCGTCAAGGAGAACGCGAAGGCCGCGTTCTCCAAGCTCCACGCGCTGGTGCAGCGCCGGTTCGAGGGGAACGCGAGCGCCCAGGTCATCCTGGACGAGCACCAGAACGACCCGGAGAGCTACGAGACTCCGCTCGCCAAGAAGCTGACCGAGACGGGCGCGGCGGACGACTCCGAGCTCCTGGAAGCGGCCAAGGGGCTCATGGAGCTTCTGGACCAGTCGGGCGCCAGCGCGGGCAAGTACAACGTGACGGTCCAGGGCTCCCAGGGCGTCCAGGTCGGCGACGGCAACAGCCAGGTCAACAACTTCTGACCCCGCCCCGGACCCACGCCGCGGTGCCGCGGTACCGCGGCACCGGTCCCGGCCCGGTGCCCGCGGACTCCGCCCGCGTCTTACGTCTCGCCGTGAGTCACTTGAGGCGCGAGATGGCTCCAGGAGCGGGGATTATGTGGCGATTCGCGGGTCCAACTCGCGCCCTAACACCCCGCGATCTTCGTCCGCCCTCCCCGGCCAGCCGGCTGCCCAGCCGTCCACGGCCGGGCACAAGGCCTGCATCCGTGAAAGCCGGCTGAGCACGCGTTGTCTCCGTACTCTGCGTTGTGTGGGTGCGGTGTCTCGGGGAGCGCGGAGCGCCTCAATGAGCCGGGGTTCGGAGGCAGTCGTCGTGCTAGCATGGGAGCGGTCCAGGCGTGCGGAATCCGCGCCAGGTCATGCGCCGGTAGCTCAGTTGGATAGAGCGGTTCTCTCCTAAAGAACAGGCCCGGGGTTCGAATCCCTGTCGGCGCGCAACTACGAACGCCCGCAGGGACACGACTAGGGCGACCTCATCTGATGCCCTGCGGGACATAAGGTCTAGCTCTGCCTGCCCCGCACCCCGCCATCCGGCGAGGAACGAGGAGTCGCTCGCGGGCGGCAATTACTGCTAATCATGCCGGAAAAATTGTTAATAAGGCGGGAAAAATCAGGGTTCGCGGTGGAGGGCGAGGATGGCTACGTCGTCGCGGGCGTCCTCGTTGCCCACCATCGCGCGCATCGCGACGGCGCAGACGTCTTCGGCTCCCGGGGCGGCCCGGGGGGCGCGGGGGCCGGTGAAGACGCTGAGAGCGTCGGCCAGGCGGGCGAAGCCGTCGTCCAGGGACTGATCGCGGCGCTCGACGAGCCCGTCGGTGTAGCAGCACACCATCCCGCCCGGCGGAATGGTGATCACGATCGACTGCCGTTCCGGGCCCTCGATGACACCGATCGGCAGGTCCGCCTTGACCGGAACCAGTTCCGCGCTCGCCTGGCCCGGAGTCGCCAGCACGGGCGGCAGGTGGCCGGCCGACGACAGCACCATCTCTCCGGAGGACGGCTCGTAGATGCCGTACAGGACGGTCGCCATCGCGTCCGGCTCGAAGTACTGCATTTTGCGGTCCAGTTTGCCCAGCACGGCCGCCGGGTCGTCGGTCTCCAGCACGTACGCCCGAAGCGCGCTGCGCATGCGGCCCATGATGACCGCGGCGTGCAGGCCGGAACCGGTCACGTCTCCGACCACGATCCCCAGCCTGCCGTCCGGCAGGATGAAGACGTCGTACCAGTCACCGCCGACGATTCCGGATCCGGTGACGTACCGGGCCGCCAGGTCGATGCCCGGGACCTCCGGCAGGGCGGACGGCAGGAGGCTGCCCTGCAGTGCCATCGCGGCCTGCCGGTCCTCTTGCGTCAGCATGGACTGGACGGCGCCCGCGGCGCGGTCGGCCGCCAGCTGGAGCAGTTCCGCGTCCTGGGCGGTGAACGCCTGGTCCGTGAGCGAGCCGACCAGCAGGACTCCGATGACGTGGCCGCCCGCGAACATGGGGACGCCGAGCATGGACCGGATACCGCGGTCGACCAGGAGCGGGCTCCGCACGGTGGTGTGATCCACCTCATTCAGGATCGTCGGCTCGCCGGACTTGGCGACCCGGCCCGACCTGTGAATGCTGGTCGCTTTTCTCCTGTATAGACCCAGAAATCGTACTCTTCGTGTTCACGACATCGCCACGCCGCTTCCCGGCCAATCGCGGTGGCGGCTACGCGTAATCGCGCAGGCCCGAGGTCCCGATCTCGACCAGGGCGTCGGTCTCGTCGCCCCGGTTGCCCTGGCGCCACTGGTCCAGGCCGCCCAGGAGTTCCATCGCCGCCGCGCCCCGGCCGAAGGTGTCCAGCGCGTCCCATTCCGGCGAGGTCAGCGGCGACAACGATGAGTACAGCGAGGCGACTTCCCGTACCCGGCCGGGGACCGGCGAAACCGATCCGTGCAGCAGGCTGGCCCCGATCACCGCGATCTCCTGCAGCCTCGGCCACCGGTTGGCCAGCGCGAAGTCCAGGATGCTCATGGAGCCGTCGGGCCCCAGGAGCACGTTGCCCGCCGTCAGGTCGGCGTGGATCAGCGCCCGCGGCAGCGCGGGGAGGTCCAGTACCGTGAAGCCGGAAATCGCCGTGTCCACCATCCGCCGCTGCTCTGCCGACAGCAGGTCGCGGACCCGGGCGGCCAGCGGCACCAGGTTCTCGATCGCCCACGGGTCGGGTACGGGCTCCGGGTGGGCGTCGATGGAGTGTATGAGCGCCGCCTGCCGGACGACGGCGGCCAGTTCCGCTCCGGCCGGGGGCCGCCCGAGATCGTAGAACGTCCGCCCGGGCGCGAGGTCCATGACCATCAGCTGGTGCCGGTCATATTCGTGGACCAGCCGTCCCGAGGCGTCGGCGCGGAGCCGGGGGTGGCGCACGCCGGCGTCGCGCGCGGCGGTGATCAGGCTGGCGGTGCGGTGAGCCGTCCACCGCGGCCGGGCAAGGGCGAAGACCTTCACGACGACACCGAACGGATCTACGTCGACCCTCAGATTGCAGTCTTCGTACCCGGTGGTGAGGAGCGACCATTCCCGGACCGGCCCGAGGGAGTACTCCCGGGCCACGTGTTCCACAAGCCGCGGGAGAGGCGTCCGCACGCGGCTGGCCGGGCCACCTGGGTCGGTCACGGCGTCAGGTTACCCGCCCGATTTCAGCAGGGCCCAGACCCGCTTGCCATCCCAGCCGGAGACTTTCTCCCAGCCCCAGTCCTCGGTCAGGATGCCGACCATCTGCAGTCCCCGGCCGTGCTCGTCGTCGTGCCCGGCGTCCTGCGGCACGGGCGAGCCGAGCATGGCGGGGAGGTTGTCCCAGACCTCGATCATGACCTGCTGGACGCCGTCGGAGAGCAGGCGGAGCCAGAGCAGGGGCAGGGCGCCCTCGTCGTTGTAGCGCGGGGTGCCGTCAATGCCGGTAGCAGCCTGGACCACGTTGGTGGTCAGTTCGCTGGCGATGAGCTCCGTGGTATCGACCAGCACGGCCATGTCCCAGCCCTCAAGGACGACGGACACGAATCCACGGGCAAGAGCGGGGGCGGTCGGGAGCGCGCCCAGCGGGCCTAGGTTGGAAGACAGCGACCAGTCAGGCACTGCCATCTCGGCATCTCTGAGAAGCTAACCACCGACGATCCGCTCCCTGACGTCGGCAAATGTCCACGGGCAGCAACAGTACTAGCCATACCGCCCTCCCGCTGTCTTTCGGAAGGCTAAAAGAGGATATGAGGCAGATCTCTCCGCCCCGCGGAGATACCTGCGAGTAACCCACGCAATTGCATAAAGCCCTCCGCTACGGCAGTTCCAGGGGGAGGTCGATGCCGTCCAGGGCGTGGGCGCAGCGGTCGTCTTCCCGTTCGCCGGGGAAGGCCTCGATGACCTTCGCCACCAGTTCGCGGAGCCGGGCCACGTTCTTGCCGAAGACCTCGAACACCTCGGCCTGCGTCACGCCCTCGCCCTCGACGATGCCCGCGTCGGTGTCCGTGATCAGGGCCAGCGGGGTGTAGCACAGGGCCAGTTCGCGGGCGAGCACGGCCTCGGGGTGGCCGGTCATCCCGATCAGGGTCCAGCCCTGGTCGGCGTACCACTTGGATTCCGCCCGGGTGGAGAAGCGCGGGCCGTCGATGACCACGAGCGTCCCCGACCCGGCCGGGACCCAGCCCGCCTGGCGGGCGGCGTTGATCGCGTGGGCCCGGCCGCTGGGGCAGTACGGGTCGGCGAACGCGACATGCACCGCGCGGGAGTCGTAGAACGTCTGCGCCCGGCCGCGGGTCCGGTCCACCAGCTGGTCGGGCACGACCAGGGTGCCCGGACCGTAGGACTGGGTGAGAGACCCGACCGCGGTGGGGGCGATGACCCGCCGCACGCCGACCGACCGCAGCGCCCACAGGTTGGCCCGGTACGGGATCTTGTGGGCCGGGAACCGGTGGTCGCGTCCGTGCCGGGGCAGGAAGGCCACTCGCTTGCCGGCGACCTCGCCGATGGCGATCTTCTCGCTCGGCTCGCCGAACGGCGTGGTGACCTCTACCTCTTCCGCGTCGGTGAAGAACTCGTAGAAGCCAGAGCCGCCGATGACTCCGACATCCGCACGGGGGGCCATGTGCTCTCCCTGGTTAGGCGACCTTTTCTCCGGACGAGGACGACGAGGACGAAGACGAGGTCTTCGAGCCGGAGTCGGAGGACCCGGACGACTTCGACGAGTCCGAGGACGACGACTTCGGCTCCGGGGAGGAAGACGAGGAGTCCGAGGACTTGGAGGAGTCGGAGGACGAAGAAGAGGAGGAGCCGCTCGACGCCGACGACTTGTCCCGGCTGTCGGTCCGGTAGAAACCGGAGCCCTTGAAGACGATGCCCACCGCGGAGAAAACCTTGCGGAGCTTGCCGCCGCATTCCTCGTGAACGGTCAGCGGGTCGTCGGTGAACTTCTGCACCGCCTCGAGCTGACCACCACATTCGGTGCAAACGTACTGATAAGTGGGCACAGAAGCCTCCAGTGGGAACCGGATTCACGCAGTCGGTAGGTTAGCACTCGGGTCTACCGACTGCTAAGTGTAACCGGACCGGAAACCACGTAATTCCCCGCGACGGCGTGGCGACGGCCCGGACCGGCCGGTCGTGCGGCTCGGCCGGCACCTCCGGCAGCAGTTCGCCGTCGTACAGCAGGGCGATGAGCGGCACCTGCTCCCCCACCCGGGCCAGGGCCCGGTCGTAGGAGCCCCCGCCCCGGCCCAGCCGCGTCCCCGACTCCGACACCGCCAGCGCGGGCACGATCACCGCCTCGGCCCGGGACACCGTCTCCGGGCCCCGCCGGGCCTCCGACGGCTCCAGCAGCCCGCGCGGGCCCTCGGCCATCGAGTCCGGGCCCTCATAGGAAGCCCAATCAAGATCGCCGTCGGGCAGGAGCACGGGCAGGATGACGTAATGGCCGTGCTTCCATAGCGCGTACACCAGCGACCGGGTCGACGGCTCAGAGCCCACGGAGAAATAGACGGCGATCGTCCCGGCCCCGCTGACCTGGGGCAGTTCCAGGACGTGGTCGCGGAGGCGGAGCGAAGATCCGTTACGTATATCGGGCGGGATTTGGCGCCTTCGCGCCACCACTCGCTCGCGCAGCGCGGTTTTCTCAGCCTGAACGTCAATCATCACGACACCCATTACTCTGTAACGCATGGTTGATTACGTCGAGGGCCAGTCCCCTGCAGTTACCAAGGCAGTCGTACCTGCCGCTGGTCTGGGAACCCGGTTCCTGCCTGCGACCAAGGCGACGCCCAAGGAAATGCTGCCTGTTGTTGACAAGCCCGCGATCCAGTATGTCGTGGAAGAGGCTGTCGGCGCCGGACTGGACGACGTCTTGCTGATCACCGGTCGCAGCAAGCAGTCCATCGAGAACCACTTTGACCGCGCCTACGAGCTCGAAGAGGCCCTGCACGCCAAGGAGGACTGGGGCAAGCTGGAGAAGGTCCGCCAGTCCAGCGAGCTGTCCACCATGCACTACGTGCGCCAGGGCGACCCCAAGGGTCTCGGGCACGCCGTGCTGTGCGCCGCCCAGCACGTCGGCCACGAGCCGTTCGCGGTGCTGCTCGGCGACGACCTCATCGACCCGGGCGACCCGCTGCTCAAGCGCATGATCGAGGTGCGGGAGCAGTTCGGCGGCAGCGTGATCGCGCTCATGGAGGTCGACCCGGACGAGGTCTCGCTCTACGGCTGCGCCGCCATCGAGGCGACCGACGCCGACGACGTGGCGCTGATCACCGGCCTGGTGGAAAAGCCTCTCAAGGAGGAGGCCCCCAGCAACTGGGCGGTCATCGGCCGGTACGTCTGCGACCCGGACGTCTTCGAGGTACTGCGCGAGACGCCGCCCGGACGCGGCGGCGAGATCCAGCTGACCGACGCGCTGATGACGCTCGCGGCCAAGGGCGAGGTGCGCGGCGTGCTGTTCCGCGGCCGCCGCTACGACACCGGCAACAAGCAGGAGTACCTGCGCACCATGGTCGAGTTCGCCTCCAAGCGCGACGACCTGGCCCCCGAGTTCATCCCGTGGCTGCGGACGTTCCTGCAGCAGTTCCCGGAGCAGTGACGCATCTTGGCTGACCACGGGCACGATCACGGCCACGACCACGGCGACCCCGGCGGCATGACCTCCGTCGAGGACTACCTCGGGATTATCGCCGGGGCCATCCGGCCGCTTCCCGCTTCGGTGCTTCCGCTGACCGAGGCGGAGGGCGGCGTGCTCGCGGAGGACGTCACGGCCGCCGTTTCGCTGCCGCCCTTCGACAACTCAGCCATGGACGGGTACGCCGTCCGGGCCTCCGACACCGCCTCGGCGTCGGAGGCCTCGCCGGCGGTCCTGCCGGTGACAGCCGAGATCGCCGCGGGCGACACGGGCTCGTATCAGCTCGCGCCGGGCACCGCCATGAAGATCATGACCGGAGCCAGGCTGCCGCTCGGCGCCGACTCGGTCATCCAGGTCGAGTGGACGGACGGCGGGTCCTCGCAGGTGGCGATCTCCCGGCCCGTTTCGGCCGGGACCGCCGTCCGCTACGCGGGCGGGGACGCCCGCGAGGGCGAAGTGCTGATTCCGGCCGGCCTGCGGCTGCGGCCCACGCACGTCGCGGTCACGGCTTCGGCGGGACGACCGTCGGTCGCGGTGCGGCCGCGGCCCCGGGTCGTGATCCTGTCCACCGGGGACGAGCTGACCGAGCCCGGCACCCCGCTGATGCCGGGGCAGATCTGGGATTCCAACAGCTACATGCTCGCCTCGCTCGCCCGGGAAGCCGGGGCGGGCAGCGTGCGCCGGACCCGGGTCCGGGACGACGTCGAGGGCGTCCTGCCCGCGATCAAGTCGCTCCTGGAGCACGCTGACCTGATCATCACGACCGGCGGGGTCAGCATGGGCGGAGAGCACGACGTCGTCAAGGCGGCGCTGGAGTCGCTGGGCACCGTGGGCTTCCGCAAGGTGGCCATGCAGCCGGGGATGCCGCAGGGCTTCGGGATGATCGAATCCGTGCCGGTGTTCACCCTGCCGGGAAACCCGGTAAGCGCCTACGTGTCGTTCCAGCTCTTCGTGCGGCGCGCCCTCGGGTTCCTGCAGGGAGTCGACGACCTCGAACTGCCCGTGGTCTCCGCCGAACTGGCGGCGGACGTGCGGTCCCCGGCCGGACGGCGCTCGTATCTTCGGGGGACGTTCGACGGCACGACGGCCGAGGCGTTCACTGGTCAGGGGTCGCATCAGATCGCCGCCCTGGGGCGGGCCGACTCGCTGATCATCGTCCCGGAAAGTGAAACCCAGCTGTCCGCCGGCGAAACCGTGGACGTGATCGTCCTTCCGTAGCCCGGCTGAGCGTAATCTCTTTCCTATGAGCGAAGCTGCGACGACAGCTCCGAGGCTGACGCATCTGGACGACGCGGGCCGGGCCCGCATGGTCGACGTCTCCGCCAAGGACGTGACGGTACGGACCGCGAGCGCCTCTGGCCGGGTGCTGCTATCGCCGGAGGCGGTGGCGGCCCTGCGCGAGGGGAACGTGCCCAAGGGAGACGCCCTCGCGGTCGCACGGATCGCCGGCATCCAGGGGGCCAAGCGCACACCGGACCTCATCCCGCTGTGTCATCCGCTCGGGATCCACGGCGTGAACGTCGACCTCGCCGTGGCCGACGACGGGGTCGACATCACGGCCACCGTGAAGACCGCCGACCGGACCGGCGTCGAGATGGAGGCGCTCACGTCGGTCAGCGTCGCCGCGCTCACCCTCATTGACATGATCAAGGCAGTCGACAAGGCGGCGGTCGTCACCGACGTCCGGATCGACGCCAAGGAGGGCGGCAAGTCCGGCCCCTGGCGGCGGCCCGCCGACGGCCGGGTCTCCTCGGACTCCCGGGACGGGGGCCGCGCATGATCCGGGCCCTCGCCGTGACCGTGAGCAACCGGGCGTCGCAGGGGATCTACGAGGACCGCTCGGGCCCGGTACTGGTGGAAATGCTCAAGAACGCGGGCTGCGACGTGGTGGACGGCCCGCTGGTGATCCCCGACGGCGAGGCCGTCGAGGAGGTCCTCCGCGACTCGGTGACCGCCGGCTATGACGTGACGGTGACGACCGGGGGAACCGGGCTGACGCCGACCGACCAGACCCCGGAGATGACCCGGCGGGTGATCGAGCGCGAGATCCCCGGCATCCCGGAGGCCCTGCGGGCCGTCGGCGCGGAAGCGGGCGTGCCGAGCGCGATCCTGTCCCGCGGGCTGGCCGGCGTGGCCTCGCGAACGCTGATCATCAACCTTCCCGGGTCGAGTGGCGGCGTCCGGGACGGCATGAACGTCCTGCGGCGGGTCCTCGTCCACGCGGTAGACCAGATCCGGGGCGGGGACCATCCGCGCCCGGCGTCCCCTGAGCACGGTCAGGGGCCCGTGCCCGCGCAGCACGGGCACTCCTCCCACGACCCCGGCCCCGG
>WRBL01000085.1 GCA_009784565.1 Streptosporangiales bacterium | reverse complement strand
GCCGCTGACCTCGTTCACCGCCTGGCGCAGGGCCGCCGCCTCGCCCAGGACCTCCCGGGCGTGTTTGACCGCCGCCTGCCCGGCGTCGGTGAGCGTCGCGGTCCTGCCCCGGTCGATCAGCGTGGCGCCGAGGTCGCGCTCCAGTTCCCGGATCTGCGCGCTCACCCCGGACTGGCTGATACGCACCCGCTCGGCGGCCCGCGTGAAGCTCGCCTCCTCGGCCACCGCGACCAGGTACTCCAGCTGCCGAAATTCCACGAGGAGGGAGTCTAGATCGTTAGCGATCGATGTGCCCGGTTTCCGGGACATGCCGGGGCATGATCCGAATGCCCAGTCGGATTCTGGGCAGGATGGTGGTAACTGACAGCCGTGAACAGGTAGCACAGGAGTGACCATGGCACGATGGCGACGGGGCACGACGGAGGAGACCGCCGCCGTTCCCGGACAGCGTTCGGAGCCGGCACTGCCACCGGACGCGGGGCGGGATGACACGGGACCGGACCTGACCGGGCAGGAACCGGGCAACCTGGGCGAGGGCCAGGCCCGCGAGGCCGACGGGCCCCCGGCCGGGCCGGTGGCGCCCACCGCGCGGACCCCGGCGGCCGAACCGGAGCCGGAGGCGGAGCGGACCGCCCCGGACGCCGAGCGTCCCGCGCCGGAGGCGGAACCGCCCAAGCCCGGCAAGCCCGCCGACCACAAGATCCGGCACACCCGGCTGTCGGGCACCTGGGCGGCCGTCGTCGGCTTCACGGTCGTGCTCCTGCTGCTGCTGATCTTCATCCTGCAGAACCTGTCGACCGTGGAGGTCAGCTACTTCGGCGCTCACGGGCACCTGCCCCTCGGGGTGGGACTGCTGCTGGCCGCCGTGGCGGGCATCCTGCTGGTCGCGCTGGCCGGCAGCGCCCGGATCATGCAGTTGCGCGCGACCGCCCGCAAGCACCGCCGGGCCGACGCCAGGGCGATCAAGGCCGAGGCCAGGGAGGCCAGGGCGGCGGCGAAGACCCGGCCCTAGCCTGATCGAGGAGGTTTCTCCGACGCCGTCAGGCACCCCCGTGCGACGACATTCGGCTACCCGTGATTATCTTCCGAGCCGGGAAGATAATCACGGGTTCCGGCCGTTGCACGGAAGGAACGCATGACACGTCAAGGAGATACTAGGCTATGACTGACGGCAAGCTGGGCACGCTGGACGAGCAGGGACGCAAGGTGCTGTTCACCGAGGCCCGGACCTCGAACACCTGGGCCGACACCCCCGTCACCGACGAGGAGCTGACCTCGATCTGGGAGCTGGCCAAGTGGGCGCCCACCTCGGCGAACACCCAGCCGCTGCGCGTTCTGTACGTGCGCCCGGGCGAAGGCCGCGACCGGCTGCTCAAGCACATGGCCGACGGCAACAAGCCCAAGACCGAGTCCGCCCCGGCCGTCGCCGTCCTCGCGGTGGACACCCAGTTCCACGAGCACATCCCCGCGGTCTTCCCGATCAAGCCGGAGATGAAGGACGTCTTCGAGTCGAACGAGGAGATGCGCCTGTCCGGCGGCCACTTCAACGCCGCGCTGCAGGCGGGCTACTTCATCCTCGCCATCCGGGCCCACGGCCTGGCCGCCGGCCCGATGACCGGATTCGACAAGGAAGGCGTGGACGCCGAGTTCTTCCCCGGCGGGCGCTACAAGTCCACCCTGGTCATCAACATCGGCCACCCGGGCGAAAACCCCTGGTTCGACCGGCTGCCCCGCCTCGCGCACGACGACGTCGTCAGCTGGGCCTGACATCCGGGCGGCTTTTTCCTCGACGGGCCCGGCCCCGGGATCCCCCCGGGGGCGGGCCTTCGTTCGCGTGCGGGGCCGGCGCTCGCGGACCGGTTGCCTCATCCGAGTAGACAACGCGTCTGCGCAGGTGAGATCCTCGATCTTGGGTGGAAACTAACGATTGCAACAGTGGGTGGGTCATGCGCAGGCATGGGATGCGTTTCGAGTGTCTCAGAATGAGGCCGCACGATCACATAGGGTGGGTTTTCGAGGGCGAGGCGGGATTCGAGAGGCTCGCGTGCCCGTTCCTGGCCGAGGGTGCGGCCCGGGGCGAGCGCCTGATGTTCATCTCCGAGTCCCCGCGGTCCGCGACCAGGGCGCGGCTGCTCAATCACTACGGGCCCCGGGTCATCAAGGTCGCCCGTACCCGTGAGGTGTACGGGGAATCCGGCGTGGTCGACCCGGCCGCCCAGCGGGCGGTATTCGCGGCCGCGCTGGCCGACGCCCTGAACGCCGGCTTCTCCGGGATCCGGGTCGCCGCCGACAACACGCCGCTGGTCACCGACGAGCGGCGCCTGGAAGCCTGGATCCGGTGGGAGCACGTGGCCGACCGGTTCATGGACGCCAACCCGGTGACCGGGCTGTGCGCGTTCGACAGCCAGCGGGTCGACGTTAACCGGCTGCGTCACCTGTCCACGCTGCACCCGCTGTCGGCGGCCGCGGACCCGGAACCGCAGTTCCGCATGTACTCCGAGGCGGAGTCGCTGTGCCTGGAGGGGCATGTCGACTCGTTCGCCGTGGCCCAGATCCCGGTCGCGCTGGACGCGCTGCCGCCCGGTACCGACGTCCTCATCGACCTGGAGAGGGCCACGCTGATGAGCCGCGCGCCCCTGACCGGGCTGCGGCGCCTCGCCGAGGGCGGGGTTCCCGTCACGATCTACGGCGACCGCAAGGCCCTCGACGCGCTGGCCGCCGACGGGCTGCGGGTGGACGGCCCGCTGCGCACCGAGGTGGCCGAGGCCCCGGCCCTCGTCACCGGCGCCTGAGCCCGGCCCGCCGGCCGGGTTAGCGGCTTCCGGGCTGCTGGTGGGGCAGGGCCCGCTCCGACAGGGCCCAGCGGCGCAGCAGCGGCGCCGCCCGGTAGTGGCCGTCGCGGTACCAGTCCTCCATGCTGTCCAGGATCGCCAGCACCGCGGGCACTCCCCACCGCCCGCCCCAGGTGAGCGGGCCGAGCGGGTAGTTGACGCCCAGCCGCATCGCGGTGTCGATGTCCTCGGCGCTGGCCACGTGGGCGCCGAGGGCGTCGGCCGCCATGTTCACCAGCATCGCGACGGTCCGGGTGACGATGAGGCCGGGGACGTCCTCGATGACATGCACGTCCAGGCCGGCCGACTGGAGCAGCCCGACGGCCTCGTCCAGCGCGGCGGGCGGGCAGCCGTCGGAGGCGGCGACCGCGATCGCGGAGGCACTCTCGTAGTCCAGGGCCCGGTCCACGACGATGACCGGCCGTTCCACGACAGAGGCGACCGCGGCCGCGGTGAGCCCGGCGCACTGGGCCAGGAACGCGCCCGAGGGCAGTTCCACCAGCCCGCCCGCCAGCGTGCCCCCGGTCCGCACGGTGACGGACGACCGGTCCAGCAGCGGCCGCAGCGGGGAACGCCCGTGCTCGGTCACCGACGCGGGCACCGCGGTCACCGGGCCCGCGGGCGCCGCCCCCGGCGGCTGGGCGCCGTCGCCGTAGGAGTAGACGCCCTGACCGGTCTTGCGGCCGAACCGGCCCGCTTCGACGATGGCCCGCTGAGCCAGGGAGGGCGTGTAGCGAGGGTCGTATCCGAAGGAGGCCCACACCGACCGGGTGACCGCCTCGTTGACGTCGTGCCCGACCAGGTCCATCAGGGTGAACGGCCCCATCCGGAAGCCGCCGGCACCGGTCAGCAGGGCGTCGACGGTCTCCGGGCCGGCCGCGTGCTCCTCCAGCAGCCGCCAGGCTTCCGCGTAGAAGGGGCGGGCGATCCGGTTGACGATGAACGCGGGGGTGGCGGTGGAACGGACCACGGTCTTGCCCCAGGCCCCGGCCAGGTCCGCGGCGGCGTCGGCGACCGCGGGGGACGTGGCCAGCCCGGAGATCACCTCGACCAGCTTCATCGCCGGGACGGGATTGAAGAAGTGCAGCCCGACGACGCGTTCCGGGTGCTCCAGGCCGGCGGCCATCGCGGTGGGCGACAGCGACGAGGAGTTCGACGCCAGGATCGTGTCCGCGGCGACGACCCGCTCCAGGTCCGCGAGCAGCCGCTTCTTGACGTCCAGGTCCTCCACGATCGCCTCGACGACCACGCCGCAGCCGCCGAACCCGTCCACGCCTGTTGCTGTTATCTCCAGGGCGTCGGGGTCGACGTTCAGGCGCCCCTTGTCCACCTGGCGCTTGACCCGCTCGCGGATCTTCTCGATCGCCCGCGCGGCCGCTCCGTCCGCGGCGTCGGCCAGCAGCACGCGGCGGCCCGCGACGGCGGCGACCTGGGCGATCCCCGCGCCCATCGTCCCGGCGCCGATCACGCCAACGGGGGCGTCGGTCATCGGTGTCCTCCTGGAAGCTTCAGGTTGTAGACGCGGCACGCGTTGCCCGCGAGCACCGCGGCCGCGGTGTCCTCGTCGGGGCACAGGCGTGCCACGGCGCGGGCGTTCTTCGCGATGCCGGGGATGCCCGGCCAGTCCGTGCCGAAGATCATCCGCCTCGTGAGCTTTCCCCAGTTCTGCCGGGAGTAATAGTCCTTCAGCCGCTGCGGCGGCAGGCCCGACAGCTCGATCCACACGCGGTCATACGACAGGGCGAAGAACGCGGCGGCGTCGTACCACCAGCCGCGGCCGCCGTGCGCCAGCACCAGGGTGAGGTCGCGGAAGTCGCGCAGCACCGCCGACAGCACGGACGGGTCGCCGTACGTGTTGTCGGCGCCGGGGAAGGTCGAGGTCCCGCAGTGCAGGACGACCGGCACTCCGGCGGCCTGGCAGGCCTCGTAGGCCGGGTACAGCATCCGGTCCCCGGCCGAGACTCCCGCGTGGACCGGGTGGATCTTCAGCGCGACCGCTCCGAGGTCCAGCTGGCGCCGGACCTCGGTGTCCACCGGGTAGTGCAGGTGCGGGTTGACGCTGGCGATGATCTTGACCCGGTCGGGGTTGTGCGCGGCCAGCGGCAGCATGTCCTCGATGGCCTGCATGCCGGTGACCTTGGGGCTGTACTCGCACATCAGCAGGCCGGTGTCCACGCCCTCGGCGGCCAGGTAGGCATCGAACTCGGCCGGGATGACGGTGCCCTCGGCGTCGTAGAGGCGGGCCATCACCTCCCGGTCCCCCACCATCAGCCACTCGTCCCAGGACAGCTTGAGGGTGGGGCGGCGGGCGGCGTGCAGGTGGACGTCGATCAGCGGCATTCCGTCGATCACTTGAGGACCTCTTCCGCCATCGATCGCAGGTCTACCCGGCGGATCTTGCCGGTCGCGGTGGTGGGGAACGTGTCGGTGAACACGACCGCCCGGGGCCGCTTGAACGACGGGAGGCCTTCCCGGCAGTGCTCGGTGAGCTCGGTCTCGCTCGCCTCCGGGACGCCGGGCTGGCGGATCACGTAGGCGACCGGTTTCTCCAGGCCGTCGACGTCGGTGGCCGCGACCACCACCGCCTGGGCCACGCCGGGGTGGGTCAGCAAGCGTTCCTCCACTTCCATGGGCGACACCCAGATGCCGCTGGCCTTGATCATGTCGCCGGTCCGGCCGAGGCAGGCGTAGTACCCGTCGGCGTCCCGGGCGTAGGTGTCCCCGGTGCGCAGCCACTCGCCCTGGAAGACCCGGCGGGACGCGGCATACGACGACCAGTAGCCGGTGGCGGCGGACGCGCCGCGCACGTACAGCGTGCCGGGCCGGTCCGCGGCGGTGATCCGCTCGCCGGTGTCCTCGTCGACCAGCTTCAGGTCATAGCCGGGCACCGCGGTGCCGGTGGTGCCCGGCCGGACCTCGCCGGGCCGGTTGGACAGGAAGATGTGCAGCATCTCGGTCATGCCGATGCCGTCCAGGATGTCGACCCCGAAGTGCGACGTCCACCGGCGGTACAGGGACGCGGGGAGCGCTTCCCCGGCCGAGGCGGCCAGCCGCACCCCGCCGAGCGCGTCGGCGGGCAGCCCGGCCCGCAGCATCCCGGCGAAGAACGTGGGTCCCGCGAAGAACAGGGTGGCGCCGTGCTTGGCCGCCGCCTCCGCGACCAGGTCCGGTTTCGACGGCTGCGGGAGCAGGACGCACCCGGCCCCGGCCGACAGCGGGAACAGCACCGAGTTGCCGAGGCCGTAGGCGAAGAAGGCCTTGGCCGCCGACAGGCACCTGTCGCCCGGGCGGATCCCGAGGACCTGCGCGCCGTAGGTCTCGCAGACCTCGCGGACGCCGGCGTGCCGGTGCATGGCGGCCTTGGGGACGCCGGTGGTGCCGGAGGTGTAGAGCCAGAACGCCGGGGTGTCCGGGCCGCTGTCGTAGACGGTCTCCTCCGGCGCGGCCGAGGCCAGTTCGTCGAGCTCGGCCTCGCCGAGCACCCGGACCGTTCCGGCGGCCGCGGCGGCCGCCTCCGCCGCGGCGGCGAACTCCCCGGTCACGGCCAGGAAGGCGGCCCGGGAGTCGCGGAGCAGGTCCGCGATCCCGTCGGCGCGCAGCATGGTGGAGACCGGGACCGGGATGGCCCCGATCCGCATCGCGGCCAGGTACACGACCACGAAGTGCGGCGAGTCCGCCATGACCATCAGGACCCGCTGCTCGGGCCGCAGCCCCAGCGACCTCAGCCCGGCGGCGGTGCGGCAGACCCGCGCCCGCAGGTCCGCGTAGCTCACGTCGCCCGCCGGGCCGGTCAGTGCCGTCCGCTCACCGTCGCCGGCGGCCAGCCGCCGGTCCAGGAGGTACTCGCACGCGTTGAAAAGCTCCTGCGCCATCGCGGGGCCGCCTTCGCTCGTCGGTCAGACCAGGTGGACGTACTCGTAGTCGAACGGCTGGCCGTTGATGCCGTTGCGGGGCGGGGCCAGCCAGGACGCGATCTTGCCGCGCTCGTAGACCGGCTTCATCAGCGACCGGACGAAGGTCTTGTCCGTGTCCGTCGGCAGCCATTCTCCCTTGCGGCTCTCCCATTCGCCAGCGGTGAGCCGGTCCCCGGACGGGGACGCCTCGATCGGGGCGAACGCGCCGACCTGACGGTTGAACGCGACGTGCGGCAGGTAGAGCCGACGGCCGACCCCGGCCCGTTCCAGGATCCGGTTCCACCGCTTGACGCCGCCCTCGCAGTCGGCGATGTACTCCCGGCGCAGGTCGGTGTTGAGCCCGGTGAGCGCGGACACCTCGGTCACGCCGATCTGCCCGTCAATGAGGGCGTCCACCATGATCGAGTCGTCGGTCAGCACGTGGTCGTCGGAGCGGCGTTCCTCGAGCCAGCGGCCCTTCAGCCCGGCGCTGTAGTAGTTCGCCACGTTGGTGGAGGTCTCCCCGCCGAACAGGTCCAGGGACACCGAGTAGTGGAAGTTCAGGTACTTCTGGATGACGTCCAGGGGTATCGCGCCGTGGCCGGCCACGTCATCGGTGTCGTTCTCCGTCATCACCCGCGCGGTCCGCTCCACCACCCGGTCGACGCCGGTGGTGCCGACCATCATGTGGTGGGCCTCTTCCTTGAGCATGAACTCGCAGGTGCGCGACAGCGGGTCGAACGCGGACTCCTTCAGCGTGCCGAGCTGGTACTTGCCGTCCCGGTCGGTGAAGTAGGTGAACATGAAGAAGGACAGCCAGTCCGGCGTCTCCTCGTTGAACGCGCCCAGGATGCGGGGCGCGTCCTGGCTGCCGGAGTTGCGGTGCAGCAGTTCGGCGGCCTCTTCCCGGCCCTCGCGGCCGAAGTGGGCGTGCAGCAGGTACACCATGGCCCACAGGTGGCGCCCCTCCTCCACGTTCACCTGGAAGAGGTTGCGCAGGTCGTACAGGGACGGCGCGGTCGCCCCGAGATTGCGCTGCTGCTCGACCGACGCCGGCTCGGTGTCGCCCTGGATGACGATGAGCCGCCGCAGTTCGGACCGGTACTCGCCGGGGACCTTCTGCCAGGCGGGCTCGCCCTTGTGCTGCCCGAACGCGATCGTGCGGTCCGGGTTCCGGTCGGCCAGGAAGATGCCCCACCGGTAGTCCTTCATCGGCACGTGCCCGAAGGTGGCCCAGCCCTCGCCCCGCACGTCGGTCGCGGTACGCAGGTACACGTCCTGGGCGGGCAGCGTCGGCCCCATGTCCTGCCACCAGGTCAGGAAGTCGGGCTGCCAGGATTCCAGGGCCCGCTGCAGCCGGCGGTCCTCGTGCAGGCTGACGTTATTGGGGATCTTCTCCGAGTAGTCGGGCGTCGTCATGGCTCTCAGACCCTCTTGTCGTCGAATTCGGCGCGCTGGCCGGTTCCGTATTTGCGCAGCGCCCCGTCGGGGCCCGAGGCGTTCGGGCGGTAGAAGATCCAGTTCTGCCAGGCGGTGAGCCGGCCGAAGATCTTCGTCTCCATGGTTTCCGGTCCGGTGAACCGGTAGTTGGCCTCCAGGCCGGTGAGAGCGTCCGGGGAGAACGAGGCCCGTTCCTCGATCGCGATCCGGACCTCCTCTTCCCAGTCGATGTCGTCGGGCGCGAACGTGACCAGGCCGAGTTCTTCCGCGTCCTCCGCCTCCAGGGGCTGGCCGGCCTGTTTCCCGGCGGCGGCGAGCCCCTCGGCATCGCCGAAGAACCGGGTGGCCAGGCGGGTCAGCCCGTTGCCCATCGGCAGGGGCCCGCCCGTGTTTCCCGGGGAAAACTGCATGGCGGAGACGGTGACCTCGGCCGGGGAAGCGCCGGGGTCCTCCTCCTCGAAGACCCCGGCCAGCATGTAGGAGCGGTCGGCGGCCAGGGCCAGTTCCAGCAGCGACCCGGCGAAGCAGGAGCCGGGCTCGATCAGGGCGATCAGGGACCGGGACGTGACGTCGAGCCGCTTCAGCGTCCGCTTGAGGTACAGGACGATCTCGTTGGCCAGCCAGTCCGAGGACCGGTGGGCCAGCAGCAGTTCGTCGTGGGCGAGGACGGCGGCGGCGTCTCCGGACGTCCGCAGCACCCAGGTGCCCAGCTCGGGCTCGTTGGCGCGCAGGTCCAGGATCAGGTCGTCCAGCTCCCGGGTCATCGCCAGGGTCCAGAACTCCGCCCCCTGGGCATGCACGTCCGCTATCGATCCCGGGGCCTCACCCGACGGGCCCCGCACGATGATCCTGACAGTGCCGTGGTCACGGTGGAACTTCGCGGACACGTACCGGTACTCGATCGAGTCCGGGGTCCGGGTCTTGTCCAGGGGGGTCAGCTCGACGCCCCCGGTCCCCGCCGGGCCGGGAAGGCGGCCGGAGGCGGCGACCGTGGCGGAGGTCCGTTCGGCCAGGCGCTTGTCCCAGGCCGCCCGGGGGACGGCCTCGTCGACCAGCCGCCAGGCCACCGCCCGTTTCCCGCCGATTCCCTCGGACCGGGTGGCGAAGTAGTCGGCGCGGTCGCGGCGCACGTGCCGCTTGTCGGTCACCCGGGTGAGGCCGCCGGTGCCGGGCAGCACGCCGAGCAGCGGCAGTTCGGGCAGCGACACCACCGACGAGCGGTCGTCGACCAGCAGGATGTGATCGCAGGCCAGCGCGAGTTCGTAGCCGCCGCCGGAGGCGGTGCCGTTCAGCGCCGCGACGTAGGTCTGGCCGGAGTTCTGCGACGCGTCCTCGATGCCGTTGCGGGTCTCGTTGGTGAACTTGCAGAAGTTCACCTTCCACGGGTGGCTGGACGCGGCCAGCATGCGGATGTTGGCCCCGGCGCAGAACACCTTGTCCTGGCCGCTGGTGACGACGACGGTCTTCACGCCCGGATGCTCGAAGCGCAGGCGCTGGACCGCGTCGTACAGCTCGATGTCCACGCCCAGGTCGTAGGAGTTCAGTTTCAGCTCGTACCCGGAGCGCAGTCCGCCGTCGGCGTCGACGTTCATCGTGAGCGTCGCGACCGGCCCCTCGACCGACAGCCGCCAGTGCCGGTAACGGTCCGGGCTGGTGGAGAAGCTCACCAGTTCCCTGTCATCCACGATCACCATGTTCTACGCATTGACGTCGTCACGTCAAGTTTTCGTAGCAGGTTTAGGCGGGATCGTTGAGCCGCCGCCACTCGCGCCTGGCGTCCGGGGCCCACCGGGAGTGCCGGTCGGCGAACAGTTCCGCGGCCCTGGCGCCGTTCCACGCGGCCGGCAGCAGTTCGCGCGGCAGCGCCGGGTCGATCGCCGGGAACCGCCGCCAGGCATGCACCAGTTCCAGTTGCCGGGCCAGCACGTCACGGGGGACGGCGGCCCGGAACTCGGCGTTGAACTCGGAGTAGGCGGCCCCGATCGCCTCCAGGTCCCAGGCCTGGCCCACCATGGCCCGGACGTCGCCCACGTCGCTGCGCCGGGCGGTGAACACGTGCGCGCCGTCGGCCACGCGAGCCTCGCGCAGGACACGGACGGCCTCGGCCTCGCGTTCGGCGTGCGGGCTGATCCACAGGCCGGACCCGAGCGAGCCGAACCCGGCCCAGGCCAGCCGGGTCCGCACCCGGTGGCGCGCGGCGCGGTCGCCGTCGGCGATGCGGGCGGCGACCAGGACCCAGCGCCCGTCCCAGCCGTCGGCCGGGCCGAAGGAATAGATGCGCTCGGCCCCGTCGCCGAGCATCCGGCGGGCGTCGGCGGTGAGCTCCCAGCGGGTGCGGCGGCCCTCCTTGACCGGTTCCAGCCAGCCCGCGTTGGCGGTGCGCATCAGGGCCTGGCGGGCCGCCTTCTCCGCCACGCCGAGACGCTCGAAGGCGGCGACGACGGCGGAAGTCCAGGCGGTGCCGCCGGCGGGCAGCACGCACTCGCCCAGAAGCGTCAGCATCATCGCCCGGGCGCTGGCCGGGCCGGCGGACTGCCGGCGCGGCATCGCGGGCGCGGCCGGTTCTGCCACTTAATGACCCCCATCACGCAAAGGATCTGTAGCATATCAAGCCGCGGCGCCCCGGTCCGGGACGCCGCGGACGACAGGCCGCGCTAATGCGTGATGGTGCCGAAGGTGACGGTGTTCCCCGCCCAGGAGAACGATTCCCACCTCACCCGGCCGGCGCCGGCCGACGCGGCGACCATGACGTGGCCGCCCTCGTAGACGCCGACGTGGTAGACGTGACTGCGGGGGTCGGACGTCTGGTGGAAGAACACCAGGTCCCCGCCCCACGCCCGGGCCCGGCTGATCGGCCGGAACTGCCGGAACTGGGCCTCGGCGGTCCGGCCGATGCCGGCGCCGGAGCGTCCGTAGACGTACTGGGTGAGCCCGGAGCAGTCGAAGCCTCCGCGCCCCGTGCCCCCGTAGGTGTACGGGGCTCCCTGCAGGCTCTTGACGTAGGTGGCCGCCCGCTGGTCGAGCCCCTCGGCCTCGGCCCGCGCCTTCGGCGGGCCCGCCAGGATCGCCGTCCCCGCCGTTATGACCGCCAGGGCACAGTAAATTCCCGGGAGAATGCGTGTCGACATTTCATCTAGCCCCCTTGCACTGGTACTGTTCGCCTTCCGGCTTAAGCGGCCTTCCCCTTTCCGCCGCCGTTCTCTCTCATCAGCGCGAGTCACCGCACGCCCGGCATTCGGCCGTGTTCCGGTTCTCCCGGGGATACAGATCACGGACCGGTAAATGCGCCTATGTAAGCCCGGATTCTTTCCGGAAAAATGAGAGCATGGCCGGGCCGCCCGCGACGGGGCCGCGCGGGCCGGGCCGGGGTCCGACGTTGTCAGCGAACCAGCAAATGTGATGCAAATCACACACGGGATCCGGGAACGAAACCGAGGCTCTTGTCGACCACGTTGACCAGCGGTTCCCCGGCGCGGTACCGCTTCAGCTGGTCCAGGAACAGGTCCGCCATCGCCCGCTCCCAGCCCCGCGCGTCCCCGGACATGTGCGGGGAGACGATGACGTTCGGCAGGTCCCACAGCGGCGAGTCCGCCGGCAGCGGCTCGGTCTCGAACACGTCGAGGGCGGCGCCGCCGATCCGGCCGCCCATCAGGGCACCGGTGAGGGCCGGCTCGTCGACCAGGGCGCCGCGGCCGACGTTCACCAGCCAGGCGTCGCCGCGCATGAGGCCGAGCTCGGCCGGGCCGAGGATGTGCCGGGTCTGGGGAGTGAACGGCAGCGCGAGGACGACGAAGTCCGCCGAGGGCAGCAGGGCGGGCAGTTCGTCTATCCCGCCGATGACGCCGAACTCGGAGTCCTCGCGGCGGGTCCGGGCCAGGCACCGGGCCCGGGTCCCGGCGGCGTTCATCAGCCGGGTGACGGCCCGGCCGATTCCGCCGGCGCCCAGCACGAGCACCTCGCTGCCGGCCAGCCGCCGCGTGTCCCGGTGGAGCCACTCGTGCCGGGCCTGCAGCCGCAGCGTCGCCGGCAGGTCCGCGCAGGCGGCCAGGGCCAGGCCCAGGACGTACTCGGCGATGGAGTCGTTGAAAATCCCCCCGGCGTTGGTGACGGTCACGTCGCTGCGGACCAGGCCGGGGAACATCAGGTGGTCGACGCCCGCGTGGGCGGCGTTGATCCATCGCAGCCGGGGGCTCCAGCCCCAGTTCCGCTCGATCCAGTCCAGGCGCGGCTGCCAGGACAGCACCACGTCCGCGTCGGCCGCGTCGGCCACCAGCTGCTCAGCGGAGCTGATCAAGCGGAATTCGCAGCCCTCCACCCGGTCGGGCAGGGGCGCCTCCTCCGGCGACTCCGCGACCACCGCTACGACGCACTTTTCCGGCCCGGCCACCTGCTGCCCCTTTCGGTATGGTCTCCGCGAGATTATCGTGTCCGGCATGAGACGCCGGGCCGCCCAGCTGGCGAGCCTGGATCTTAACCTGGTCCTCGTCCTGCGCGAGCTGATCCGCGAGCGTAACGTAACGCGGGCCGCGGATCGGCTCGGGGTCACCCAGCCCGCGGTCAGCGCGGCCCTGTCCCGCCTTCGCCGGCACTTCGGCGACGAGCTCCTGGTCCGGGACGGCCGCGGGTACGTGCTGTCGCCGCTCGCCGCCCAGCTGCGGCGGCAGGCCGAGGAGATCTGCGCGGCCGCCGAGCAGCTGTTCTCGGCCGGCGAGGACTTCGACCCCGGGACCGCCCGGCGGGAGTTCACCCTGATGATGGCCGACTACACGGTGGCCGTCCTCGGGGACCGCGTCTCGGCGCTGTTCGAGGAACGCGCGCCGCACGCGTCGCTGCACATCCGGCTGGCCCGGGAGGCACTCGCGCTGGAGATGCCGCACCTCATCCAGTGGGTGGACGGCATCGTGGCGCCCGAGCCGTGGCGGTCGCTGCCGATGACCCGCAGCGCGGAACTGTTCCGCGACGAGTGGGTGTGCGTCATGGCGGCCGGGCACCCGCTGGCCTCGGCGGGCCCGCTCACCGTGTCAGACCTGAACGGGGCGAGCTGGGTGCTGCCGTTCTACCGGAGCCAGGACTCGCCGCTGGCCCCGCCGGCCACCCGGCAGCTGGCCGCGCTCGGCATCCGGCCCAAGACCGCCATCGGGGTCGAGAGCTACCTGGCCGTCCCGGCGCTGGTCTCGGGGACCGGGCGCGTGGCACTGCTGCAGCGGCGGCTGGCCGACCAGTTCGCCGGGCCGCTCGGCCTGGTCGCGGTCCCGTGCCCCGGCGAGCCCGAGCCCATCGCGGAGACCCTGTGGTGGCACGAGGACCTCGACGCCGACCCGGCGCACGCGTGGCTGCGAACGGAACTCGCGGCCCTGACGGCGGAACTGTGAACCGGCACAGCTATAAACCACGCTAATAGTTCCCAGTCAAAACGGTTATTTTACAGGTATAACCGGCGACTCTACGGTCGCGTTATGCGAGATACCGATGGTTCACTGAGCCCGGCGGCCCGCCGCTCGGTTATCGGAGGCATTGTCAGCCTCATTATCGACAGCTATGACATTTACGTCCCGGCGCTCGTCCTGCCGGCCGCGATGAACTATTTCGAGCCGGCGTCCATGCCGGTGACGGAGAAGGCGACGATGACCAGCGTCGTCTTCACCGTGACGCTGCTGGCCCGTCCCATCGGCGGCCTGATCTTCGGGAACCTGGGCGACCGGATAGGCCGCAAGAAGATCACGATGATGGCCGGGATCGGCTTCACCGTCATCACCCTGCTCATCGCCTGCCTGCCCGGCTACAGCACCTGGGGATCCGGCGCGATCATCGCGCTGATCGCCCTGCGGTTCATCGACGGGGTGTTCCTCGGCGGCGGCTACGCGGGCCCGGTCCCCCTGGCCATCGAGCGCAGCCCCCTGCGGCTGCGCGGGCCGGTCGGCGGCATCATCGCCGCGGGCTCCGCGGTCGCCATTTTCTTCATCAGCCTGGTCCAGCTCGTCGCGCTCGAGCCCATGGCGCCGAGCGCCTACACCTCATGGGGCTGGCGGCTGCCGTTCTTCTTCGGCGTGCTGCTGGGCATCGGGTACCTGTTCTACTACGCCCGCGTCCCCGAGGTTGACGTCGAGGCCCTCGCGGCCGATCGCCAGACCCGCCGCCCCCCGCTGGTCGAGCTCTTCACCGGGCCGGGGTTCAAGCCGCTGCTGCAGGTGTTCCTGCTCATGACCGGGATGTGGTTCGCGGCCCAGATGCTGGTGTCCTTCCTGCCCGGGCTGCTGATCCAGGTGCTCCACCAGGACCCGGGCAACGTCTCGGTGCTGGAGATCGTCATGGCGGTCTTCACCGGGTCCGCGATGGCCGGGTTCGCCGCGCTCAGCCAGCGCGTCGGGCGCCGGCGCGTCCTGCTGTGGCTCTCCATCGGGACCGCCGTCGCCGGGTCCCTCGCCTTCGGGTTCATGGTCATGCTGGCCCAGAACGGATCGTCGTTCCTCGCCATCTCCGTCCTGGCCATCGTCGCCTCGATCCTGGCCAACGGGCCCCTGGGCACCATCGTCACCTACCTGAACGAGCGGTTCTTCCAAGGGGTGCGGTCCTCCGGCTACGGGGCCGCCTACACGCTCAGCCTCATCCTGCCCTCGCTCTACAGCGTCTGGCTCGGCCTGCTGCAGCACGTCATGCCGTACCAGTACGCGCCGGTCGCGCTCATCGCCATCGGCGGGATCCTGTTCGCGATCGGGGCCTGGATCGGGCCGGAGACCGTCACCGGCGGCACCCTGAACGCCGACACCCCGGCGCCGGTCACCGCGGCCGCCCCGGCGGAGGGAGGGACCGCGTGAACCTGACCGACGACGAGCAGCGGATGCTCGACGGCGGCGACGGCCCGGCCGTCGCCGCCGCGATGGACCTCCTGGTCCGGTACGGCGACGTGCTCGGCGCCGAGCGCCTCGTCGACACCGACAACGTGTGCGGGGCGAACATCTTCAACGCCGCCCAGCGCCGCCTCGCCGGCGGCACGGCCGACGACGTGTTCGCCCAGATCAGCCTGGACAGCCCCGGCGGGTTCGAGATCCCCCGGATGCGGGCGCACAGCTGCCAGCTCATCGCCCCGATGGACACAGTCGAGTGGAAGACCCAGGGCACCCCCGAGCCCGTGCATGACGCCATCGTCGACAGCGAGTCCTACAGCGGCCGCCACGGCATCAACCTGATGAACACCTGCACCCCCTACCAGGTCGGGAACGTCCCGGCCCGCGGCGAGCACTGCGCGTGGATGGAGTCCTCGGCCGTCATCTACATCAACTCGATCCTCGGCGCGATGACCAACGTGGAAGGCCGGGAGTCCGCGGCGGCCGCGATGATCACCGGCAAGATCCCGTACTGGGGCTACCACCTCCCGGAAAACCGGCGCGCCACCGTCCACGTCGAGGTGGACGTCGACGTGGAGACCAACCGGGACTGGGGACTGCTGGGCTACGCCGTCGGCAAGGTCGCGGGCGAGACCGTCCCGGTGATCACCGGCATCCGGAGCCAGCCCAACCTGGTGAAGCTCAAGCACTTCGGCGCGGCCGCCGCGACCTCCGGCGGGGTCGAGATGTACCACATCCCGGGCGTCACCGCCGAGGCCCAGACGCTGGAGCAGGCCCTGGGAGACGGGGAGAAGCCCCTCTCCGTTAGGTACGGGAAAGACGAGAAAGCCGCCGCCTACGCGCGCCTGAACGTGACCGCCGACGACTCGGACGTCGACCTGGTCATGATCGGGTGCCCGCACGCGAGCCTGGACCAGATCCGCGACGTCTGCGACCTGCTGGGCGACCGGAAGGTCGCGCCCGGCACGGCGCTGTGGGTGTTCACCCCCCGGGCCATCCGACTGATGGCCGAGAGCAGCGGGTACGGCGACCGGCTGCGGGCCGCGGGCGGCGTCCTGATGAGCGACACCTGCCCGGCCATCGGGCGGTTCGTCCCGGACGGAACCCGGGTGATCGTCACCGACTCGGCCAAGCAGGCCCACTACCTCCCGGCGATCATGAAGGTCCAGGGCTGGTTCGGGGACACGGCCGAGTGCGTGGACGCGGCGGTCACCGGCCGCTGGCGGGGGGCGCTGTCATGAGTTCCGACGTCGTGACGGTACTGCGCGGCCGGGGCCTCGGCGGCGGCGCGTGCGAGGGCGAGGCCCTGGTGACGACCCAGGCGATCGCGGGCTGGGGCGGGCTGGACGCCCGCACCGGCACCGTCATCGAGTCCCGGCACGAACTGTGCGGCCAGTCCATCGCCGGGAAGATCCTGATCTTCCCGGCGGCGAAGGGCTCCTCGGGCTGGTCCGGGGTGATCCACCTGGCCCGCCTGGAGGGCACGGCGCCGGCCGCCATGGTCTTCAACGTCATGAACACCAAGATCGCCCTGTCGGTCGTGGTGTCGCACGTGCCGTGCGTGACCGGGCTGGACGCCGATCCCACCGAGGCGATCAGCACCGGGGACCGGGTGCGGGTCGACGGAGACAAGGGCGTGATCGAGGTTCTTGCCCGGAAGGGGGCCAGCGCGTGAGCGTCATCCGCGAACCCGCCCGCGACACCCAGGTGCTCGGGGAATACGACGTCGTCGTGATCGGCGGCGGCCCGGCCGGGATCACCGCGGCGACGGCCGCGGCCCGGACCGGACGCTCGGTCATCCTGATCGAGCGGTACGGGTACCTCGGCGGGGCCGGAACGGCCGGCGGGCTGTCCACGTTCTGCGGGCTGCACGCCAGGGTCCATGGCGCTCACCAGCAGGTCATCCACGGCATCGCCGACGACATCCTGTCCCGGCTGCGTTCCCTGGACGGGCTGAGCGAGCCGCACCTGTCGCTCGGCGACAAGGTGATGGCGCAGGCCTTCGACATCTCCGCCTACAAGATCGCCGCCGACGAGATCGTGACCGGCTCCGGGGCCACGCTGCTGTACCACGCGCTGGTCACCGGGGTCTCGCTCTCGCCGGACGGGACGCGGATCGACGCCGTCTTCACCGAGTCCAAGTCCGGGCGGCACGCGATCCGGGGGCAGGTCTTCATCGACTGCTCCGGGGACGGCGACGTGGCGGCCTGGTCGGGGGCCGCGTTCGAGAAGGCGCCGGAACTGCTGTTCCCCTCGCTGATGTTCCGGATCGCCGGGGTTGACCCGGAACGCGCCGGCGAGGCGTGGAAGACGGTTTCCCGGCTGATGGACGAGGCCGAGGCGGCGGGCACGCACACCTTTCCGCGCAAGCGCCCGATCGTGCGGCCGCAGCGGCATCCGGCCGAGTGGCGGGCCAACATGACCCAGCTGTCCAACCCGGACGGCTCCCCCGTCGACGGCACCGACGTGTGGCAGCTGACCCACGGCGAGCTCACCGGACGACGGCAGATCCTGGACGCGTTCGGGTTCATCCGCTCGTCCACGCCCGGGTTCGAGGAGTCCTACATCGTCGACATCGCGCCGCAGGTCGGCATCCGGGAAACCCGGCGGATCGTCGGTTCGTATCAGGTGAGCGAATCCGACGTCCTGGACTGCGGGGTCTTCGAGGACTCCATCGGGGTCAACGGCTGGCCTGTGGAGGCGCACGTCGCCGGCACCGTCGACATCCGGTTCCACCGGTTCGGCCGGGGCGTCAACGACCTCCCGTTCCGGATGATCATCCCCCGGGGCGTCGCCAACCTGTACGTGGCCGGGCGGTGCGCGTCCATGACCCAGGGCGGGCAGTCGGCCGCCCGCGTGTCCGGCCCGTGCTTCGCGATGGGGCAGGCCGCCGGGACGGCCGCCGACCTCGCGCTGAAGGCGGGTGTCTCCTGCGGCGAGGTCGAGTACGCGCAACTGCGGGAGCGCCTGGTGTCCGACGGAGCCCAGCTTGGAGTGCCGGAATGACAGAACTGCGCAGCAACCTTCCCGAGGGAACGTCCCGGTGGGCCGTCCGGCGCGCCCAGTGGCTGTCCATGGGCATCAGCGACGAGGACATGGTCAAGCCCAAGATCGCGATCGTGAACAGCTCCTCGGACCTGGCGTCCTGCTTCGCGCACCTGGACGGGATCGTCGCGCCGCTGAAGTCCGCCGTCCGCGAGGCGGGCGGGCTCGCGTTCGAGGTCCGCACCGCCGCCCCCAGCGACTTCATCACCAGCGCGGGCCGCGACGGACGCTACATCCTGCCCACCCGCGACCTGATCGCCGCCGACATCGAGGTCGCGGTCGAAGGCGCGCAGCTGGACGGCATGATCTGCCTCGCGTCCTGCGACAAGACCGTTCCCGGCCAGCTGATGGCCGCCGCCCGGCTCAACATCCCCGCCATCGTCATCCCGTGCGGCTACCAGGCGTGCGGGGTCTACCGGGGGTCGCCGTTCGACATTGAAGAGGTGTTCCTGCAGGCCGGGCACGCCGCCGCCGGGCGGATCTCGGCGGACGAGCTGCGTTCGATGAGCGAGAGCGCGATCAAGGGGCCGGGCGTGTGCGCGGGCATGGGCACCGCCAACTCGATGGCCCTGCTGTGCGAGACCCTGGGCATGGCGCTGCCCGGCACCACGCCGGTCGCGGCCAACAGCGACGGCATGTGGGACGCCGTCCGCCGGGCCGGCGCGCGGATCGTGCCGATGGTGCTGGACGGGGGTCCCCGCCCCCGCGACATCCTCACCTCCGACGCGTTCGCCAACGCGGTCACCGTCATGCTCGCGGTCAGCGGGTCGATCAACACGATGAAGCACCTGCGGGCGATCGCCGCCGAGGCCGGCAGGGAGGTCGACATCTGGGGGCTGTTCGAGCGGCTGGCCCCGTCAGTGCCGCTGATCACCGCGATCCGGCCCAACGGGGAGCACCGTATCGAGGACCTGGACGCGGCCGGCGGCACGTCCGCGATCCTGCGCCAGCTCGGCTCGCTGATCTCTGGTGATACTCCGACGGCCGACGGCCGCACGATCGGGGAGATCGCCTCCAGCGCCGTCGTGCGCGACCCGTCGGTGATCCGCCCCGCCGCCGACCCGTTCGCGTCGCATCCCACGATCTGCGTGCTGCGCGGATCCCTGGGCGGCGGCGTCATCAAGCTCGCGGTCGACGACACCCGGCCCCGCCGGTTCAGCGGCCCGGCCCGGGTCTACGGCTCCCGGGATTCGGCCCTCGCCGGGCTGAAGGCCGGCGAGATCCAGGCGGGCGAGGTGGTGTGCCTGGCCGGGATCGGCCTGCGCGGCGGCCCTGGCATGGGCCTGACCTCGGCGTTCATCTTCGCCCTCGACGGCGCCGGACTCGGCGGCACATGCGCGGTGATCACCGACGGCCAGATGTCCGGCCTGGTCAACACCGGCATCGTCGTCGGCGAGGTATTCCCCGAAGCCGCCCTGGGCGGCCCGCTGGGCCTGGTCCGCGACGGCGACCCGATCACCATCGACCTAGACCGGCAGACCCTGGACCTGGACGTCGACCCGGCCGAACTCGACCGCCGCCGCGCGGCCTTCACCCCGCCCGCCCCGTCCGGCGAGGGCGGCTGGCTGGCCGTC
>WRBL01000084.1 GCA_009784565.1 Streptosporangiales bacterium | reverse complement strand
CGCTCGAGGGTGTCCAGGTCGCTCTCCCCGGACTCGCGCTTGCCGCCGGGCAGGTAGTACGTGTCCTTGCCCTTGGACCGGGTGCTGAGCACCTTCCCGTCAACGAGATGAATCCACGCGACTTTGTCTATCACCGGCGAGACTGTACTCCCGGGAGGGCCGGGCCGCCAGCGCGATGACAGCGCCCGCCGCGACGACCCCGGCCAGGAGGAGAAGCACCTCCAGCGGGACCCCGGTCCACTCCATGAGCAGGGTGCCGCCGACGGGAGCGAGAGCGATCGCCGCCGTGACCGGGGCGAGGAAGATCCCGTTGATCGTCCCGAACATCCGGGTGCCCCAGCGGTCGCTCACCGCGGTCGCCTGGATCAGGGTGTAGTTCCCCCGGGCCGCGCCGGCCAGGATCGTCACGGCCAGCACCGCCGGGATAACGGGGGTGGCGAGGCCCAGCCCGGCGACGGTCACCGCGCCGACACCCAGGATGGCGCATGTCCGGGCGGTGGCGGTGGTTCGCCGGGAGAGCTGCCCGTAACCGAGCCGCCCGCAGACCTGCCCGACCCCGACCAGGCCCAGGGCCAGCGCCGCGACCCCGTTACTGGTTCCGCCGCTGGTCAGCAGCGCGGGCAGGTCAACCGTAGCCGCGTAGAGGCCGAACGCGCCCAGCACCATGGCGACTGCAAGAGCCGTGAAGGAAGGCCGTCGCAGCACGTCGCGTACCACTCCGGCGGAAGGAACCGCCTCCCCGGCGGAATCGCCAGCGGAAGCCGCGGGCCACGGCGCCGTCAGCAGGCCGATGTGCAGCGGGAGCGTCACCACGAGCAGGATTCCGGCGAGGATCATGTCGGTCGCCCGCCATCCGGCCCGCGCGACTGCGAACGCGGTCAAGGGGGCGAAGACGGTACTGGCCAGCCCTGCGACCAGGGACACCGCGGTCAGCGCCCGGACCCGCCGTGGCCCGTACCAGCGGGTGAGGGCCGCGAAGGCCGGCGGGTACAGCAGCGCCGACTGCGCCAGCCCGGCCAGGATCCAGGCGGCGATGAACCAGGGAACCGACGGCGCCGCCCCGATCGCGAGCAGGGACACCGTCCCGGCTACCGAACCGGTGCTCATGACGACCCGGGGCCCGAAACGGTCCAGCAGCCGTCCGACCCCGATGCCCGCGATGGCCGAGACTACGAGGCCGGCGGAGAAGGCGCCCGTGATGACCGTGACCGGCCAGCCGGTGCTGCGGCTCAGCGGGGCCGTCATGGCGGGCAGTGAATAGTAGAGAGTTCCCCAGCTGGTGATCTCCGTGACGCACAGGGCGATCAGAGCCCGGCGCAACTGAGCGCTGGTGGCGGTCACGCCGCCCCGTTCAGCGAGGCCAGGTCGCATTGCATCAGGATGGTGTCCAGAACCCGGCCGTGCTTGTGCCCCACGCCGCGCAGGCGTCCCGCTTCCGTGAACCCGCAGGCCCGGTGCAGCGCCGCCGACGCCGGATCGCCGCTGTCCGCGATCACGGCGATCATCTGCTCGACCTCGGCCTTGCGGCAGGACTGCTGCAACGCGGTCAGCAGCCGGCGCCCGAGGCCCTGGCCGGTGCGGCCCGGCGCCAGGTAAACAGTGGACTCGGCAGTGGACCGGTAGGCGGGCTTGGGCCGCCACGGCGCGGCGTACGCGTAGCCCACGACCTCCTCGCCGCGGCGGCAGACCAGGAACGGCAGCCCCCGGTCGTCCAGGCCGGACCGGAACGTGCGCCAGTACGCCTGTGACGGCGGCACCGTCTCGAACGTGACCACGCTTTCCCGCACGTAGTGCCCGAAGATCTCCGCGACGGCGGGCAGGTCCGCCTCGATTGCCGGCCGGATAGCGACATCCACTCGACGAGGTTACCGGCGCAGCGGCGGGCCCCACCGGACGGTCTGGCGAAGGCGGGCCTTGAGGAGCTTTCCGCCGGCGTTCCGCGGCAACGGCTCGCCGGTGACCGTGGCATACTGAGGCACCTTGTAGTCGGCCAGCCGGTCCCGGCACCAGGCGATCACCGCGTCCACGTCGAGCCCGTCCCCGCCGACGAGGACCGCGCCGACCTTCTCGCCCATCACCTCGTCCGGGACGGCGATGACGGCGGCGTCCTCGACCCCCGGCGCGGCCAGGAGCGCCGCCTCGACCTCCACGCTGGAGACGTTCTCGCCGCCGCGGTTGATGATGTCCTTCGCCCGGTCGATCAGGTGCACGCGCCCGGCGTCGTCCACGCGGACCACGTCCCCGGTGCGCAGCCACCCGTCCGTGAAGGCCGCTTCGGTCTCCTCGGGGCGGCCCCAGTACCCGGCCGTCACGTTGGGCCCGCGGGCGACCAGTTCGCCGACCCGCGGATCGTCGCCTGAGGGAAGAACCCCGAGGTCCACCGACGGCACCGCGTACCCGACCGAGTCGGCATGATCCACCGCGTCCTCGTGCGGGAGCACGGTGAGCAGTGAGGCCGTCTCGGTCATCCCGTAGCCGTTCTTGACCTGCGCCGCCGGGAACGCGCCCTGCACGGCGGCCACCAGCGACGGGGCGATCGGCGCGCCCCCGTAACCGACCCAGCGGACGCCGCTGGTGTCGGCGGCCGCGAAGTCCCGGTGCCGGAACAGCAGGGAGTAGATCGCGGGCACGGAGGTGATCCAGTTGACGCGCTCGGCGGTGATCGCCGTGATCAGCCCGGCCACGTCCAGGTGCGGCATGATGACGGCCGATCCGCCCGCGTGCAGCGCCGCGAGCAGTTGCGAGTTGCAGCCGGTCACGTGGAACAGGGGCACCGAGATCAGGGTGCGCGGCGTGTCGGAGTCCTCGGTGACCCGCAGGGACCGCTTCAGGTTCTCCGCGTTCGTCAGGAACGCCAGGTGAGTGGTGGGCACCGCCTTCGGGCCCGACGTCGTGCCCGAGGTGTAGAAGAACGCCGCGACGTCGTCGGCGGCCAGGCCGTCCGCTACGTACGGGTCACCGGACGGCAGGGGAGTGCCGGGCGCCAGGTCGGCGACTGCCCCGGTGACGTCCAGGACCGCGGCCAGTTCCGGCGGCGCCAGCCGGATGTTCACCGCCGCCGCGACGCCGCCCGCCATGAGCGTGCCGAAGAACGCGAGGACCCAGTCCAGCCCGGCCGGATACCGGATCGCCACCCGGTCACCGCGGTCGACCCCCGCCGCGCGCAGGCCCCCGGAGACCCGGGCCGCGCGGTCCCACAGTTCCCGGTACGTGACCCGGCCGCCGCCGATCTCCGCGACCGCCTCCGCGTCCGGGGTCTCGGACACCCGTTGGCGCAGCATCTCGATGAGGGTCGCGGGCAGGTCGTCGTAGCGGGCGCCGCCGCCGGGCAGGGGGGTGGTGCCGGTACGCGGGAACGGGTTCTGAGTCCGGGGGATCTCGGTGACGCTCATGCTTCGAAGTACCGGCGCGGGTTGGCGGCCAGCATGGTGTCGATCTGGTCGTCGGTCACGCCCCGGGCGCGCAGCGCGGGCAGCACGTCGTCGCTGATGTGGGTGTAGTTCCAGTTCGGGAAGGCGGCGTCCCGGGTCTCCTCGCTGAACCAGTCGATGTAGCACGACGAGTCGTGGGAAAGCACGATCCGTTCGGCATATCCCGCCTTGACGAGCGCGACGATGGTGTCGACCCGCTGTTCGGTCCCCAGGATCCGGTCCAGGCCGAACCGGTCCATGCCCAGGTAGGAGCCCGCGTCGGCGAGCTTCGTGAGGTACCCGAGGTCGGTGGAGTCCCCGGAGTGCCCGATGACCACCTTCGACAGGTCCACCCCCTCCTCGCGGAACACCTTCTGCGCGACGAGCCCGGACTCGGTGGCCGCGTTGGTATGCACGGTGACCGGCCGCCCGGTCTCGGCGGAGGCCTGCCCGACGGCCCGCATCACCCGCTCCACGCCCGGGGTCAGCCCGGCCGCCTCGATCGCGCATTTGAGGAACGCGGCCTTGACCCCGGTGCCGGCGATGCCGTCGCGGATGTCGGACACGAACAGTTCCGCCATCGCGTCCGGCGGCCCGGCGCTGGCGTGGATGAACTGGAACGGGAGGTCGTTATAGGTGTACACGCCGGTGGCCGCGATGATGTTGAGGTTGACCTGCTCGTTGATCCGCTGGATCCGGGGGATGTACCGGCCCAGGCCGATGACCGTCGGGTCGACGATCGTGGTGATGCCGCGGGAGGCGCACTCGCGCAGTTTGGCGACCGCGTCCGCGACGCGCGCGTCCTCGTCCCACTCGCCCCGGTACCCGGGATAGTTCTGCTGCAGCTCGGGGCCGAGGACGAAGACGTGCTCGTGCATGAGGACGTTGCCGAGGTCCGCGGTGCTGACGGGTCCCCGGACGGTTTCCACCGTGGGCATGAATGCTCTCCCTTGAGTCGCTACGTCCCCCAGCGTCCCACGCCGGCACCCTTCGTCAAGGATTGGCCGCCCGCCCGACCGTGGTGTCCGTCTATATCCGTCTATATGGTGTGTTGCGCGGTCGCGGCACCCGTAGCTTCGCGCTATGCATATTCCCGCCTCGCACGCTAACGCCGTACGCCTTTACGGCCCCGAATTCGCCGTCGACCCGGCCGGGACTTACCGCCGGATCAGGGCCGAGCACGGCCCAGTCGCCCCGGCCCTGACCGAAGGGGACGTTCCGATCTGGGTCGTTCTCGGATACCGCGAAGTGCACCACGTGCTGAGCAGTCCGCGCATCTTCGGCCGGGACAGCCGTCGCTGGAACCTCTGGGACGAGATCCCGGATGACTGGCCGATGCGGCCGATCCTGTCGTGGATCCCGGCGGTCATCTTCTTCGAAGGCGCGGAGCATACGCGGCGGGCCAACGCGATCAGCGACGCCCTCGAAGCCACCGACCACACGGACCTGGCGCGGATCTGCGAGCGCACGGCGGACCAGCTCATCAACGAGTTCGTGACCGAGGGCAAAGCCGATCTCATCGAGCAGTACGCGAACCAGATACCGATCCGGGTGCTGGCCCGGCTCTACGGGCTGCCGGAGTCTCAGGTCGGCGGCATGGCCACCGACCTGCTGGCGACCACGACCTCTGACGCTGGCGCCCTCGACGCGTTCGGCCGGATCATGGAGCGAATGGGACAGCTGATCGCGGACCATCGCGGCACCAGCCGGAGCGGGCTGACCGCCCGGCTGGTAAGCCACCCGGCCGCTCTCTCGGACGAGGAACTCGGCGTCGACATGTACGTGATGATCACACTCGGCCAGCAGCCGACAGCCGACTGGATCGGGAACACGCTGCGGCTGATGCTGCTGGACGACGATTTCTCCCTCACGCTGCAAGGCGGCCGCAGCAGCGTTGACCGCGCGCTGAACGAGGTGCTGTGGAAGGACTCGCCCATTCAGCAAATGATGGGCCGGTGGGCTACCCAGGACTGCGAGCTCGGAGGGCAGCGCATCCGCAAAGGCGACATGCTGGGGATCGGCGTCGGCGCGGCCAACGCCGATCCCCAGGTGCAGCCCGACGCCTTCGGCAACGGCTCCGCGAACCGGGCGCACATGTCATTCGCGTGCGGCGAGCATTCGTGTCCAGTCGGGGCGCCCGAGATAGCCGAGGTCATTGCCCGGACGGCCATCGAGGTACTGCTCGACCGGATCCCGGATGTCCAGCTGGCGGTCGGCGAACAGCGGCTGAACTGGAAACCGACGGCGACCATGCGGGGGCTAGAGGCGCTGCCGGTTGTCTTTACCCCTGTCTATGCCGGAGTCCGCCGCTGACGCGGTTAGCGGGCCGGGGCGAGGTTGAAGGGAGTGAGGACCAGGTGACCGGCGTCGACGGGGATGGTCACGCCGGTGACCTTGGCCGCGAGGTCGGAGTTGAGGTAGAGCGCGGCGTCGGCGATGACCTGCGGGTCCATGAACGTGGTGTCCTTGAGAGCCGTGAAATGACGGCCTCCCTCAAGCATCTCCTCCTCGGTGCCGCCGGCGTGGCCGGCGAACATGTCCCAGGCAAGCTGGTGGTCGGTCATCGGCGTCTTGATCGCGCCAGGGCTGACCGAGTTGCAGCGGATCCCGTGCGGAGCCAGTTCGAGCGCGATGTTCTTCATCAGGCCGATGACGCCGTGCTTGGACGCGACATAGTGTGCGTAATTCACCCCGGCTTCCCAGCCGTTTGTCGAGGAGGTAATGACGATCGACCCGCTGCCCCGCTCGATCATGTGGGGTGCGACCGCCTTGGCCGACTTCCACACGCCGGTGAGGTTGACCCCGACCATCTCCTCCCACTGGTCGTCGGTGAGCTCCCAGAACGGTGCCTGGGTCCAGATGCCCGCGTTGGCGATGAGGATGTCGATCTTGCCGAGCTCCGCGATGCCCTGGGATACTGCCTCGTTAAGCTGCTGCTGGTTGCGGACGTCGGCCTTGACCGCGAGCGCTCGCCGGTCTAGGGCCTCCACCTGCTTGACGGTCTCGTCCAGGTCGTTCTGCGTGCCCATGGCGTAGGGGACGGTGGACATCTGGTCGGCGATGTCCACGATAATCACGTCCGCACCCTCCCGGGCGCAGGTCAGGGCATGTGCCCTGCCCTGTCCCCGGGAACCGCCAGTGATGAGGGCGACCTTGCCGTCGAGCATTCCCATGGTTGCTTCGTTGCCTTCCTGATGGGCTTTTCGGTTGTACTGATTCACCGTACGTATCACGCGTACTCCGAGAAGGCGGAACTGTCCCCGGTTTGGCAAGACAGATGGTGATTCGTGGGGATTTATTGAGAATTGTTATGCCGCTGTTGCCCGTCTTGGAGATGACTAGACAGCGCGGAGCCCGGGCAGCCAGGGGGCCGTTATTGTTGCGTCGTGACCCCGCCTCCAGCAGTGCGTGCGCCCAAGCCCGTGCTCACACCCGCGCAGCGGCGGACGCTGGAGGCCGTCGAGGAAGCGCTGAGGCGGACGGAACGGTACGACGACGAGTCGGTCGTACACGAGGAGTGGGTGCGGCAGCGGTACGACGGGCAGTTCGCGGAATCCTACATTCCGGCGCGGCGGGAGGCGGTCCGGACCGCATGGCATGAAGCCGGGCACGCGGTGGCGGCGCTGGCGGCCGGGGCGCGGTTCTCCTCGGCGAGCATCCGGGCGGGAAGCGGCAGTGCGGGGCGGGTGCATGCGATCACGGGCGGCGGTGAGTTCGCGTTCGTGATCGCCGCGGCGGGGCAGGTCGCGGAGGGGCTCCGGGACTGGTCGCTTCCGGAAGATGACGTAGCGACCGAGGCTTTCCTGAAGGGCTGGAAGGCCGACGGCGGTGACGCGCGGCGGTTCCGGCGGGAAGCCCGGGCCCGCTACGCCGGGAACGAGGCCGCGGCCTGGACGTACGCGGTGGCCATGCTGGCCCCGCTCCGGCCCAGGGTCGCCCGGCTGGCGCGGGGCCTGCTGGTCCATCCCCGGTACCTTCCGTATCCGGTCGCGGCGGCCATCGCGGGCCTCCCGGCGCTGCCGCGGGAAACATGAGATCAGCAGTGTTGAACGGGTCCGCAGGAAGCCTGAATAACTCTCATCTTCCCATTTCAGGGCCGACTTTTCCTTTAAGTTATCCTGTGAGTCAGGGGCTTTAATTGGCGGATCCAGGTTGAGATACCCTGGGTTATCCGGCCGTCCCCTTGCCCGGGAGTAAGCGGGCTGTTAAAATTGATTACGTATCTGGTTCGCACAATGTGTTCGCGCGTACTGGACGACGAAGAGGGAATCCGATGAGAATCCAGGGCTGTCCCGCAACAGTGAGTGGGAACGACCGTCGTCCGATGCTTCACGTTCAAATGCAAGTATTTATTGCGTTCGTCCGATGATATCCGCGTCGGCCAGTTCAGCGGGACTTCCGGCACTACTGCGGAAACGGAGAGTTGACGTGGCAGATCTCGACGTGCCTGCCATCTCGGGAGAGCCTTCGCCCGGTCCGGCGACTTCGGGTGAACCGGCCCGTTTCGACGTTGTCGTCGTCGGCGCGGGATTCGCCGGCTTGTACATGCTGTACAGGCTCCGGGCCATGGGACTGTCGGCGGTGGTGCTGGAGGCGGGGGGCGGCGTCGGCGGCACCTGGTACTGGAACCGCTACCCGGGCGCGCGCTGCGACTCGGAGAGCTATTACTACTCGTACTCATTTTCCGAGGAACTCCAGAACGAGTGGACGTGGTCCGAGCGTTTCGCCGGCTCGTCGGAGATCCTTTCGTACCTGAACTACGTCACCGACAAGTTCAGCCTCCGGGACGGGATCGTTTTCGAGACCCGGGTCGCTGGTGCCGAATTCGACCGGGACGCGAATACCTGGAAGGTGCGGACCACTGGTGGCGCCGCGTACAGCGCGCAGTTCCTCATTACGGCTGTGGGCTGCCTGTCGAGCGCGAATGTCCCGCACATCGACGGAATTGAGAAGTTCGCAGGCGATCTCTGCCATACGGCTTCCTGGCCCCGGGAAGTGTCTTTCCGCGGCAAACGGGTGGGGGTGATTGGCACGGGATCGACGGGAATTCAGGCCATACCGCTACTGGCGCGGACCGCGGGGCACCTGACGGTGTTCCAGCGCACCGCCAACTACAGTATCCCGGCACGCAACCGGCCTCTCGCGGCGGAGGAATCCGACGCGATCAAGGCGGACTATCCCGCCATCCGGGCACTGCAGCGCTCGACCACCAACGGCCACCCGTACAAGATCCGGGATCAGTCGGCGCTCGCGGTCTCGGAGGCCGAGCGCAGGTCGGTCTACGAGCAGGCCTGGAGCACCGGCACCCTGAGATTCCGGGCCGCCTACCGCGACCTGCTGAGCGACCGGGCGGCGAACGAAACGGCATCGGACTTCCTCCGTTCGAAGATCCGGCAGGTCGTGAAGGACCCGGAGACGGCGGAGGCACTGGTCCCGAAAGACCACGGGTTCGCGACCAAGCGCCCGCCGATCGACACGAATTACTTCGAGACCTACAACCGCCCCAACGTCACGCTGGTCGACTTGAAGAGATCTCCGATCACCGAGATCACCGAGCACGGCCTGCGGACGACGTCGTCGGAGCACGAACTGGACGCGATCGTCTTCGCGACGGGCTTTGACGCGATGACGGGCCCGTTGCTGAACATGGACATCCGTACGGCTGGCGGAGCCTCGCTTCGGGACCGCTGGCGTGAAGGGCCGAAGTCGTTCCTGGGGCTCCAGGTGGCCGGGTTCCCCAACATGTTCACGATGACAGGTCCGGGCAGCCCGTCCGTGCTGGTGAACATGCCGACGGCAATCGAGCAGCACGTCGACTGGATCAGCGACTGCCTCAGCTTCATGCGCGCACGCGCCTACGAGGTCGTCGAAGCGAGCGAGGAAGCCGAGGCGAAGTGGGCCGACGCTGTGCGCGAAGCGGCGGACCGAACGCTGCTTCCCTCGGCGGCAAGCTCCTGGTATCTCGGCGCGAATATCCCCGGCAAGCCGCGGGTGTTCATGCCGTACGCGGGTGGCTTCGCGGCCTACGCGCGGATCTGCGATGACGTGTCCGCGCGCGAGTACGAGGGGTTCCGGTTCCGGTGAGCGCCCGGGGCACGGTCCGGGCGTGACGGGCGTGGACGGGCCCGGCGCAGTCATCAACGAGGAGGACACGCAATGCCGGTAGATCCTGAGATCCGGGCCCTGCTTGAGCGGCTGGACGCCCAGGGATCCCTCCCGCTCGTTCGCGAGACGGCGGCGGAGAGCAGGGAGCATTACCGGCTCCTGGCCCTTGCCCGGCGCTCCAGCCCGGGCACGATAGTCCCCATGCGCGCCGTCGAGACGAGCGAGCTGAGCGATCCGGGCGGCTCCATCGGGCTCCGCTCGTTCGTGCCCGTGAACGATCAGGGCAACTGCGTCATCACCTACCTGCATGGCGGCGGCTGGGTCCTGGGAGACCTGGACACGCACGACGCAATCTGCCGGAGGGCGGCAGAGGCGACCGGGGCCGTTGTGGTGGCCGTCGACTACCGACTGGCCCCTGAGCATCCGCATCCGGGGCCTCTCGACAGTGTCATGCTCGCGCTCCGGTGGTCGGCCAGCCAGCATCCGGGCAGACGCCATGCGGTGATGGGGGACAGCGCGGGCGCGAGCCTGGCCGCCGCGGCGGCAATCCGGGGCCAGAGACGAAGGTGGCCCCTCACTGAGTGCCCAAGTGCTCCTGTACCCGGCCACCGATCCGAGCATGAGCATGCCCTCCATGTCGCAGAATGGCAGCGGGTACTTCCTGACCAAGGACGACATGGCATGGTTCTACTGCCACTATTTGCCATCACCGGCGCATAGAGCAGACCCGCTGGCGGACCTGATCCGCCATCCGGCGCTCGCAGGCCTGCCGCCGGCCATCGTCGCGACCGCGGAGTTCGACCCGCTCCGCGATGAGGGCATCGCGTACGCCGAGCGACTGCGGTCAGCCGGGACCCCGGTGAAGCACCTGCCCGGTGCGGGCATGATCCACGGTTACTCTGGCTTTCTCGGCCTGTCGGCCGCCGACAGGGAAAGCAACGCGGTACTGGCCAGTCTTGCCGGTCTGCTCGGCGCCGGCAGTTAGCGCCGTCGGCGCGTGATCGGCCGAATTGGCCTGGACCTAGGGGAAAACGCGGGGCGATGGAGAAGCGGAAACGGAAGCCGAGTAGGATACGTAGGTACACTTTTGACTTCTGTGGCGAACGGCGGGCTGACATCACGTGAGGAGAGCGCGGGCAAACACCCGGGTCCAATCGGGAACATTGGAGGCCGTCGGCGCGCTTACCTTAGGGCGCAGGTCTTCGATCTCTGCGACTGGCAGTGACCCCAGCACGCCACGAGAAGCTGCTCGGCCGAAATGCCGAGACGCGGGAATGTGCCGTTGGCTCCGGGACAATGCGTTCCCCGCGTGATACGCCGCTATGCCTGTAACGAGACCAAGCTGCCGGAGAACGGTCCGCCGCTGAGGAGCCGCCAGTGACGGGCGCGTTCACGCCGCAAGAGTTGCGGCGCCGCAGCCAGAACAGTGAGGAGGATCGCCTATATGCCGAAGCGCGACATGACTGAGGGCGAGATCTCCGCCATCTACCGAGGAGTGATGCGTCATGCCGAGAACTGACTTCATCGAGACCGAGGGCACCGTCACCCGGATGCGCGGGCACGGTTTCTACACCGTGGTACTTGAGAACGGGCACGAGGTCCTGGCGAGGATGTCGGGACGGATGACGAGAAACCACATCCGCGTAATCCAGGACGATCGCGTCCGGATGGAGATTAGCCCGGCGGACTGGACGCAGGGACGCATCGTCTACCGCTACAAGTGATTCGCGTTCGGACATCCGGCGAGCGGTCCATCATGAGGCCCGACGTTCGCCAGTCTGACCTTCGGTCATAGCGGTCACTGGACCGCGGCTCGGGTCGTCCCGCCGATGAGCGGGACGGCCCTTTTCGCTGCCGGGCTCTGGCTCAGCGGGCGAGCAGTCGCCGCAGCACGTCAGTGAGACGCCCAGCCTGCGTGGAGTCCGGCGCCCGCCAGCCGATGATGTGGTCGGGACGCACGAGCAGGGCACCGTCTTCGGCGATGCCAGCGTGACGGCCGAAGGTGCCGTAGGTGTCCTGGTAGTCGCCGCCGAGGCCGATGGAACGCACCGTCACCTCAAGGCCGAGCTTATCGCGGGCCAGCGCCGCGGCAGCCTTCCATGCCTCCCCTCCCGAAGGGCCGGTCAAGACGGAGAACCGGCCCTTGCCGACCAGGTCGATCAGCGGCGCCTTGCGCTGGTCCTTGGTCAGCCACACGTGGATGAGATGATGACCGGGGAAGGTGGACGGGAAATACCAGAACTCGGGGTCCTTCTCCGGCTGCGGGGCCGGCTGGCCGTCGGTGACAACCGCGGCGGAGTCGTAGAACTGGTTCATCTCCATGCCGTGAGTGTGGAAGATGGGCAACGTGCCGAGCACCGCGTCCGCGAGTTCCTTGCGCTGGGAGGCGTTCTCCTTGGTAGGTCCCCCGATGGCGGCGAGGGCGGCATCATAGGCTGCCTTGCCGACGGGGGGCGGCAGGCGCAGTGCGGTCAACATCGGCGGTATCACGTCAAAGGTGCGGCGGACCCGGTCGACCAGTTTGCGGGCGACCGGCACGCGCTCGGCGCGGTAGGTTTCCAGCAGTTCGGGGCCGGCGAGGCCCTTGATCACGTAAGCGATTTTCCAGGCGAGGTTGAAGCTGTCCTGGATGGAGGTGTTGGAACCCAGGCCGTGCATCGGCGAGTGCCGGTGAGCGGCGTCGCCGGCGACGAAAACCCGGCCCGCCATGTTGTCGGTCACGTTTACGTGGTTGACCGACCAGATTGACACCGACTCGATCTCCACCGGCACGGTGTCGTCTCCGATCAGCTGGTGCGCGATCTGGGTGCCGTATTCGTCGGTGAGCTCCGGGGTACCCTCCGCGGGGTCGTAGCCCCAGGTGGCCATGAAGCGCTTGTACGGCTGGATCATCCGGATCACGCCGAGGCCCAGGCCACCGTGACCGGTGCCGGGCTGGATCATCCAGAACATGTCGGCCGGGCGGTGGGCGACCAGATGGCTGAGATCGGCCTTGAACACCACGTTGACGTTCCCGCCCTCGCGCGTCTCGCCCTCCAGCGGGAGGCCGAGCTGCTCGACGACGGTGGACCGCCCGCCGTCGGCGCCGATGAGGTACCTGGCGCGGATCTCGTAGGAGTTGCCCGTGACCCGGTCGCGCACCTGCGCGGTCACGCCGCCGGAGTCTTGGGTGAAGGTGAGCAGTTCCGTGTTCAGCAACTGCGTCGTGCCCCGCAGTCCGGCCGCGGTGACCAGGATCGGCTCAAGACGGTCCTGCGGGAGGTCGCAGATCGCGGTGGCGGAGGCCAGATCGTGCTGCCCCTTCCACTCCGGGTGGGTGTACCAGGCCTGCAGACGGCCGAACTCCAGGCCGGCCAGGCTGGAGACCCAGACGGTGGTCCCCATCATCGGCTGCTCCATCGCCCAGGCTTTCGCCTGGTCCTCGAGGCCGAGGTCGCGCAGGATCTCCATCGTGCGCTGGTTGGTGATGTGTGCCCGGGGGCTGTTCGCCACGCTGCCGTGTCGGTTCAGCATGATGTTCCCGATGCCCTGCGTGGAAAGCAGCACGGCGGCGGTCGCGCCCGCGGGCCCGGACCCGGCGATGAGGACATCGGTCTCGATGGTGGTCATGCGCTTGGCTCCTCGACGGTGCGGCTCAACGACATCAGCAGACTGATCGTTCGGTCAATGACTGAGCAGCTTCTTGGAGGCTGCCATCGCTGTCAAGGGGTGCCCAGGCAGCCGGTGCGCGCGCTGCTCCGCGGCGGGCTCCCGGCCCCTCCAGCGCACTGACGGGATACCGTGTTGACTCATGACAGAACGGGCACGGCGACTGCACGAACTTCTTCAGCACGGTGACCGGCGGGCCGTGGTGTCGCCGGACGGTGCCACTGCCACGTTCGCCGAACTCGATCAGCAGACCGCGTCGATCGCGGGGTGGCTCGCTGAGCGCACTGAGCCTGGTGACCGGGTCGCGGTCGTGGCGGACAACAGCCTGGCCTACGTTCAGCTCTACTACGCCGTGCCCCGGGCGGGCCGGATCCTCGCCCTGGTCAACCAGCGTCTCAGTCCCGCCGAGCAGGCCGCCGTCATCGCCGCGGCCGATCCGCGGATTGTGGCCGGGGACGCACGCTACCTGGATGAACTTCCCGGGAGCCTGGACACGGTCGCCTTCGGCTCCCCGGAATGGGCCAGCGAGGCGGTCGCGCACGCGCCGTACGCTGGCCCGGAATCGGACCCAGACGACCACGCCTGGCTCGTGTTCACCAGCGGCTCCACCGGCACCCCCAAGGGCGTCCTGCATACCCACCGGACCCTGCTGGCCGCCGTGCGGGGATCAGTGGAGGGCCGCCAGGTGCCCGAGCACGGCACCTACGCGTTCCCGTTCCCGATGTGCCACGTCTCCGGCTACAACATCCTGGTCCAGCACTCCACTGGATCAGGCGTCGTCCTCATGGACCGCTTCCGTCCCGGCGAGTTCGTGGCCGCGGTCAACGCTCACGGCGTGACGTCCTGCTCACTGGCTCCGACGATGCTCCACTCACTGCTGAGCCGCCTTGAGGACGCCGGCGACGAGATGCCCACGCTGAAATCCATCGCCTACGGGTCGGCGGCCATCAGCGCCGACCTCCTGGACCGGGCGACCCGGTGCCTCGGCGTCGACTTCCACCAGGGCTACGGCATGACCGAGACCGGCGGGAACGTGACGTTCCTCGGCCCGGCCGACCACCGGTCCGGCGACCCGGAGATCCTGCGCACCGCCGGGTACCCGCACAGCCGGGCGGAGATCCGGCTGCTGGACGAGACCGGGGAGATCCTCGTCCGCGGTGACCAGGTCATGGCCGGGTACTGGGGTGTCCCGGACGCCATCAGCGACGGCTGGCTGCACACCGGCGACATCGGCCACCTCGCCCCCGACGGCCGGCTCACGATCATCGACCGGGCCAAGGACGTGATCATCACCGGCGGCGAGAACGTCTCCTCCCGCGAGGTCGAGGACGCGCTGTCCACTCACCCCGGCGTCGACCAGGTCGCCGTCGTCGGCCTCCCGGACCCCTACTGGGGCGAGGCCATCTGCGCCGTCGTCGTCCCGGTCTCCGGGCAGGCTCCGGCCGAGGAGGACCTGATCGCCTACGCGCGCGAACGCGTCTCCGCGTTCAAGCGCCCCCGCCATGTCGTCTTCACCGGCGCGCTGCCGCTGACGCCCAACGGCAAGGTCGCCAAGGATCAGGTCCGGGCGCTGGCCCAGACCGAACGCGCTATCCCGAACGGATAGGCCTTGCCCCTCAGCCTGGAAGCTTCTCCAGCAGCCTCCGGTACCAGGCGATGCCGCTCAGGAAGTCCTCGACCCGGATGTGCTCGTCGGCGGCGTGGATCGTGGCCCGCTGGGCCCGGGTCATCCGGAACGGCGCGAATCGGTACACGTGGTCGCTGATCGCGTGGAAGAACCGGGAGTCCGTCGCGGCCAGCACCACGTACGGGGCCGGGACGACGTCCGGGAAGACCTCGGAGATCACGTCGGTGACCAGGGCGAACGGGGCGTCGTCATAGCGGGAGACCGGGCTCGGCTCGCCCTCCTCGACGACCTCGATCGCCACCGCCTTGTCGCGGATGGCGGCGCGGACATGCTTCAGCACCGAGGCGACGCTGTCGCCCGGCAGGATCCGCACGTTCACACCCGCCTTCGCCGCGGCCGGGATCACGTTCAGCGCGGGGGAGCCCTCGAGGGTGGTGACCGCGACCGTGGTCCGGGCCAGCGCCGCCGCCTCCGGCCCGGCCAGGGCCAGCAGCCGGCTCGCGGCTGGTGAGATCCGCTCCGCGTTGCCCAGCAGGATCCGCAGCGGAGCCGCCGCGTGCGGCGCCAGCCGCCGGAACAGTTCCAGGGTCGGCGCGGGCAGTCGCGGCGGCATCGGAGCGTCGTCCAGCCGGGCCAGCGCCCGGGCCAGGCGGACGGCCGGCCCGTTCCGCACCGGGGTGGAGGCATGGCCGCCGTCCCCGGTCGCGGACAGGCGCAGCGACGTGGACCCCTTCTCCGCGACGCCGACCACCCCGATCGCCGCCGACACCGTGGGGAACGCGTCGTGGGCGACCGCGCCGCCCTCGTCGAGAACCAGCCACGGCCGGACGTTCCGGTTCCGGAGGACCCGTACGGCTTCCCGGGCGGCGTTCCCGCCCACCTCCTCATCGGAGCCGAACGACAGCCACACGTCCTGCGCCGGCGTGACGCCGTCGCCGATCAGCTCCTCGTCGGCCTCGCAGATCGCGGCGACGCATCCCTTGTCGTCCAGGGTGCCCCGCCCCCAGACGGACCCGTCCGCGATCCGCGCGCCGAACGGATCATGCGTCCAGTCGCCGCTCACGACCGGGACCACGTCAAGGTGGGCCATCAGCACGACCGGCTTGTCCGCCGACCGCCCCGGCCACCGGATGAGCATCCCGTGCTCCCCGGCGCCGGTGATCTCCAGCGCGTGGACCCGCGGCCACAGTTCCGCCATCGTCTTGCGCAGCCGCTGGAACGCGTCGGCGTCGGTGCGCCCCGGCTCCGCGTACGACACGGTGGGAATGGCGACGAGCGCCTGCAGCTTGGCAACGGGACCCATGGGACCATGATTCCACGGCGAGGGAGGACATCAGCGTGAGGCACACAGCGATCGTGACCGGGGCCAACCACGGGATCGGGGCGGCGGTCGCGAAAGCGCTGGCCCGGCGCGGGGACGCGGTGCTGTGCGCCTGGTACCGGGTCGACGACCCGGACGACCCGGGAACGCCGCAGGCCTACCGGGACAACCGGGCGCTGACCGGAGCGGCCGTCGTCTCGGAGATCACCGCCGCGGGAGGCCGGGCGGCCGACGCGGAAGCGGACCTGACGGACCCGTCGGCGCCCGCCGCGCTCTTCGACGCCGCCGAGCGCGCGTTCGGCCCGGTCGACGTGCTGGTCAACAACGCGACCGGCTGGCTGGCCGACAGCTTCGCCGCGTCCTCCTCCGCCGACCGGCTGGGACGGGCCCTGGCCCCGGTGAGCGCCGAGGGGTGGCGGCAGCAGTTCGGCGTGGACGCGCTGGGCGCGGCCCTGCTGATCGCCGAGTTCGCGCGCCGGCACATCGCGCGCGGCGGAACCTGGGGCCGGATCGTCGGCCTCACCTCCGCCGCGGAACTGGGCTTCCCCGAAGAGGTGTCCTACGGCGCGGCCAAGGCGGCCCAGGAGAACTACACGATGTCCGCGTCCGTCGAACTGGCCCCGCACGGCATCACCGCGAACATGGTGCACCCGCCGGTCACCGACACCGGCTGGGTCACCGACGCGGTCCGGGAATTCGTCGACAAGAGCCCCGCGCTGGTCCACGTCTCCAGCCCGGACGAAGTCGCGGACGTCATCGCCTACCTCGCGTCCGACGCCGCCGCCCTGATCACGGGCAACGTCATCACGCTCCGCTGACCGCCGGGGCGGGCTCATCCCCGGCACGCGCGTGCCCGCTGAGGGTGCGGGTCAGGTCGGCGATGAGGTCGCGGACCTCCGAGACCTCGCCGCCCGCCTTCAGGTGGTCGTAGATACGGCTGGCGATCCGGTGGTGCTCGGGCGACTGGTCATCGACCGGAGCGCTGTCCGGGTTCTCGTCCCGGTCATCGGAAGGCGCCTCGGCGCCAGGCCCCGCCTCGCTGGAGGAGGAGGGCAGCATCGTGATCCGGGCGACGCCCAGGGCCGGTACCCAGACAGCGTTCTTCTCGAATTCGAAGCCCCGCTCCTCCAGGTGGTCGATCAGTTCCCTGACGCTCTGCACCGGCTGACTGGCGTAGTGGATGACCTTGTCCACCGCCGTGTGGACGTCCCTGATCACCTTCGAGATCTCGTGGAAGATCTTCTGGATCGAGTGGGTCCCCAGGATGACGAGCCGGATGGTCTCGTAGACCCGGTAGGCGGTGTTCACCAGGGCGACGAGGTCAGCGACCAGGTTCGCCGGGCCGCCGAACAGCATGGTCGCCGCGTCGCCGGCCGCGAGGGCGGCGAGCTCCCGCAGTTCCTTCTTGGCCAGGTCGTTGATCGCGATCAGGGCCGTGTCCAGCAGGGGCATGACCGCCTCGTAGGCGTCACGGTAGGCCTTGGAGATCACCGTCGCGGCGTCCCCGATGCCGCCGATGCCCATGCCCCAGCGGAACATGTAGGAGCTGAAGCCGACGGCGGCGTCCCCGGTCCACTCGTCGGCCAGGGCCCACGAGCCTTTCCGCACCGTGGCGGCGACCGTATAGGTCCCGGCGGCCAGTTCGTCGTACGCCTCGTGCAGGTACTTCAGCCGCCCGTACTCGCCGAGCAGCGGGTGGACCAGCAAGGCGATCAGGTCCTGCCCGGTGCATACCCGGAAGGCCTTCTCGGCGACGCCCAGCGGCCCGTTGCCCAGGGACGCCTGCAGCGCCAGCAGGTTGTCGCGCATGTTCTTGTGCGCGTCCTCCTCGGCGCCTCCCGGGGAAGCGAGCTTCACCGGCTCATCGGCGAAGCCGCCGACCTGCGGCAGGTGAAGGGACTTGATGTCCGGGAAGCGGGGGAGCGGCGCGGGGTAGGAGCCGTCGCCGCCGAGCGTGATTGTCCCGGGAACGTCGTGCATGCCCCGCTGGCTCTCGCCGAGTTTCGCGGTCACCGGCTGCGCTACCCGCGGGACCAGGCTGGTCATCGGGGACAGCAGCCCGGTCATCCCGTCGGTATCCAGGCACTGGTCGCCGACCCACCGTTCCAGTTCGGCCAGGTGAGCCGCCTGTTCTTCCATCAGCTGAGCGCAGGCCTGGAAGCGGTCCCGGGAGGGTTCCGTGAACGGGGTCGACACTATGTACCTTTCGACAGGATTGTGATCCCCCCATCATTCCGGTGGCGAATTCGGGGCGCAGCGGAATGGCGACATTCCCCCGGACGCTCCACCCGCCGGGGGATGCCGCCGGGACCTGGGCTTTCTATGGTCAGGGCTCACGATCGTAATGTGCGAGGGAGTGTGCCCGTAATGAAGGACATGACGAAGACCGCGGCGACCCTGGTCCGGTCGGACCGGGGCATTCTCGCGGCCGACGAGAGCATCTCCACGATGAACAAGCGGCTGACCGCGGCCGGGATCCCGGCCGCGGAGGAGAACCGCCGCGCCTACCGGGAAATGCTGGTCACGACGCCCGGCCTGAACGAGGGGGCCAGCGGCGTCATTCTCTGCGACGAGACCTTCCGGCAGCGGCTCCGTGACGGCCGGGCCTTCCCGGAGGCGATGGCGGACCTCGGGCTGCTGGCCGGCATCAAGGTCGACACCGGGGCCAGGCCCCTGGCCGGGGCGCCCGGCGAGACGGTGACCGAAGGACTGGACGGGCTCCGGGAACGGCTCACCGAGTACGCGGGCCTCGGCGCCGCGTTCGCCAAGTGGCGGGCGGTGTTCCGGATCGGCGACGGCGTGCCGTCGTGGCGCTCGGTCCGGGCGGACACCCACGCCCTGGCGCGCTACGCCTGCCTGTGCCACGAGGCCGGGATCGTCCCGATCGTCGAGCCCGAGGTCCTCATGGACGGCCCGCACACCCTGGACCAGTGCTCGGCTGTCACGGCGGCGGTCGGCCTCACCCTCTTCTCCGAACTGCGGGACTACGAGGTGGCGCTGGACGCGATCGTGCTGAAGCCGAACATGGTCGTCCCGGGCACGGAGTCCGGACAGGCCACGGGCCCGCATGAGATCGCGGCCCGGACGGTGGACGCGTTCAAGGACGTCGTGCCCGAGCAGACCGCCGGGATCGCGTTCCTGTCCGGCGGGCAGAGCCCGGACGCCGCGGCCACCAACCTGGCGGCGCTGCGGAAGATCAAGACTCCGTGGCCGCTGACCTTCTCCTTCGGCCGGGCGCTGGTCCAGCCGGCCCTGACCGCGTGGCGCGGCGACGCCGGGCGGGTCGCCGACGGGCAGCGGGCGCTGTCCAACCGGGTGGCCTGCAACCTCGCGGCCCTGCGCGGCGGGTACCGCCCGGCGGACGCCAAGAGCTACGCGCTCACCTGACCGGGCCCGCGCAGGAAGACGGCCCCCGGCCGCCGTCAGACACCCCAGGGCTTAACTTGTCAAATTAGGGTCGTTATGGGCCCTCTTGCTGCTGTCCTGCATGAGGGCAGGCTGCCGCCGGCCCTGTGGCGGTGCGTCAGAGGGCCTGTCGGCGATG
>WRBL01000083.1 GCA_009784565.1 Streptosporangiales bacterium | reverse complement strand
GCTCACCATCACCGAGGACGAGATCGACGCAGGCCTGGACATCCTGGCCCGCGCGGTCCGTACCGCACGCAAGAAGACAGGAAAGGAGCGGGGATGATCGTTCGCACACTCGACGAGTGCACGGACAACGACAGGGATATCAAGACGCCGGGGTGGCGCAGCCGCCGGATCGTGCTTGCTAACGAGAACCGCGGGTTCTCCCTGCACGAGACGATCCTGTACGCGGGTACCGAGAACACGTTCTGGTACGCCAACCACATCGAGGCCGTCTTCGTCGTTGAGGGCAAGGGCACGATCACGAACGACGACACGGGCGAGGTCCACCAGCTCGCGCCCGGGACGATGTACCTGCTGAACAACCACGACCACCACACGGTCCGGCCGGAGACCGACGTCCGCACCATGTGCGTGTTCAACCCTCCGGTAACTGGGCGGGAGGTGCACGACGAGACAGGAGCCTACCCGCTGATCAAGCTGGAGGACTCCGAATGACCCAGGACCTCTACGCCACCCGCAGCGCCAGCAGGACGTCGTTCATCGACCGGGCCGACCCGGCCGTGCACGGCGACGTCTCCGACGGACCGCTCTCCGCCGGAGACCTGGCAGGATTCGACGCCAACGGCTTCCACGCGTTCAACCAGCTCATCGATCCCGGTGAGGTGGAGGACTACCGCGCGGAACTGCGCCGGCTCAGCTCGGATGAGGCCATGAGGTCCGACGAGCGGACAATCATCGAGCCACGCTCGCAGGAAGTCCGGTCAATTTTCGAAGTGCACAAGGTCAGCGAGGTCTTCGCGGCGCTGCTCAGCGACCCCCGGGTCGTCGGGCCCGCCCGCCAGATCCTCGGCTCCGACGTGTACATCCACCAGAGCCGGGTCAACTTCAAGCCGGGGTTCGCCGGGAACACGTTCTACTGGCACTCCGACTTCGAGACCTGGCACGCCGAGGACGGCATGCCGCGCATGCGCGCGGTGAGCATGTCCATCGGGCTCACCGAGAACCTGGACACCAACGGGCCACTGATGATCATGCCGGGGTCGCACAAGACGTTCGTGTCGTGCCCCGGCGACACGCCAGAAGATCATTACAAGCGCTCGCTGAAGAGCCAGGAGATCGGGACGCCCGACGACGAGAGCCTGGAGGTTCTCGCCGGTAAACACGGCATCCAGCAGTTCACCGGTCCGGCCGGGTCGGCGACGCTGTTCGACTGCAATTGCATGCACGGGTCGAACAGCAACATCACGCCATTCCCGCGGTCGAACGTGTTCGTGGTCTTCAACAGCGTGGAGAACACGCTGGCGGAGCCCTTCGGCGCGCCCACGCGGCGTCCGGAGTTCATCGCGTCCCGGGATTTCACCCCGGTCCGGTAACGGCGGCGACGTGCGGTGACGGCGTCGGCGTCCCCCTGGGATCGCGGCGGCGTTGGCGGGCGGCGTATCCGCTGACAGCGGCCCGCCGGCCAGCCTCTGAGGCTGGCCGGCGGGCCCTTGGCGTTTCCGGGGCGGTCCGGTTTCCGGGAGCCCGGCACTAGCGGCTGAGCAGGTCCCGGTCGATCAGGCTCCGCGCGGTCGCGGTGATCGCGTCCTCGGGCGGGCGCGGCTCCCAGCCGAGGAGGCCGCGGGCCTTGGAGCTGTCGGTGTGCCGGACGATGTCGAGGTTGCGCCGGAACTGCCTGAAGGCCGGGACGAACGGGGCCATGGCCCGGACGTAGGCACTGGACATGTCCCGGGCGGGCACGCGCGCGGCGCGGTCCCCGATCCGGTCTCGCAGGGTCCGGGCGATGTGGTGGTAGGAGACCGCGTCACCGGAGGCCGCGAGAAACCGCTCTCCCGCCGCCTCGGGGCGGGTCATGGCCCGGATGTGGAGGTCGGCCACGTCCCGCACATCCACGACGGAGGTCCACAGCCGCGGGGTACGCGGCAGTTCCCCCTCCAGCATCGCCTTCACGATGCCCACCGAACCGGGCAGCCGGGAGCCCAGCACCGGCCCGAAGATGCCCACCGGGTTCACCACCGACAGTTCCGGGCCGCCCTCTTCGGCGCGGGCCCAGGCGGCCCGCTCGGCGAGGGTCCGGGCCCGGATGTAGGGCGGGACGCTCAGGCTGTCGTGGCGGGTCCAGTTCTCTTCGGTGAACGGCTCGGTCCTGGACCTGGGGTATCCGTAGCCGATCGCGGCGAACGACGACGTCAGCACCACGCGCCGGACGCCGGCGTCTCCGGCGGCCCTCAGCACCCGCAGCGCGGCGTCCTTCGGGACATCGGTCACGCTGCCGTCGGTGCGCAGCACCCGCCGCGGCAGCGCCGAGGCCACCGCGAGCACGTAGTCGCAGTCTCTGACCGCCTCGGTCCAGTTCGCGTCGGCGGTGAGGTCGGCAACCGCGAATTCCATGGCCCCGGTCGGCGCCCCGGCCGCCTCCAGGGTCTGGTGCGCCTGCCGGGCCGCGTCCACGGACCGGACAGTGAACCGCACCCGGTACCCGGCCTCCGCCAGCTGGACAACGCAGTGCCCGGCCAGGAACCCGGTCCCGCCGGTCACCAGTACGGTCTCGTTGCTCATCGCGATCAGACTACTGCGGGCCTCTTGCCATATTATCAGCGCCTTCGAGGTAATCCGGATGCGATAGGAATGCTTCAATGGCCACGATTGATGATTCTGTGTTCAATGCGGTAGCAGGGCTGGTCGCATCGGGTGAGTACCTTGACCGGATTCCGGGGTTTCCCGAACCCTCCCCCTCTCGCGGAGGAGTCTGGCAGGAGGCCAACGACGGGTCTGGCTCGGTCCAGTACCTCTACAGCCGGGATTCCGCCGAGTACCGCAAGGCCCGTGACGCCGGGCTGACGCAGCGGCTTCCGCCGCTTACCCCGGCGTCACGCGGTGCTGTCGCGCGGGCCGAGGCCGCCATCGGATACCGCCTGCCGCCGCTGCTGCGCCGGCTGTACCTGGAAGCCGGCGACGGCGGGTTCGGCCCGGGATACGGGATCTTCTCCCTCGCGGACAACGACGGCATCATCCGCGACCGCCTGGAGTTCCGCGAACCCGGGACCCCGGGCTCCGCGGCGCCGGCCGCCCTGCTGCCGGTCTGCTCCTGGGGCTGCGGAATCTACTCCCTGGTCGACTGCTCATCCCCCGAAGGCCGGATGTGGGGCTTCGACCCGAATCCCGGCCCGGCCGGCGGAACACCGCTCTTTCCCGAGCCCTACACGTTCACGGAATGGCTCAGGCGCTGGACCGAGTGCCGTCTCGGCCAGCCCGGCTAGCCGATCGCCTCGAACCGGCCGGGGTCGAGGTCGATGCCGAGGCCGGGGGCCGACGGCACGCGCAGGAGGCCGGCGGGGTCGATGTCGACCGGGGCGGCCAGCATGAAATCGCGGCGCTGCGGGGTCCAGGCCGGCGGATCGTACGGGAATTCCAGGTAGGGCCCGCCGCCGACTCCGGCGGTGACGTGCAGGTTGGCCAGCAGGCCGATGCCGTTGGACCAGGTGTGCGGGGTGAACAGCCGGTTGCGGGCCAGGGCCAGTTCGGCGATGGTGCGCACGCGCGACGGGCCGCCGGCGAGCGCGACGTCGGGCTGGTACACGTCGAGGGCGTCGCCGTTGACCAGGTCCAGCAATTCGCCGAAGGTGCGTACCATCTCCCCTCCGGCGACCCGGACCCCGGTGGCGTCGCGCACCGACCGCAGCCCGGTCCGGTCGTCCAGGGGCAGCGGTTCCTCCAGCCAGAACACGTCCAGTTCGGCGAGCGCGGCGGCGAACCGCCGGACCGCGGCCGGGTCCAGGGACGCCCGGATGTCGCCGGCCATGCGCCAGGACTGGTTGAGGTCGACCATCAGGTCCATGTCCGGGCCGACCGCGTCGCGAACCGCCCGCATCACCGCGATCCCCTCGGCGAGCCGGCCGGCCGGGAGCCGGATCTTCGCCGCCCGGAAGCCGCGCTCGCGCATGGCGAGCACGGTCTCGGCCCGCTGCGGCGCCGGCAGGATCCGGCCGGTGGACGCGTACGCGGGAATCGCGTCGAGGGAACCGCCGAACAGCGTGGCGACCGGGACCCCGAGCTTCTTCCCGATCACGTCCCACAGCGCCACTTCCAGCGGCCAGTACCGTCCGGCGTGGAACGAGATGGTCTCCAGCACCCGGACGTGCCGGGCGATGGCCAGCGGATCCTGCCCGATGAACAGGTCCGCGTACGGGCCGAAGCCGTCCATGGTGTCGCCGGAACCGTAGCCGGTCACGCCCTCGTCGGTGGTGACCCGGACGACGGTCGCGTCGAAGCGGGTGCGGGGCACCGGATCCCACGCGGCGTCGAACGGCGGGTCCAGCGGCAGCGTCCCCCTCAGCACCTGAATCCCGGTGATTCTCACGTCCGCCAGCTTACAGACGCCGCCGAGGTTGCATTGTGATCAAGGGCCTGTAGCGGCGGCGGCCGCGGGGTCACGATAGGACGCATGAGTAACCAATTGCCTGAAGCGGGAACATGGACGATCGACTCGGCTCACTCCTGGGCCGAGTTCGCTGTCGAGCACTTCACGGTCGCTTTCGCCCGCGGCCTCATGGCCGGGCCCTCCGGCACGATCACGGTCGCCGAGAACCTGGAGTCGTCGTCGGTCACCGCGTCCATCGAGGTGAAGACGCTGAACACCGCCAACGCCAAGCGGGACGAGCACGTCCTGGGCCCGGACTTCCTGGACGCCGAGAAGTACCCCACGATTGACTTCACGTCGCGCGCGCTGCGGCGCACCCAGAAGCCGGCGGGCCTGTTCAAGAAGAAGACCGAGGGCTTCGAGCTGGACGGGGACCTGACCCTGCACGGCGTCACCAAGCCGGTGACGCTGGCCCTCACGCCGCGCGGGGTCGTCACCGACACATGGGGCAAGACCCGCTTCGGCCTCACCGCGACGGCGGAACTCGCCCGCAGCGCCTTCGACGCGGGCGAGTTCGGTCACGTGAAGCTCGAGTCCGGGGGCTTCATGCTGCCGGACACGGTCCGGGTCACCCTTGAGATCGAGGCCACCCGCGAGGAGCCCGCCGACGACGAGGCGTCCGGCGATGAGAGCGCGACGGCCGAGGCCGAGGCCGGCGAGACCGAGGCCGGCGAGTGAGCTAAAGCCGGTCCAGGATCTGGCGGCTGGCCTCCCCGACGGCCCGGAACTCGGCGGGGGTCAGCCCGTCCACGATGAGCTTGCGGACCGCCTCCACGTGGCCGGGGGCGGTCTCGACTACCTTGTCCCAGCCCGCGTCGGTGAGGACCGCGTTGATGAAGCGCCCGTCACCGGGACAGGACTGGCGGCGGACCCAGCCGCGCCGTTCCAGCCGGCTGACCACATGCGACAGCCGGGACAGTGACCCGCTGGCGATCGCGGCCAGGTCGCTCATGCGCAGCGTGCGGTCCGGGGCCTCGGACAGGCTGATCAGCACCATGTACTCGAAGTGGGTGATCTGGGCGTCCCGCTGCAGCTGGGCGTCCAGGGCGGCGGGCAGCCGGAACAGCAGCGACGCCAGCGGCCGCCAGGACTGCTGCTCATCATCGGTCAGCCAGCGGGGTTCGTCCATGATGATCAGCGTAGCCGGGCCGCCGGCACCACTCGCGTGATGGCCTCGGTCTCCCAGCCGTTCGCCATGATGTGAACCCCGGCGACGCCGGGAACCTCGCGCAGCTGCCGGATCACGCCGGCGGCCACGTCCACTCCGGCGGTCTTCGCCTCGTCGCCGGACAGGCCGGACAGCCGGGCGAACGTCGCGTCGTCGACCTCGACCCCCGGGATGTTCTTGTGCATGTGCTCCAGGGCCCGCGTCGACCGGGGCGGCATCACGCCGACCAGGACCGGAATGCCGTCCAGGACCCCGGAACCCACCAGGGCGCTGAACCACTCGGCGAAGCGCGGCACGTCGAAGACGATATTGGTCTGGAAGAACCGGGCCCCGGCCTCGATCTTGCCCCGCACCCGTGCCTCGGTGTCGACCAGGGGATTCATCGCGGCGGCGGCGAAGAAGTCCGTCGGCGTCTTGAGCTTCTCCCCCGCGGCCAGTTCGCCCTGGTTGAGCTGGCCGATCAGCCGCAGCAGGCCACCGGAATCCACGTCCTTCACGTCGGTGGCGATATCGGCGTATTTCCCGACCTTGAGCGGGTCGCCCGACAGGGCGAGCACGCTGCGCACTCCGAGGGCCCAGGCGCCCAGGAGATCGGACTGGATGGCCATGATGTTCCGGTCGCGGGTGGTCACCTGGAGAATGGGGTCGATGCCGTTCTCCATGAGCCAGGTGGACGCGGCGAGCGGGGACACCTTGGCCGTGGCGGCCGGGTTGTCGGTCACGTTCGCGGAGTCGACCAGGCCCTTGATCGCGGCCGCGGACGCGCGGACCGGCGCGGGGTCCGGGTTCAGGGGCGGGGACAGCTCCGCGGTGACCGCGAACGTTCCGGAGGCGAGGATGTCACGAAGGGCCATACCGGCCATACTCGCAAGTGCGCCAGGACCGCGCCAGGGAGGGTTTCCGCGGGCCCGCACGGACGCCGCCGTGGCTTGTGCCCAGGCCACAACCGTCGGCTTCCGGGCCTCCGGCCCCTCCACCGTCAGATATAGCCATATATCCGGTAATGGAACGGAATTCGCATGGTTCTGGGCACCCGGGGCTGGGGATAGTGAAGCCGTGATGAAGAGGTGAGGAGCCGGACCGCGGCCGGGGAGGCCACGTACCTGCTGGAGCCGAAGAACTGGATCATCGCCACCGTCGTCGCCGTCGGCTGGCACGCGCAGGGCGTCCGCGGGCTGGCCTGGGGCCTGGTCGCGGCGCTGTTCGCGGGGGTCCTGCCGACGATCTTCATCAGCCGCGGCGTCAGCCGGGGGCGCTGGAGGGACCGGAACGTCGGCGACAAGCGTCCCCGGCTCATCGTGATGGGGTTCATCATCGCGTCCGTCGCGGCCGGCCTCGTCCTGCTGGCCGTCTGCGGGGCTCCCGCGACGCTCACCGGCTATTTCGTGTTCATGCTGGTCAGCGTGGCTATTCTCGCGCTCATCACGGTGGTCTGGAAGATCTCCATCCACTGCGCGGTGGCCTCCGGGAGCGTGACGATCCTCATCCTCACCTTCGGGCCGTGGCTGATCGGCGCCTACGCCCTGACCGCGGTCACCGCCTGGTCGCGCGTCGCGCTCAAGGACCACACCCTCGCCCAGGTGGTCGCCGGGTCAGTCCTCGGCGCGGTGGCCGCGCTCATCGGGTACCACTTCATCCCGAAGGGATGAAGGACAGCACAGCATCCCGAAGGGATGACCAAGGGCTCAGCATCCCGAAGGGCTAGAGCGCCCAGAGGCGCACGGTGCGGTCGGCGGACGCGGTGGCGAGCTGTCCGCCGGCGGGCCGGAAGGCGACGGCGTTGACGGCGCCCTCGTGCCCGTCCAGGGTCTTCACGCAGCTGCCGTCGGAGGTCTTGAACAGCTTCGCGGTGGCGTCCCCGCCGACGGTGGCCACGAGTGCCCCGTCCGGGCTGAACGCGGCGCCGAACGCCGACCCGCTGTGTCCCTCGAGGCCGCGGAGCAGTTCGCCGGTCCCGGCGTCCCACAGCCGCGTGACGCCGTCCTCGCCCGCGGAGGCGATGATGGTCCCGTCCGGACTGTAGGAAACCGACCACGCGGTGTCCTTGTGGCCCTCCAGGACGGCAGCCTCGGCGCCGGTGCCCGCGTCCCAGAGCCGGACGGTCGCGTCGAAGCCCGCCGTGGCCAGGTGCCGTCCGTCGGGGCTGAACGTCAGGGCGGACACGTTGCCGTCATGGCTGGCCAGGACCCCGAGGGGATCGCCGGTCCCGGCGTGCCAGAGCCGGATGGTGGCGTCGTAGCCGGTGGTGGCCAGCCGGTGCCCGTCGGGGGCGAACGCGGCGGCGTAGACCATGTCGGTATGCCCGGTCAGCTTGGCGTAGCAGACCCCGGCCGCGGAATCCCACAGCCGCGGGATGGCGTCCGCGCCGATCGTGGCCACGGCTCCCCGGGAGCTGAACGGCGCGAGCAGCACCGCGTCGGCGTGCCCGGCCAGGGTGCGAACCTGTTCGGGGTCCTCAGCGGTCGTCTTCCAGAGGCGGGCGGTCCGGTCCTCCGAGGCCGTGGCCAGCAGCCCGCCGTCGGGGCTGTACGCAACCCAGTTCACCGGGCCGGTATGCCCGGACAGCACGAGGGCGCGGCCTACCTCCGGCTGGAAAACACTCATCTGCCTGCCTTTGTGGGATGATTATCGTTCGATGCCCGCCTAATTCTGCACTTTCGCTCGCGATCCGTACGGCGCTTTTCCTACGTTTATGCCATATAACACGCCTGATATGTGGTATTTCGTAGCCCGGCGAAGCTAGATGTCCGGCTCTTAACGGCGGGCGCCCCGGCGCGGATAATACGGATCATGACGCTCGAAGACCTGTACAAGGACCTGCACTCCCACCCCGAACTCGCCTTCGCCGAGCACCGCACGGCGAGCATCGCCGCCGAGTGGCTGGCCGGCGCGGGCTTCGAGGTCACCACGGGCATCGGCGGCACCGGCGTGACGGGCGTCCTGCGCAACGGCGACGGCCCGGCGGTCCTCCTCCGGGCGGACATGGACGCGCTGCCGGTGCGCGAGGAGACCGGCCTGGACTACGCCAGCGACGTGGTCGCGCCCGACCGGCGGGGCGACCGCACCCCCGTCATGCACGCCTGCGGCCATGACATGCACGTGACCTGCCTGTGCGGCGCGGCCTCCGAGCTGGCCGGGTCCGCCGGCACGTGGCGGGGGACGCTGGTCGCCCTCTTCCAGCCGGCCGAGGAGATCGGCGCGGGCGCCCGGGCCATGCTCGATGACGGGCTGTACTCGTCGGTGCCCCGGCCCGACTTCGTGCTCGGGCAGCACGTCTTCCCCTGGGACACCGGATCGGTGCTGTACCGGTCCGGGGCGTTCATGGGCGCGGCCGAGAGCTGGGACGTCACCCTGTACGGCCGCGGCGGCCACGGTTCGGCCCCGGAACGCACGGTCGACCCGGTGGTGATGGCCGCGTCGGCGGTGCTGCGGCTGCAGACCCTGGTCGCGCGGGAGATCGCCCCGGCGGACCGGGGCGTGGTCACGGTGTCGCGCCTGCGGGCCGGCCACGCGGAGAACATCATCCCGGATACGGCCACGATCACCCTGAATTTCCGGGCCTTCGACCCCGGCGTGCAGGAGCGGCTCACCGCCGGCGCGCGGCGGATCATCGAGTCGGAGGCGGCGGCGTCCGGGGCCCCGCGCCCGCCGTCGTATGAGGTGCTGAGCTCATTCCCGGTCACGGTCAACGACGACGCGCTGGTCGCCCGGCTGTCGGCGGTCCTCGACCGTTCCCGGGAGACCGCGCCGATCATGGGCAGCGAGGATTTCGGGCTTCTGGGGACCTCGGCCGGGGCGCCGTCCTTCTTCTGGGGGCTCGGATGCGCGCCCGAGGGCTCCCCGGGAATCCACTCGCCGCAGTTCACTCCGGAAATCGGCCCGACGCTTCCGGCCGGAGTAAACGCGCTGGTGACAGCGGTCCGGGATGTGCTGCCGGTTTAGGTGATCAACGGCCCCGGGCTGGGCATAAGCGATTTGTGCCATCTGGTGAGAAGTCAGTCCCGCAACACTCCTCTAGGTGGATCTCGGTCCGCGCCGACGTGCCCTCGGTCCGGGCCCGGCCCCGCCTGTACTTCGGTCTCGGGCGGGCCGATCCCGGGCTCCCGGCGGCGATCGCGCGCACCGTCGCGGCCGAGCCCTTCGGCTGGTCCCGCGACCCGGTCGACGTGCGGCTGCGCATCGACGCAGACCTGACGTTCACCGTCATCGACGACGGCACGGCGCCCCTGGAGTGCGGCACGGGCAGGCCGCTGCTGGACCGCAACGGGTGCCTGCTGGACCGGCGCCGCTGGGCCCTGGCCGCCGCGGCCGCCCTCAGCGTCCGGGCCAGAGCCGAAGTCCACGCAAGCGGCCGACGCTGGGTCCAGGACCTGGCCGGGGCGCTCCCGGCTTCCCCGCCCCGGGACGGCGGCGACGCGTCCGGCGCCCTGACCCGGGTGACGTTCGAACTGGACGGCTCGTACTTCCGCCCGGGCTCGGTTCTGCCCGTCGACCCGGGCGCGCTGTGGCCCGACGCGGTCCGCGGCACCTTCAGCGTCACCGACCAGCGGGTCGCCTAGGTCCTACCCGCGGGCGGCGGTGCCGAGATTCACCAGGGTGACGGCGCCCAGGTCGCAGGCGCTGGCGCCGGTGACGGCGAGGGCCAGCGTGTTCGCCCCGGCCGGGTCGAGCAGGCCGTTGGGCAGGACGAACGTGGTCTGCGGGCCCACGTCGTTGACGTACTGGCCGACGTTCCATCCGTTGAGGAAGATCAGCGCCCGGTACTGCTTCGACTTGTCGTCGCTGATGCTCAGCCCGACCGACGCGTCCACGCCGGCCGGGACGTCCAGGGTGAAGCCGGTCCGGTACCAGGCCACGCCGGGGTGCGCGGAGGAATGCGGGAGCGTGACCTTCCGCCAGGCCGAGTCGTTGAACCCCGGCAGGTGCCAGCCGTGCCGCTCCCCGTACAGGCCGCCGGCGGCGAGCGGTCCGCGGACCGGGTCCGCGCCGGGCTTCGCGCCGGTGATCTTCCACTGGGGCGAGGGAGCCGACGGCGCGCCGGGGAACGTCACGCCGGACAGGCCCAGGCCCGCCTTGAACGCGTCGTTGGAGCCGCCGTCCTCTTGATGGCTCATGGTGCGGGCCAGCACGGCCAGGACATGCTTTCCGCCTCCCTGGGCCGCCGACGGCACGTCGAAGGCGGCGGTCGCCGACCACCACGCCGTCGTGGACTGCGATGACGAGGGAACCGGCAGCTGGCTGAACCCGAGGTAGGCGCCGTCGAGCCAGGCCTGGACGCAGCCGATCGTGCCGCCGGAATAGGCGATGCTCACCTGCCCGCCGGGGGCGCCGGTCCAGGTTCCGCGGTACCAGACGTCGCCGTAGTGGAACCCGTAGTCATCGACGTACAGTCCCGAGGTGGCCGGGGTCCAGCCGGTGTCATCGAAGCCGGGGGCGGATTCCGGGTTCTCGTCGGCGTACCGCCATTCGCTCAGCGCGGGCAGCGTGACGGCGGGCGGCCCGGCCACGGTGCCGGACGCCGGCACCGGCCGGCCGTTCCAGAAGGTCTCGCGCACGCCCTCCGGCGGCCAGATCCGCAGCTTCGCGGGGCCGGCGGTGTCGCCGGTGAGCTTCAGGACGGCGCCGGCCCGTTCGGCGGTGCGCAGCAGGGCCGGGCCCGCCACGATGACGGCCTCGCCGCCGGGAAGGTCGCCGCGCCAGATGGTGGCCGCCGTGTCGTCGTCGGCGATGAGCAGGGTGAGTTCCGCGCCGTTCTCCGGCGTGACGGTCGCCGTCGCCAGTCCGTCGTGCGTGTAGGTGATCAGCGTGTCGCCCGTCGTGGAATCGTAGGTGGAAGTGACGGACGAGCCGGTAACGGAGATCCGTTCGGGATAGTGCAGGGCGATTTCCCCCCGGTCGCCCGCGGGGGCGGTCAGGACCGCGAGGCCGGGCGCGGTCGTCATCAGGTGGGATGTGGTGTAGACGAGCTTCGCGCCGCCGAGCGGATGGTTCGCCAGGACGAGCTTGGCGTCTCGCGCCGCGACGGTGAGCGGGCCGGACCGCGGGACCGTGTAGGCGCCGAGGCCGAACGTACACGACTGGGCGGTCGTGTGGTCGTTGCGGATGAGGTACAGCTCCGTGCCGGTGTCCGGGTTGGCCAGGTGATAGGAGGTCAGCGCGCTGTTGGAGAGCGTGACCGGAGCGGCCGGGTCCAGCTTGGTGACGTCCGGAACGGCCTGCAGGAAGTAGCCGATCTGCTTGAACGCCGCCGCCTTGCCGGTGAGCTGGCGGGCCTCGCTGATCGCCGCGCCGTAGTCGTAGGACGTGTACACGACGGGCGCGGGGAGCCAGCCCCAGGACGTGCCGCCGAAGACCATGTAGGTGTTGTGAATCTTGATTCCGTTGGCGATGCTGGTCAGGTAGAACCGGCGCTCGTAGGCCGGGCCGGCCTGCTCCCGCTCGTAGGCGTAGCCCTGGCCGCCCCAGGGGGCGTCGCCCCACGGGTCGAACCAGCCGCCGCCGAACTCCGCCTCGAACCCGGGGGTGCCCGGGCTGGCCGTGGCCCCGCCCGTGGAGCCGCCGGAGCCGTAGTAGCCCCAGTCCGGCGGCGTGGACGTCGGGGACGGGTACCCGTCGAAGGCGTACAGGTAGTTGGAGCCCGAGCCGGGAAACGAGCCCGGGACCCACTCGCCGTCGCGGCCCTTGTCGTTGTGGTAGGCCGGCACCGTGATGCCGTCGGCCCGGGCCTTGGCCAGGAGGTGGCCCATGTAGTTCTGGCCGTCGGAGCTGGTGACGTAGCTGGAGTACTCGTTCTCGATCTGGTACAGCAGGACGGTGCCGCCGCCGTCCGTGACCTGGTGCCTGGCGATGACCTGGTTGATCGCGGTGTACCACTCGTCCGCGGCCTGGAGATACCCGGCGCTGTCGAACCGGGCCTGGCCCTTGACCGTGGTCAGCCAGCCGGGGAAGCCCCCGGCGTTCACCTCGGCGTTGATGTAGGGCCCGGGGCGGGCGAGAACATACAGGCCGGTTTCAGCGGCGAGGTCGAGGAACCGGTCCATGTCCCGGACGCCGGTGAAGTCGTATTCGCCCGGCGCCGGAGAATGGTAGCTCCAGTTGAAGTAGGCGCAGACGGCGTTGAACCCGGAAGCCTTCATCTTCTGCAGGATGTCGGGCCACAGATTCGGTGCCGGAAGGCGGAACGGGTGGAATTCCCCGGACCAGACGAAGAGCCGTTTCCCGTTGAGGAAGAGCGAATACTTGTCGTAGGTGACCGCGTTTTTCACGGCCGTATTCGCGACGGTCGCCGTGTGGTCCAGGAGCGCATTCTGGGCGGCCGCCGCCGCGGTCGGCCGGCCGATCGCGAAGCCGGCTCCGGCGGCCAGGGCCCCGCCGAGAACGGCGCGCCTCGTCAGTTCGGTCCGTCGTTCGCGTTCAGCCACGGTCACGCTCTCCCCAGCGACATCGCCGTTCACTTTTCGGCCCATGCAGAACGTACGCCGGGGCGCCGGTGCGCGACAATAGGCGCGTGAGGCTGGACTCGGTGGGCAAGCGCTACGGGCCGCGGGGGCCCTGGGTCGTCCGCGGCGTGAGCGCGGACGTCTCCCCCGGCACGCTGATCCAGCTCGAGGGACGCAACGGCAGCGGCAAGTCCACTCTGCTCCGCGTGGCGGCGGGGGTGTCGGTGCCGTCGAAGGGGAAAGTGACCGGGCGGCCGCGCACCGGGTACGTGCCGGAGCGGTTCCCGGGCGCGCTGCCGTTCACCGGGCGGGAGTACCTGCTGCACCTGGCGCGGGTCCACGGGCTGCGCGGGCGCACCGCGGCCCGGCGGGCCGACGAGTGGCTGGAACGGCTGGACGCGGCGGCCTACGCGGGCCAGCCGCTGCGCGGCCTGTCCAAGGGCACGTGCCAGAAGATCGCCATCGCCCAGGCGCTGCTCCCCCGGCCCGGCCTGCTGGTGCTGGACGAGGCCTGGACCGGGCTCGACGAGGCGGCGCGCTCCGTCCTCGACGCCGCCGCGCTGGAACGGGTCGCCGACGGCGGCACCGTGATGTTCACCGATCACGCCCGGGAACGTCTGCGGGACAGGGCCGGCCAGCGCTGGCTCCTCGGCGGCGACGGCCGGGTCACCATGGTCCCCGGCGAGAGGCGGGAGGGCCCGTGATCTCCCTGCTCCGTTACCAGGCGGCCATAGGCCTGCGGTCGCACCGGTGGATCTTCCCGCTGATCGCGTACGTCGCCCTGGTCGCGGCCGGCGGCGCCGGGACCGCCGCCCCGCTGAGTCAGGCCCTGGGCTGGAGCGACGCGATGCTGGTGCCCGTGGTCGCGTTCGGCACCCGCTCGATGCTGACCGCCGAGCCGGAGGCCGCGCGCGCGTGCGTCTCCGCCGCGGCCGGGCCCGCCCGGTCCCAGGTCGCCGCGCTGCTCACCGCCCTGGGCGGCGGCGTGGTGCTCGCCGCCGCGGGCGCCTGCGCCGCGGTGCTCACCAGCGAGTCGGTGGTGGCCGCGCCCTTGGGTATCGCCGGGAAAATCCACGTGACCGCCGCGCATCCCGCCATCCTGCTCGCCGGGCTGGCGACCGCGGGCGTGTGCCTGGCCGTCGGTTCGGCGATCGGGGCGCTGTTCAACCCTCCGCTGCTGCGGACCCCGGGCATCGCGATTCTGGCCACCCTGGCCGCCGCCATCGCCGGGGTCGCCTCCGACGTGTCCCCGGCCGGCGCGGCGCTCCGCCATCCGGCCGCGGCCCCCGACCTGGCGCAGTGGCCCGGCCCGGTCCCCGCGGCCGCCGCCCTCGGCCTGCTCGCCCTCGCCTGGACCGCCTCAGCCCTCGCCGCCGCCCGCCGCGGGTAGGACGGGCGCCCGCTCTTTCCCTCTCCTTCGGGAAAGATTCCTCTGTATTACTTAATGTGATGCTTCAATTACGCGAACATATCGTACGCTCTCCTGTACGGGAAACCGGGGATTTGCCGCAGGGTGGAGGGTGCCGCACATGCCAGTAACACCGCTCCACCGGGAACGGGGCACCGTGCTCGGCGCGATCCGCGACACTCCCCGCACCTGCCGCGCCATCGTGACCGCCGCCCTGCACGCGCACGGACTCGCGGACCTCGCCGACGACGCCTGCCTGGTCGCGGGCGAACTCGCGGCCAACGCGGTGGCGGCCCTGAGCGCCGCCGACGACGGGGGGCCGGGCGGGGGCCCGGTCCCCGTCATCGTGCTCGTCCTCGGCTGGCGGCCGACCGGGATCCGGATCGAGATCTGGGACACCGCTCCGGGGGAGCCCCAGATGCGCGAACCGGACTGGCAGGCGGAGTCCGGCCGCGGCCTCCGCATCGTCAACGACGTCACCCGCGGCCGGTGGGGCTTCCGCTCCGACGGCACCGGCAAATGCGTCTGGGCCGAGATCGGCCGCCCGTAACGCCGCCGGCCCGTAACGCCGCCCGGCCCGTAGCGGCGCCGGCCCGTTACGCCGCCGGAGGGCGCCAGTCGAGGACCGGGGCGATGCCGGCGACCGCCGCGTTCGGCGCGACCTTGCCCACGAGCCCCACGACCCCGTCGCGCAGGGCCACGGCGAGCGGCGACGTCCAGCCGTACATGACCGAGGCCTGATGCGACCGCTTCACGATCATCCGCGTCCGGGGCATCCGGGCCGCCGAGTAGCGGTCCAGCACCGCGGGCACGCCGGCCCGGTCCGCCCCGGCGGCGAACCGGGCGAGGGTGACCGCGTCCTCCAGGGCCTGGCAGGCGCCCTGGCCCAGGTGCGGGGTCATGGGGTGCGCGCTGTCGCCGAGGAACGCCACCCGCCCGGCCCGGAACGACGGCAGTGGCGCCGCCAGTTCCGACACGTCCGTCCGCAGCACGGCCGACGGTGACACCAGGTCCAGCATCGCGCGGACCTCGTCGTGCCAGCCTCCGAAGATCTCTTTCAGCAGGGCGAGTTCGTCCCCGCCGGGGGCGGTTGCCCCCCGCGGGGCGGGCGCGGCGCCGTAGCAGTACACCTGTCCCCCGGCCATCGGATGGATGCCGAAGACCGCGCCGCGGCCCCACGTCTCCGACATCGCCGGCGCGGGACCGTCACCCGCCGGGGTGATGAACCTCCACGTCGTGTGCCCGGAGTAGACCAGTCCCGGATGCCCGGGCAGCAGCGCGGCCCGGGCGGCCGACCCGATCCCGTCGGCGGCCACGACCAGGTCCGCGTCGACCGGTCCGTCCGGGGTTCCCACCCGCCCGTCCGCGGACACGGACGTGACCTCGGCCGACAGCGACAGCACCCCGGACGGGATCAGCCCGGCCAGCGCGTCGATCAGCCGGGCGCGCGGGACCAGGATGACCGGATCACCGAACCGCTCTTCCAGCATCCGCCCGTTGGTGGAACGCAGCAGCCAGCGCCCGTCCGGGCGTCGTATGCCCAGTTCCTGCCCGGCCGCGCCGGCCCGCATCGCGTCCCCGACGCCGAGCGCGTCGAGGGCGCGCAGTCCGTTGGGCTCAAGTCCCAGGCCGGCCCCGACCGGTTCCAGGGACTCCGCCCGCTCGAAAGTTCTCACGTTCCATCCGGCCTGGCACAGCCCCGCGGTGACGGCCAGACCCCCGATACCCGCGCCGATCACGACCGCCCGGGGCCGTTCACCAGAAGCCATGCTGTCCATTATTCACCCCGCCACCCGGTTTCCGCCGGGCAGTGCCGGGTAGCCGACGCGACCATGAAGCCGCACGTCACAGCGGCGGAACCCAAGCAACGACAGGGCGGGAGACCATGAAGGGAAGTACGAAAACGATCGCGGCGGTCGGCGCCGGCTACGTGCTGGGCCGACGGCGACACCTCAAGATGGCGGCCATGACGGCGGCGGTAGCCGCCGCCGGGAGCACCCCGGTGGGCGGCATGATCCTCCAGCGCGGCGCGAAGCTGATCGGCGCGTCCGGCCTGCTGCCCGCGCTGCCCCCGGAGATCAGCGAACTGGTCGATACGGTGCGCGCGGACCTGGTGCCCGCGAGCCGGGCCGCGCTGAACGTGGCCGCGACCAGCCGGGTGGACGCGCTGACCGATGCCATCCACGAGCGGGCCGAACTGGTCCGCGACCCGGCCGCGGCCGCGGCGGAAACCGCCGCCACCGCGAAAGACACCGCCGATAGCGCGAAGGACACCGCCGGCAAGGCCAAGCGCGCGACGGGCAAGGCCGCGTCAACGGCCAAGGGCGAGGTCCTCGACGAGGACGACGAGAACGAGAACGAGAACGACGACGAGCCGGACGACGAGCCCGTGACCCGGGTGCGGCGCGCGGGTACCCGGCGCCGGGCCACGGTCACGCGGGCGAGGAGGTGAGCCGTCGTGGCGAAGACAGCTGAACGCAGCCCGATGGACCGGCTCAAGAGCGAGGCCGGCGGTCTCGCCGGGGCCCTGGCCGAGCGCGCGATCTCCAGCGCGCGGGACAGGGTGAGCGACACCACCGACCGGCTGACCGAATACGCCGACAACGGCGGGGGACCCGGCCTGGCGGCCGCGGTCACCGGCGCGAAGGACCTCGCCGAGGGCAAGAGCCCGGTGCGGGCCCTGCTCGGCGCCGGGGGCAGCGGACTCAAGGAAACGGTGTCCGGCCTCTTCGGGGGCAAGGGCAAGGGCCGCGGCCGGCAGAAGCTCAAGCTCACCAACATCGTCGAGTCCATCGACGTCGGCGTCCCGCTCCGGGTCGCCTACGACCAGTGGACCCAGTTCTCCCAGTTTCCGACCTTCATGAAGAAGGTCGACAGCGTCGACCAGCCCGACGACGAGAAGCTGAACTGGAAGGCGCAGGTCTTCTGGTCGCACCGCACGTGGGAGGCCACGATCCGCGACCAGAGGCCCGACGAGAGGATCGTCTGGCAGTCCAAAGGCGCCAAGGGCCACGTCAACGGCGCCGTGACGTTCCATGAGCTCAGCCCGACCCTCACCCGGATCGTCGTCATCCTCGAATACCACCCGCAGGGCATGTTCGAGCGCACCGGGAATCTCTGGCGGGCCCAGGGCCGGCGCGCCCGGCTGGAGCTCAAGCACTTCCAGCGGCACGTGATGACCCAGACGATCCTGAACCCCGACGACCTTGAGGGCTGGCGCGGGGTCATCGAGGACGGCGAAGTGGTCAAGGACCACGAGACGGCCCTGCAGGAGGAGCGCGACAGCGAGACTCCCGAGGACCAGGCGTCCGGCGAGTCCGGCGAATCCCGTCAGTCCTCAGACGAGGAGCCCGACGAGGGAGCCGACGACGAGGAGCCGGCCGACGAAGCATCCTCCGAAGCCGACGAAGCATCCTCCGAGGAGGAAGAACCCGCCGAATCCGAAGAGCCGGAGGACAAGCCGGCCAGGAAACGGCCGACCCGGAGCAGCGGCCGGAGCACCAGTCGGCGTAGCCGGGGCACCCGAGAAGGGAGCAGGAAGTAATGACGATGGTCCAGCAGACAGGCGGCGGCTCGGGAGGATCGGCGAGCGGCCTCGCCGACGTCATCGACACCATTCTCGACAAGGGGCTCGTCCTCGACGCGTTCGTGCGGGTGTCCCTGGTCGGCATCGAGCTGATCACCATCGACGTGCGCGTGGTGATCGCCAGCGTCGACACGTACCTGCGCTTCGCCGAGGCCTGCAACCGGCTCGACCTCACCGGCGACAAGGAGGGACTGCCCGGCCTGGTCGGCGACATGACCGAAGGCGGCGCCAAGCACAAGACCAAGGGCGCGCTGGAGGCCGCCGGGGACAAGCTCCGCGACTTCGCCGCCGAAGACGACAGCGGCCGGGGCCGCCAGCGGCAGAAGACCCGCCGGGAAGGAGACTGACATGCCAGCTCACACCGCCGTTTACGTGTACGGCATCATCCCGGCCGATACCGAGATCGAGTCCGGCACCACGGGCGTGGGCGACCCGCCCGGCGAGGTACGACTGGTGCGACACGGAGACCTGGCCGCGCTGGTCAGCGACGTGGACGTCTCGAAGCCGCTGGGCCGGCCCGAGGACCTGATGGCGCACGAGGAACTGCTCGACGGGGCCGCCGGGGACGTGCCGGTGCTGCCGTTGCGCTTCGGCGCCGTCGTCTCCGACGACAAGGCGGTGGCCTCCGAGCTTCTGGAGGACCATCACGACGAGTTCACGGACGCGCTGAACCAGCTGGAGGGCCGCGCGCAGTACGTGGTGAAGGGCCGCTACGACGAGCAGACCGCCCTGCGGGACGTGCTGACCAACAACGACGAAGCCTCCGCCCTGCGCGAGCAGATCGCCGGCATGGACGAGGACGCCGCCCGCGACCAGCGGATGCGCCTCGGAGAGATCATCAACAGCGCGGTAGACCAGTCCCGGGAACGCGACACCCAGGTCCTCCTCGACACGATGGCGGACTGCGTCGAGGCGAGCGTTGTCCGCGAGCCGACCCACGAGCTGGACGCCGTGCACACGGCGCTCCTCGTGCAGACCGACCAGGTCCCCGACCTGGAGCGGGCGCTGGATGGCCTGGCGGCGGACTGGAACGGGCTGATTGAGCTGCGGCTCCTCGGGCCCCAGGCCGCCTACGACTTCGTGGGCACCACCCAGCCCTCGCCGTCGCCGGGCGGCTGACCGTCGTGGGGCTGCTGGGCATGGTGGCGCGCCTCCCGTTCCTGCCGGTGACCGGGACCACCCGGCTCGCCGAGATCATCGCCGACGAGGCCGACCGGCAGCTGCACGACCCGGCCCGGATCCGGCGGGAGCTGGAGGACGCGCAGCGGCGTCACGAAGCGGGAGAGATCACCGACGAGGAACTGGCCCAGGTCGAGGACCGGGCCACCGGACTACTGGTCCCCGGGCTGGCCGAGGTCCGCCCGCAGGACGATGACGGGAGCTGACCGCATATGGCGGAGTTCACCGCCGCCCAGGCCGGGCGGCACGGACTGGAGCAGATCGCCGAGCTCACCGGCAAGGAGCCGGAAGGCGTCACCGGGGTAGAGCGCGGCGAGGACGGCTGGCAGGTGACGGTGGAGGTGGTAGAGGACCGCCGGATCCCGTCGTCTTCCGACATCCTCGCGACCTACCGGACGCTCATCGACCCGGACGGGGAACTGGCCTCCTACAAGCGTCTCCGGCGCTACAGCCGCGGCCGGGGCGACGAATAACGCTAAGGAGAGTGACATGATGCCTGGCAACTCCGTCCAGACCTACGGGTCGGGCCGC
>WRBL01000082.1 GCA_009784565.1 Streptosporangiales bacterium | reverse complement strand
GGAACCGTCACGGCCACCTCGACGCCCCTGGTCTTCCTCACCTCCAACAACTCGCGGGAACTGAGCGAGGCGCTCAAGCGCCGCTGCCTCTTCCTGTTCCTGGACTACCCGTCCGCGCAGCGCGAGCGCGAGATCATCCGCAGCCGGGTCCCGGGCATCGGGGAGGGCCTGGCCGGGCAGGTCAGCGAGCTGGTGCGGTCCCTGCGGGCGATGGACCTGAAGAAGAAGCCGTCGGTCTCCGAGACCATCGACTTCGCCACCACCCTCATGCTGCTGGAAGCCGACGAGGTCACCCCGCGGCTGTCGGCCGACACGCTCCACCTGCTCCTCAAGCACCAGTCCGACATCGAGAAGGCGGCGGCCGCGCTGGCCGCCCGGGGCTGATGGCGTCGGCGCCCACGCTCGCGGCGTTCATCGCGGAACTGCGGGCGGTCGGGCTCCCGGTCTCGGTGGCCGAGCACGCCGACGCCATGGCCGCCGTGCTGGCCATGCCCCTCACCGGCCGGGCCGCGCTCAAGACCACGCTGGCCGCGACCCTGGTCAAGAACGCCGACCACTACCGCGCGTTCGACGTGGTCTTCGACATCTTCTTCTCCGACAAGCGGATCGGGCCCGAGGACCTGGCCGGCTCGCCTGAGGACCCGTCCCGGGACGGCGCCCCGGCCGCGGGAGAGGGGGACGGAGAAGGCGGCGGCGGGGGAGGAGGCGGCGGGTCCGGCGACCCCGGCGTCATCGCGGCGCTCGGCGACGACGACCTGTCGGATCTGGTATCCCGCGCGGCCGTCGCCGGCGACCGGCTGCTGCTGCGGGCGGCCCTCGCCGAGGCCGTCACCCGGTACGCGGACTTCGAACCAGGCCGGCGCGTGGCCGGCGTGTACTACCTCTCCCAGACCATGCGGGGCCTCGGGCTCGACGGCCGCCTGGAACCCGCCCAGATCGAGGGCGTGCGGACCCAGGCGGAGGCCGAGATCCGCCGCAGGCTGATCGCCGACCGGGGGGCCGAGGCGGTGGCCAGCACGCTCCGCGCGCCGCTGCCCGAGGATGCCGACCTGCTGAGCATCTCACCGGAGCAGCTGGCCGAGACCCGGCAGGCGGTCGCGGTGCTCGGCCGGAAACTGGCCTCGCGACTGGCCCGCAAACGGCGCCACCACCAGCGTTCGGCCCTCGACTTCCGGCGGACCATCCGCGCCTCGCTCGCCAACGGCGGCGTCCCGGCCGACCTGTACTTCCGGAAACCGCGCCCGGCCAAGCCCGAGATCATGCTGCTGGTGGACGTGTCCTCGTCGGTCTCGACATTCGCCGCGTTCACGCTGCAGCTCGCCTACACGATCCGGTCGCAGTTCTCCAAAGTCCGGACCTTCGCCTTCACCGACGGGATCGAGGAGATCACCGCCATCCTGGAGAACGCCGCCGACGTCCCGGAGGCCGCCCGCCACATCAACGGCGCGCACGGCTTCGTCCGCCTCGACGGCCACTCGGACTACGGCATGGCCCTGACCCGCTTCTGGGACCGGTGGGGCCCCGAGGTCACGTCCCGGACTAGCGTGATTATCCTCGGCGACGCCCGCAACAACTATCACGCGTCCCGGGCCGGGGTCCTGGACGCGGTCCGCGAACAGGCCCGTCACCTGTACTGGCTCAACCCCGAGCAGGCCCGCGCCTGGGACACCGGCGACTCCATCGCCGCCGAGTACGGCCAGCACTGCGATCGCATGACCGAGTGCCGCAACCTGCGGCAGCTCAAGGAGTTCGCGGAGGCGCTGGACTGAGGGGCGCCCCATGGCGCTGGCTGAAGGAGAAGATCGTTGGGTTACGTTCACCCGTGGCACGTGCGGTATTACGAGGTCGACCAGCAGGGAGTCGTGTTCAACGGCTGGTACCTGTCCTGGTTCGACGAGGCGCTGTCCGGGTTCCTCCGGCACCAGGGGCTGCCGGTCTCCGTAATGGAAGCCCGCGACATCGACTACATGCTGGTCCGCTCCGAGATCGACTGGCACGCCGGCGTCGGCTACGAGGACGAGGTCTCGATCGCCGTGGAGCCGGCCCGGATCGGGAACACCAGCTTCGACGTGCGGTTCTCGGTGCTGCGCGACAGCAAGGTTACCTGTTCCGCGACGATCGTGTACGTGTCCATCTCCCGCACCGGATCGGGTAAGCAGCCGGTCCCGGAGCTGCTGAGGCAGGCGCTCGCGTTATCGGGCCCCTGCTTGACGGTACCGTCCTACTCTTCTGCCCAGGTCCGTCGAGATCGCGATTATTCGAAAAAGATCTTGATGCTACATATTACGATACATTTATTTCGGTGGTATTGTCTGGAGTAAGGGGTCGTTCGGGGGAGGTGACCGAGGGGATGCGCGGTGACAGCGGCAGGATGCCGGGCAGCAGCGCGGAAGCGCTGGCGGCGATAACGTCAGGCCTGGAGTTCCTTGGCGCGGCCGCCTCCGCCGGGGACCTGAGCGAGTCGCTGCTCGGCGAGGTCCTGCTGCACCTGGAGTCCGCCGCCGCGAGGCTCGCGGCCGTCCGGGCGGAGGTCCTGGTCCGGTTCGACGCCGCCGCGCATGATTCCGACGGCTACCAGAACGTGTCGTCATGGCTGCGGGACCGGTCCGGAATGACCCACGCCGCCGCGAAACGGCAGGTCAGGCAGTCCCGGATACTGCGGTCCCGGCCCCGTCTGGCCGCGGCGATGCTGGCCGGCACCCTCAGCGAGTCCTGGGCCGACAAGCTCGTCATCATGACCCGCCCGGTTCCCGAAGACCTCCGGGACTACTGCGACGAGATGGTCCTGCAGGTCCTCGGGGCGGACGGCGACCTCGACGACGCCGCGCAGGTCATCGCCAAGATCCTGGAATGCGCCGCGCCCCAGCCCGATCCTGGTAACCCGGACGACCCTGGCCCGGATGGCAGCGGTTTCGACGATCGCTCGCTGCACCTGGAGACCACCCTCGGCGGCGCCGGGGTGCTGCACGCCAACCTGACCCCCGAGGCCGCCGCCGCGATCCAGGCGGTGATCGACGCCCTCGGGAAGAAGAACGGCGCGCAGGACACCCGCACGAAGCTCCAGAGGAACCACGACGCGCTTAAGGACGCGGCGGACCGGCTCCTGGGCTCCCGGATGCTGCCGGACCGCGCGGGCAGCACGACCCGTGCCGAGGTCCGCATTAACTTCACCGATCTCATGGGCTGCCCGGGCGCCGAGCCGCTCACCGAGGCCTGGCTGACCGGGCAGTTCGCCGAGCCGGGCTGGCTCACCGGCGCGGCCGCCGAGGCCGTGGTGTGCGACGCGCTGGTGTCCCCGGTCGTGACCGCGACCCCGGACTGGGACGTCGCCGAAGAGATGATCCGCCTGGTCATCGACGCTATCGGTCAGCACGGTACGGACGATCGGGACGGCGAACGCCCGCCAGCTCCGCTGCCCGCCGAGGCCTGGACCTCCCTCCTGTACGCGGTCGGCAAGCTCGCGATCAAGTTCGTCTCCGGACCCGGATCGATCGCGTCCCTGCTCCGGACCGGCGTCCTCAGCCCGCCGTTCACCGGTAAGAGCGTCCCGCTGGACATCGGGTTCAGCGATCAGGTTCCCGACAGCATCCGCAGGGCGGTCATCGCCCGTGCCGGGGGACACTGCGAATGGCCCGGCGGCTGCGCCGTCCCGGCGGCCGGATGCCACGTGCACCACGTGCGGCACCGCAAGGACGGCGGCCCCACCAGCGCGGACGCCTGCATCCTGGCCTGCGTGTTTCATCACGAGGTGGCCATTCACAGGTGGGGGTGGTCTGTCGAGCTGCAGGCCGACGGCACCGTCACCGCTGTCAGTCCCGACGGAGTCCAGACCCTGCGCGGCCACCCCAGCCGGGGTCCGGCGGTCCCGCGTGACGGCAGGCCCCCGCCCGCCCGAGCGGCCTGACCGGGGACCCAGGTTGCAGAGCCGGGGCGTGGCCTTCCGCGGCGCCCTTCTTCGTCGACACAATTTCATGCTCGCGGATGTCCGGCTGGTCACCTCCAGCAGACCCCGGAGGTGATCGCTCCGAATCTGCTCCAGGTTTGGTAACCCGCGCGGGATCAGCCGTTCAGCGAGGTGCGTCGGTGACGTACCGGGCCTGGACGATCTTGGGGTAACGGGCGGTGAAGGCCGCCGGGACGAGGAAGCCGGCCGCCTCGCAGGTGACGGAGACGGCAGCACTGGCTCCGGCGAGGTGGCAGAAGGCGAGAGCGGCGGCGGTGAGGGTGAAGGCGGCGGCCCAGACGGCTGTGATGACGACGTTGACGCGAAGGAACTCCGGGCGGTTCCACAGGTCGCGCGGGACGCTCCGGCGGGCGATGCCGAGGGTGAACGGGTGGCGTGCGGCCAGAGATCCCCAGGCGGTTAGCGCGAGCCAGGCGAAGGACAGGACTCCGGCGTAACCGTGCGGCACGGCGTGCGGCGCCGCGAGGGCGGCCACGGACAGTCCCGCGAAGAAGGCGATGGTGCTGATCTCCAGGATCAGCGCGTCCGCTGCCCAGCCGGCCCGCCGCTGCCCGAAGAACAGGACCACGGCGATGGCCAGGGCCGCCGCCGGCGCCCAAGCGAACGCCGACGACGGGATGACCGCGAAAACGATCCACGGGATGAAGCCGCGCAGGTAGTACATGACAGGTGCCCCCAACATTCCATCATTGACATGTCAAAACTAGAACGTCATATCTTGACCTGTCAAGACTGGAATATAAGATGCGGGTATGAGCCTCCGTCATGCGCTTCTGGGCCTGCTGGCCGACCGCACCGCCAGCGGCTACGACCTGATGAAGCTCTTCGACACCTCGCTGGCCAACGTCTGGCCGGCCACCCAGAGCCAGGTCTACGGCGAACTGGCGCGGCTGGCCGAGGCCGGGCTGGTGAAGGTGACGGCCCAGGGGCCGCGCGGGCGCAAGGACTACGCCCTTACGGAGGCCGGTCTGGCCGAGCTGCGCGGCTGGCTTACCCGGGAGCCCCCGGGCCAGCCGAGACGCAACGACACCCTGCTGCGCGTTTTCTTCCTGGACCAGCTCACGCCGGCCCAGCGCCGGGAGTTCCTGGGCCGCCAGGCGGAGCGGGCCGCCGCGTACCACGCCGAGCTCCTGCGCCTGCGGGAGTCACTGGACTGGGACGATCCGGGAACGCTCACCACCAACGGCCTGCTGGCCCTTGAGTACGGGCTGCGGATGACGGAGACACAGGAGGAATGGGCACGCTGGGCCGCCGAGAGGATTTCCCGGTAGCACCGGGGTCCTGGTCGGGTTACCCCGGTGGCTTTCCGGAAACGCTGCAGCCGCCGCCGCCGGATCATGCGCGGCACCACCGGCGCCTGCAGACCGTCCGAAGTCCCGTTGTCCTGCTCAGTCAACGCCAAGCGCTCCCAGCTCCCACAGTCTGAGCGAAGCGGCCAGGGGGCTGTCTCGCCTAGTGCTCACTCGTCCGCGTCGAGTTGTTGCCGGGGGCGCTCGATGCGCTCGGCCTTCTCGCGCGCTTCCTGGCCGGCCTGGGCCTGCTCGGCCGGCGTCCGTCGTCGGTCATCGCGCCAGGTCTGCGTCCTTGGGGTGCCACGTGTAGGGAACGCCCCCGCGTACGCGAGGCGAAGATGAGAGTGGCGCCGGGAAACACGGCGCCGACCGGAGCGCCCCGGCCGCGGAGAAGAAGCCGACGCCGGCTGATCTCATGGCCTTGTGGATTTGTCGGAGTAGGTTGCCCCGGAAACTTCCGCTGGTGCTGGCCCATGCGCGGGCGCTGCTGACCAGTTCTCCGGAGGGGCGCACCGCCTACATTCACGCGGACCACCCCGGGCAGGATTGCCGCCCTGGTCGCTACGGCCAGCCCGACCACAAGGGCATAGAAACCCCAGTGGAGGAGTTGACCGCCCGCCTTCTCAGGGGTGTTCAAGCGGGGCTGCGGGCTGGCCGGGGCCCCGGCTGGGTACCGGTTGACCGGCCCGGCTCTGAGACGGATCGGACCGCCCGCCAGCCGCCGGGCAATGCGGAGGCGGCCCGGGCACGCGATGTGCCCGGGCCGCCTCCGTACCAGAAGACGCCCGTTACAGCATCGGGGCGTGGCCCTCCGCGGCGCCCTTCTTCGTGAGCAGGGCGAGGAGCGCTCCGACCACGGCGACGACTGCGGCGACCAGGAAAGCGGACTGCATGCCGCTGATGAAGGTGGAGTGCAGGACGTCGTTGACCATCATGGTCACCTGCCCCTGGGGGCCCTTCGCGACCGGCAGGGTCGTGGCGACCGACGCGGCCTCCTTCAGCTGGGCCACCTGGGCTCCGCTGAACCCGGTGAACGCGTGCGCGCTCGCCCCGGGCGCCGCGTGGACCCCGTGCGCCGCCATCGCCTTAGCCTGCGCCGCCGCGGCGGCCTTGACCTTCGCCGTCACGCCCGCCAGCTTGCCCGGGAGCAGGCCGCTGATCTTGGCGGACAGGACGGCGCCGAGCACCGACGTTCCGATCGTGCCGCCGACCTGCAGGGCCGTGGACTGAAGCCCGCCGGCCACGCCGGCCAGCTCGACCTCGGCGTTGCCGACGATCACCTCGGTGGCGCCGACCATGACCGGGGACAGGCCCAGGCCCAGCAGCAGGAACCACACGATGGTGTCGTTCAGGCTGGAGGCCATGCCGATCCGGGACAGACCGTAGAGGGCGGCCGCCGCCATGAGCATGCCGGCGAACATCGGGATCTTGGGGCCGACCTTGGTGATGATGAGGCCGGACAGCGGCGCGCCGATGATCATCATCCCGGTCATGGGAAGCAGCCGGACACCGGTCATGATCGGGTCGAGGCCGTGCGCGTTCTCCATGAAGAAGGTCATGAAGAACATCGCGCCGTACATCGCGAACATCAGGCACAGCACCAGGACCGTGCCGGCGGACAGCGAGACGGACCGGAAGAGCCGGAGCGGCAGCAGGGGCTCGCGGGTCTTGGACTCCCGCAGGATGAACAGGGCGACCGCCGCGACGGCGGCGGCGAAGAAGCCGATGGTCTTGCCGCTGCCCCAGCCGTAGTCGCCGCCCTTGATGAGTGCCCACACCAGCAGGAACAGGAACGCCGACAGCAGCGCGATGCCCGGGATGTCGAACGACTTGGCCGCCCCCGACGTCGGGGTCTCCTTCACCACGAGCAGCCCGACGACGAGCGCGACGATGCCGACCGGAACGTTCACGTAGAAGCAGGACTCCCAGTTGATGTCCTGGACCAGCAGGCCGCCGACGATCGGGCCCGCCGCGGTGGACGCGCCGAGCACGGCGCCCCAGACGCCGATGGCGTTGTTCAGCTTCGACACCGGGAACGTGTTGCGCAGCAGCGCGAGCGCGGTGGGCTGCAGCATGGCGCCGAAGACCCCCTGCAGCACCCGGAAGACGATCATCATCGTGATCGACTTCGCGATGTCACCCGACAGGCCGATCGCGGCCGAGGTGAGGGCGAAGCCGACGATGCCGGTGAGGAAGACCTTCTTGTGACCGAACCGGTCGCCGACCTTCCCGACGGTGATCAGGGTGACGGCGAGGGCGAGCAGGTAGGAGTTGGTGACCCACTGGATGTCGGCGAGCGAGGCGTGCAGGTGAGCCTGGATGGCCGGGTTGGCGACCGACACGATCGTGCCGTCGAGGGCGACCATCATGACGCCCAGCGCCGCGGCTACCAGCGTCCACCCGGGACTCCCACGCAGTCCCCGGCGCGCCGGCTCCCGCGGGCCGGCGTCGGCCCGCTGACCGACGTGTAGTTGTTCCTCGGACGTGTTGCTCACCGTGGCATTCCCCCTTGTTCCTGATCGCCTGAGGCTTCTGCGTGATGTCGCGCGCCCAGAGTATGGCAGTCAATGACACTTGGCAATTTATGCTGTTTGGCGTGGGCTGCTGATTGACGGGCAATGACATCCGTGTAACATGAGCGCATGCAGCAGGTGTCAGTAGCGGGGTCAACGGAGTCCCCGGCAGCAGAGCCGCTGAACGCGCAGGCAGCAAGCGACGGCCTTGCCGACCTCCAGCGCCGGGAGCGCAAGAAACGCCAGACCCGCCACGCTCTGCTGAGGGCCGCCCTGGCCCTGTTCATGGACAAGGGCTACGACCACACCGCCGTCCGGGAGATCACCGACGCGGTCGACATCTCCGAGCGCACGTTCTTCCGCTACTTCGCGAACAAGGAAGACCTGGTGCTCTCGTTCGCGCGGGACATCACGAGCGAGCTGATGCGGGAACTCGCCGCCCGCCCCGGGGCGGAGCCGCCGTTCACGGCCCTGCGGGCCGCGTTCCGCGCGGCCGTCACGACGCTGGCCGCCGAACGGGACGCCGAGGCGGGCGAATCCGTCTACCCGTCCATCATCCGGCTGATCGACTCCACTCCCGCCCTCATGGCCGCGCACATGCGGTACACGCACGAGTGCGACGAGGAGATCGCGAAGGTGCTGGCCGAGCGCGAAGGCATCGACCCGGCCACGGACCGCCGCCCCTGGTGCGCCGCCGCCGTCTTCGACAGCCTGCTGCACGTCACCTGCCGGGAATGGCAGGAAGAAGACAGCGGCACCGTGGAGGACATGCTCGTCACCTTCGACTCCTACTGCGAGCATACGGCCGGCGCCCTGTCCGGGCACTGGACCTGACCAGGCGCGGCGCGCCGGGCAGCCCTCGCGCGCCGCGGAGGCGACGCCCGTTACCGTGGGTCCCGGCAGATCGTTACCGGGAGGGTGCATGCCTTACGTCGTCGACTTCGAGAACGTGTCCGCCGCCGGCCTGGAATCGTCGCCGGTCGCGGAGGCGCTGGCCGGGCTGCGGGCGAACGAGGCGCGCTATTTCAAGAACAAGTACGGCCACGTCTTCACCGTCACCCCCGCCGGCGAGGACCCGGACACGCTGGACTGGATCCACCGGGTCCTGTCCACCGAACGCGACATCGTCATCTCCGCCCGGCCGCTTGAGGTGTCGTCCTTCGAGCTGGAAGGGATCCGGATGGCGTACGTCTTCTACGAATCCGGCCTGTCGGTCAACGTGATGTACGGGACCGAGGACGGGGGCAAGCGCGCGGTCGGCTTCAAGCTCTCCGAGGGCATGGACGTCCCGGAGGAACTGGCCTCGCGTTTCAAGTTCGCGCGGCAGACGTCGAAGCTGGCCGGAGTGATCCGCGGGTCCTTCTTCGTGATCAAGGGCGAATACTGACCGCCCGCCCGTGACGGCCCGGGCAGGAACGCTCCCGCCCGGGCCGTCGGGGACGGCACCTAGATGACGGTGCCGACGTCGTTCCTGACGATCTGGTCCAGGGCCCGCTCGGCGATGGCGGCGATCGTCATCGACGGGTTGCAGGCGCCGGTGTTGCCGGGCTGCAGGGCTCCGTCCAGGACGTACAGGCCCTTCTTGCCCTGGACCCGGCCCTCGGTGTCGCAGACAGTGCCCATGCAGGCGCCGCCGAGCGAGTGCCAGGTCGAGTTGGCCAGGTCGTTGGTGTTGATAAGGCTGCTCTGCGGTCCGGCCACGGCGGTGATCCGCTTCTTGATGGCCGCCGCGATGGCGGCGTCGCCGCCGCTGGGCCAGTTCAGCGTGGCCTGGCCGGTCAGCGGGTTGTAGCCGATGGTGCCGCGGGTGTCGCTGACCCCGTACCCGACCAGCATGGTCGACCGGATGTCTACCGACATGTCCGCGAGCTGGGCCGCGGCCGGCAGCAGCACGGACGGCAGCCCGAAGCCGGTGAGGTTGGCCGCGATCGGCGGGAGCGACGCCTGGATGACGGTGTTGGCGGTGGACGGGTCATCCCAGTCGAAACTGCCGTAGACGACGGGTCCGCCCTGCGGGGTGCCGAGGTCCTGCGCCAGGTCGGTCCAGACGTAGATCTGGTCGCCGTTGGTGCCGTATCCCTGGCCGACGCCGTCGGGCAGGTCGGTGATCGTGCCCTTGCTGGCGGCGCGGAGCAGCAGCCGGGTCGTGTTGACCGCGCCGGCCCCCAGGACCAGGGTTCCGGTGGAGATGACCTGCTGGGACTGGATGATGCCGCTGGTGTCGGTCACGTTGACGTGGACCTGCCAGCTGCCGTCGGAAGCCTGCGCGATGTCGGTGACGTTGGACAGCGGCTGCACCGTGCAGTTGCCGGTGGCGATCGCCTTCTGCAGGTAGGTCACGTCGACGGAGTGCTTGCCGCCGTTGTTGACGCCGAGGGCGCAGTCGCCGTTGGTGTAGGACGGGGGCATCTCGCCCTTGAGCTCGTCGAGGGCGTAGTTCCAGTCGATCGGCATCGGGATCTTGGACAGGTTGTACCCGGCGGCCTGGACGTTGGCCGCGAACTGCCGCGGCGGGTAGTAGGTCTTGCTGTTGATCAGCTCGTCCGGGGCGGTCGCGATCTGCAGCATGCCCGCGACCTTGGGGTAATACGTCGAGTTCATGCTGGAGTAGTCGATGGACGACGGGTACAGCGACTCGAACACGGCCTGCGACGGCTGCAGCGTCATGCCCTGGTACACCAGGGAGCCGCCGCCGACGCCGGCCGCCACGATCGCCGTCAGGTTCTCGCCCACGATGGGTTCCAGGATCCCGGCGAAGGGGACCAGGTCGGTCGGCAGCCCGGCGACCTCGGGCGTGGTCGTGTAGAAGAGGTCCCGCTTGTCGGGCGTGGCCGCGTGCGGGAACGTCTGGGCGCCGGGGCCGGTCTTCCACCACTGGCCGCGCTCCAGCACCAGGACGGGGACGCCCGCCTGGGCCAGGCGCAGGGCGGTGACGCCGCCGCCGAACCCGGAGCCGATGATGACCACCCGCTCCCGCGAGCTGGTCAGCCGGACGCGCTTCCCGCCGCCCTTCGCGCGGGGGCCGGAACCGGACAGCGACTGGGCGCTCGCGGCGCCGACCGCCGCGGCGCCGGCCGCGGTCGCGGCTCCGGTCATGAACGAACGTCGGGACAGCGCGGCCATGGACCATCCTTTATGTCAGAGGAAACCCTGAGTTACCTATGAGTAGGCGAAAGAGGGCACCACCGTAACACAATTTCAGTCACGTGATTTACCGGCTCCGGGCGGGAAGGACCTGACCGGAGGTCCGCCTACCGGGGCCGCCCGCCCAGGTCGTCGGGATCGGTGAGAATCTCGATGAGGGCCGGCCCGCCGGTTTCGCGGAGGTCGCGGACGGCGGCCGGTATGTCGCGGGCCCGGGTCAGCCTGCGGGCGGCCACGCCGAACCCGGCGGCGACAGCCGCGATGTCGATGCCGCTGATGTCCTTGCCGGGATATTCGCTCAGGTCCCCGGCATCCTGGCCCGCGCGCTTGCGATGGCGGGCCATCGCCGCGGCGACGGCGGCGTAGGAGCGGTTGTTGATCACCAGGTACAGGACCGGGATCCGGTACCGGGCCGCGGCCCAGAGGGCCTGCGGGCCGAACTGGAACACCCCGTCGCCGACCACGGCGACGACCTGGCGGTCCGGCGCGGCGAGCTGGTAGCCCAGCGCCGCGCCCATGCCCCACCCGAGCGACCCGGAGACGGTGGTCACCATGGAGGCGGGGGAGAACTGGGGGAGCCCGGTCAGCAGCGCGGTCTCCGATGTCGTGGCGTCCTCGATCACCGTCGTGCCGGCGTCGGCCACCTCGGCGATCGCGTCCACGACCTCCTCCACGGTGGCGACGCCGTCGGCCCGGCTCGCGACGGGCGCCGGCCCGGCGCAATCACCGCCGCCCGCGTCACCGCCCGCCCGGGAGGGCAGGCGTTCCAGCAGCCCGACCGCGACCCGGCGCTCGTCCCCCACCACCGCCACGTCGACCCGGTGCGTGCGGCCGATCTCGGCCGGGTCGACGTGGGAATGCACGACCTTGGCCGCGGCCGGCAGCAGCGGCCGGCCGAACGGCTCGAATTCCACGAACCCCCGGCATCCCAGCAGCAGCACGGCGCCGGCGCCCGCCGCGACCGGGTGCTCCGGGTCATACAGGCCCGCGTACCGGGGGTGACTCGTGGGGACGACCGAGCGCTCGAAGGACCGCCGGTCCTCGTGGAAGACCGTGCCGCCCAGGCGCTCGGCCAGGTCGAGCACCGCCCCGCCGGCGTCGTGGCGGGCCGCCTCGGCGCCGGCCACGATGACCGGGCGGCCGGCGGCGGCGAGAAGCCGGGCCGCCTCGTCCAGCAGCAGCGGGTCCGGAGCCGGGCCCGCCTCGACCCGGAACCGCCCGGGCCCGGCGGCCGGGGCGTCACACCCGGCTTCCAGCAGGTCCTGGCCGATGCCCAGCCAGGCCGGCCCGCGGGGCTCCATGACGGCGGCCCGCAGGCACCGGGCCAGGTCGTCCGCGACCTCCCCGGCGGCCAGGGACTGCCAGTGCCGCTTGACGAACGGGGCGGCCAGGGCGCCGGTGCCGGGAAGGGTGGTGAACCCGTCGTGCGCCTGGACCGACCGGGGCTTCAGCCCGGTCAGCACGACGACCGGGGAACGGGCGAGCCGGGCCGCGTCGAGGTGCGCGAGGCCGTTCGCCAGCCCGAGGTGAGTGTGCAGGTAGACCACGGCGGGCTCGCCGGTCGCCCTTGCGTGGCCGTCGGCCATCGACACGGCGACCGACTCGTGGGTGGTCAGCAGGACCTCGAGACCGGGATGCCGCAGGGTGGCGTCGAGAAACGCCGCCTCGGTGCTGCCCGGGCAGATGAAGACCCGGCGGACGCCCCACTCCAGCAGGGTCTCGATGACAGCGTCCGCGACAGTCCGTTCTGGGATCGCGGGTTCCTCATCAGTCATGAGAACATGATAATTCTCGGACGAGAATTATGTTTCCGGCATTCAGGGAGAGCGCATGGGCGGACGAGCGGACGGCAAGCGGGTCCTCATCACCGGGGCGGCCCGCGGCATGGGCCGCAGCCACGCGGTGCGGCTGGCCGAGGAGGGCGCCGACCTGATCCTCGTGGACCTGTGCGAGTCCCTGCCCGGGCTGGAGTACCCGCTGTCGGGACCGGATGACCTGGAGGAGACCGCCCGGCTGGTCCGCGCCCGCGGCCGCCGGGCGGTCACCCGGGTCGCGGACGTGCGGGACGCCGCCGCGATGGCCGAGGCGGTCAACGGGGGCGCCGCCGAACTCGGCGGGCTGGACGCCTCCGTGGCCAACGCCGGGGTGATCACCGTCGGAAGCTGGGACGCCACCACCCCCGAGCAGTGGAGGCTCGTCACGGACGTCAACCTCATCGGCACCTGGAACACCTGCGCCGCCGCCCTTCCCCACCTGGTGGACCGGGGCGGCAGCCTGGTCAACATCAGCTCCGTCGCCGGGATCAAGGGCAACCCGCTCACCGCGCCTTACACCGCCTCCAAGCACGGGGTCGTGGGCCTCACGATGTCCCTGGCCAACGAACTGGCCGCCCGGGGCGTGCGGGCCAACACCGTGCACCCGACCGGGGTCTCGACCGGCATGAAGCCGCACTCGCTGCACGGGATACTCAACGGCGACCGTTCCGACCTGGGCCCCATCTACGACAACGCGATGCCGGTCCAGGTGATCGACGCCCGCGAGGTCAGCAACGCGGTGCTCTTCCTCATCTCCGACGAGGCCGCGCACGTCACCGGCCTGGAATTCAAGGTCGATGCCGGGGTGACGATCCGGTAGCCGACGATCCGTTAGGTGATAAAAGATCCCGATTCATCCGAACGATCCTTCGGTTTTCCGTCGGCCACCCGGGGCGAAATTGTGGCGTGTGTGCCCTGGTAGGTCTAGAGTGCTCAACCAATGATTATTAAGTCATTGGTTGTGATTTGACGGGAGCGGGCATGGCGAGATTCGACGGCAACGCCGCGCTGGTCACCGGCGCGGGCTCGGGCATCGGGCGGGCGGTCGCCCGGCGGCTGGGGGCCGAGGGCGCGGTCGTCGCCGCCACGGATATCGACGCCGGCGCCGCCGAGGAAACGGTCGGCCATATTGAGTCGGCGGGCGGCAAGGCCTTCGCCTTCCAGCACGACGTGTCCCAGCCCGGCGAGACCGAGCGCGTGGTCGGCGCCGTGGTCGAGCGGCTGGGCGGCCTCCACCTCGCGGTCAACAACGCCGGCATCCCGGGCCCGAGCCAGCCCATCGCCGACCTCAGCCTGGCCGCGTGGGACATGGTCATGGCGGTCAACCTCAGCGGCGTCGCCTACGGGCTGCACTACGAGATTCCCGCCATCATCTCCTCCGGCGGCGGCGCGATCGTCAACATGTGCTCCATCGCCGGCACGGTCGCGGTCCCCAGCCCGGCCTACACCGCGGCCAAGCACGGCGTGGCCGGGCTCACCAAGTCGGCCGGGGCCGACTACGGGCAGCGCGGCGTCCGGGTCAACGCGGTCGGTCCCGGCTTCATCGACACGCCGCTGCTGGGCGGCCTCCCCGGCGAGGTCACCGACTTCGTCGCGGCCAAGCACGCGATGGGCCGGCTCGGCACCGCCGAGGAAGTCGCGGGGCTGGTGACCTTCCTGCTCAGCGACGACGCGTCGTTCATCACCGGCAGTTACCACCTGGTCGACGGCGGCTACACCGCGGTATAGGCGCGCCCGCGGCTCAGAAGCCGCTGGCGCTCCCGGACCGGGAACGGGGGTCGGCGGCGCCGCGCAGCAGGCCCGTGGCCGGGTCGGTCTCTATGACCTGCGCGTGCCCGGAGGAGTGAGCGAACGCGGCCACGTCCTCGACCCGGTGACCGCGGTCGCGCAGCCCCGGCGCCCACGACGCGGGCGCGTCCGCCTCAACCGCCACCCGGACCCGGCCCCGGGCACCCCAGGTCGCGAAGGACGTGTCGTCGCCCTCGCCCCGCAGGGTCCAGCGCGGAGAGGCCAGCGCGGTCGCGGGATCCTGCCCGGCGCCGAACATCCGGGCCAGAAGCTGCAGGACGACCTGGGGCTGGGAGTCGCCGCCCCGGGTCCCGACCGCCGCGCGCAGCGTATTGCGCTCGTCGGTGACCAGGACCGGGGAGAGAGTGTGCGCCGGCCGGGCTCCCGGCCGAAGCCCGGCGGGACTGCCGGGGCGGAGGCTGAACCCGATGCCGCGGTTGTGCAGCCACACGCCGGACTGCCCGGCCGGAATCCGCGACCCGAAGCTCATGCAGTTCGACTGCATGAACGACACCGCCATCCGGTCGCCGTCGACGACCGACAGGTACGTGGTGCCGGCCCGGCGGTAGGAGTCGCTCAGGTCGGCGGCCGCGCCCGGGTCCAGGGCCGCGGCCCGGGGGGCCAGCCGGGATTCGGCCAGCAGCGCGTTCCCGTCCGCCCCGTCGAAAAGCACCTCGGGACGGTCCACGGCGGCGTGCCGCATCGCCTCGATGAGGACGTGCGCCCACAGCGGGTCACCGGGGTCGCCGGGCAGCCCGGCGCGTTCCGCGATCCAGGCCGAGCTGGGAACCAGGTACGCCGAGCTCGGCGGCGCCGGAGACCAGACCCGCACGCCGAACACGTCCGTCTTCAGCGGTTCGGTCCACTCGGCCTGGACCGTCTGCAGGTCGCCGGCCGTGAACTGGCCGTTCCCCAGGTCCAGGAGCGCCTTCCCGAACTCGCCGCCGTAGAAGGCCCCGCGACCGCCGTCGGCGACCGCCCGCAGCGTCCGCGCCAGGTCAGGCCGTCGCAGGACCGTGCCGGGCCCGACCGGCCCGCTGACCGGAGACGCGCCCTCGATGTGCCGCGCGGCGTCGGCCTTGTCGCTGGTCAGGGTATCCGCGAGGAACGACCGGGCGGGGAACCCGCTGGCCGCGTAGCCGATGGCCGCGTCCAGCAGCGAGCCGAAGGGAAGCCGCCCGTAACGCTCATGCAGCAGGGTCCAGCCGTCCACGCAGCCGGGGACCGTGACGCTGGCGATGTCATAGGCCGGCATCCGCTCGTGCCCCGCCGCCCGCAGCCGGTCCGCGCTGGCGCCCGAGCCCGCGCGCCCGGCGGCGGTCAGGACCGCAGGCTCCTGTCCCGGCTGGTGTACGAGCGCGAAGAGGTCGCCGCCCATCCCGCACTGATTCGGAAGCGTCACTCCCAGCACCGCGTTCGCGGCGATCGCCGCGTCCACCGCGGACCCGCCCCGCCGCAGCACGTCGAGTGCCGCCGAGGTCGCCAGGTCATCCACGGTCGCCGCCATCGCGGTCGGCGCGTACACGGTCTCGAACGGTGCCAAAGCCGGAGAAGTCATGATTTAAGACTGTCACATCCAGGTTTCCTGGATCCGCCCAGCCGGTCCTCAGGGCTCAGCCGTTCTTGCGCGCCATCCCGCCGTACGCCCAGGCTTCGCGCGCGGCGCCAGTCGGCGGCCTGGTCTTCCAGCCGGGCTGCCACGTCCGCGCGTCGGCCACGCCGGGCGGTAGCAGTTCCAGGTCCCCGAAGAAAGAGGCGAACTCTGCCTCGGAATGAACGTGCACCGCGTGCGCGCCCGTGCTGTACAGCTCGACGAGCCGGTCCTTATTCGGTCCCGCGATCGCGAATACCGTGAGGACCGCGTAGCTGCCGGGAGCGAGCGCCGCCGTGTACCGGGCGACGAGGTCACGGGCCGCGCCGGGCTCGTAGAAGTGCAGCAGCGCGCCCATCAGCAGGCACACTGGCCGGCTCCGGTCGATAAGCCCGGCCACCTTGCCAAGGGCAGCTTCCGCGTCATTCACGTCCACGTCGAAGATCGCTGCTGCCGGGTCCGCGTGGAGCAGTGCGGTGAGGTGGTTGACCACGACCGGGTCGTTGTCGACATACGCCACCCGCGCGTCCGGCGCGACGGCCTGCGCGGTCTGCTGAGTGCTGGGCTCGGTCGGCATGCCGCAGCCCAGGTCGATGAACTGGCTGATTCCCTGCTCCGCCGCCCACCGAACGGCCCTGGCCTGCATGTCCCTGTTCTCCCGCAGCATCAGCGGGGTTTCCGGGGCCATCGCGATGAACTTATCGGCCAGTTCCCGGTCGGCGGCGAAATTGTCCTTCCCGCCCAGGCCGTAGTCATAGATCCTGGCGATACTTGGCTTTTTCGAATCGAAGTCAGCCATTCTTCCGCTCCTGGTCATGCACCCGCGCGATGCTCGGCTTATTGCGGTCAAATTCAGCCACGAAACTAATCCTACTGAGCCACGCCCCCTGTATCCGCGTGAACCAACCGCCGTCGATATTGATCGTCTGGCCGGTGACCCAGTTGGCCGCAGGGTCGGCGAGCGCGACGATCCAGTAGGCGACGTCCTCGGGCTCGCCGGCCAGCGTGTCCGGCACTGCGGTCTCGTGTCAGCTCAGGTGCCGGGTGAAGAACCTCAGCGAGCCGTCCACTTCGAACGATGGCACATCCCCGTGCTTGCCGGGGTTGGCGTGCAGGGTCTTCTGAGACGAGGCCAGGGCGTCGAACAGGGCCAGGCCCTGGTCCCTCTGGACCATCTGATCGTCCCACTGGAGCAGGAACTGCACCGGCACGGTGATCCGCGCGGCATCCTGGGCCAGGCCGTGCAGGCCGAGCAGACCCAGCACCGCAGCGTGGATCCGGGGCTCTGCGGCGATGAGCGGGATGCCGAGCCCGCAGCCCATCGACATGCCACAGTAGCCAACCGGTCCGGCTCCGACCTGGCCGAGGCGCTGGACTGCGGTCAGGACCGCCTGCCAGTCCGCGACCGCCTGGGCAGCCAGGTAGCCGTGCATGCCGGCGACCAGCACGCCCGGATTCTCGCCGGCAGCCATGCCGGCCCGCATCTCGGCCGCGATCCGGCCGAACTCCCCGTCCTGGGGCCGGTCGCCGTGGTGAGGCGCGTCGATCGCGACAACCGCGAAACCCGCCGCAGCCAAACGGCGCGCGCGGGACACGATGCCGGGCGCGGTCTTGTGCTGCCCGCCGCCGTGGCCCAGCAGGATCAGCGGCCTGCCGCCGGAGGCGCCTTCCGGCGTCCACAGCACGCCAGGGATCTCGTCGAGGGTGAAGAACTGCTCGGTAACGCCGTCCGCCGACGTCTGGGAGGTGAAACGCATCAGCGATTCAAGCCTTTCGGGATGCCTTGCGCGGGCTCCCTACGCCATGCGCGGGAGGGAGCGCCGACCTGTCACGGTGTTGATCGGTCTCACCTCCTCGGATTCGCATTAATGCACGGCGCCGTTAATTTAGCACAGAAACAGATAAGAGCCACGTGAATGTCCCGGGGCCGCGTGGCCAGTCCCACCAGAACCACCAGTCGGCCTCTCCCAGCACGTAGCGGGCCGCGTAGGCGCCGATCGTTCCCGCAGCCCCCTGGACGATGTTGTCGGGGCAGAAGGCGAAGTGCTCGGCCGCGACCTGTTCCGCGTGCCCAGGAATGACCCAAGGTGCGGCCACCGTCAAGGTGCCGGGTGTCGAAGCCGACCTCGACGACCCGGGTACCGAACCGGCCCTCCCAGCTGCGCAGCACTGAGGAGAGCGGGAAGTTCGGCTGAATGTAGTTCACGGCCCCTCCCGGCCGCCCGTCGTAAGCGCGTGGGCGCTGCGGGCCGCCGGAACCAGGAGGACACGGGACATGCCGTCGTAGGTCGCGAGCACACGCCGGTCGGCGAACTCGTCCAGCCGCAGGTGGTGGTCGCTGTCATGCCAGAAGGAATCCGCAATCACGGGCCGTAGACCGGACCGCCCCGGTCGTCGTCGGACGCTTCGTCAGACAGAGAATGCCATCAGGCACTGACATTCGGGCCCGGTCCCATGCCCCTTCACCCTGGAAAAAAATATCGGTTTTCCGCTCTGGCCGTCCCCGGCAGCCCGGTGCCGGGGGACTGCGGACCTGCGCCGTCAGCGAGACCAGGTGCACCTGATCCTGAAGCGGAGGCCGGCCGACAACTCGGCCCTGCACCGTCGACTGCGGAGACCCGCCCGCCATTGACGGCGGGACCGGGGGCAGCACGCCGCACGGGCCGCCGCCTCCGGGGTCGCTCTGCGTTCTCCAGGCCTGGGGCGCCAGACGGCTGCGACCGTTCCGGAGTGCTGGGCGTCACCGGGGAAAGCCCGGTCCCTCGCGCGTCGGCGGCACACGCGAAGCGGTCCTGGCCGGTGCTGGGGTGACAACGGGGTGGCCCCTGGCGGGGGCGGCGTCAATGCCCTGCTTGACGTGCCTGGGGCGCTCTTCCCGTCCGCGCGGCTCGGTGTCCCCGCCGCCGGACGCCGACGGTCTCTGGTCCCGGCGGGACCCGTTCGGGGCCGGGAGCTGCCGCGCTCCAGGCGGCCCGTGCGGCGTGCTGCCCCCGTGCCGCCGTCAATGGCGGGCGGGTTTCCGCAGCCTGGGGTGCGGGGCCGAGTTGTCGGCCGGGCTCCGCTTCAGGATCAGGTGCGGCTGGTCTCGCTAGACAGTGCAGGTCCCGGTTCTCCTGACCCGGGCTGCCGGGGACGGCCAGAGCCAAAAGCTATTTTTTCCCCGGGGCAAAGGGGACCGGGACCGTGCGGCCGGTCACGAGGAGGGAGCCCCGCCCATGAATCCGGCGTACGCCAGGTACGTAATGTGGCACGAGGGCCCGCGAGTTCCCGGGCGGCCGTGGCGCTCGCGTCGCTGAACCTGGAAACCTACGAAGTCGCGCCGCGGGCCTGAGGCGCGGTCGCGTTCAAGCCCGCGGCGGGCGGGAGTAGAGGTCGGTGCCGTCGTCGAGGGTATGGCGGGTGAGCTGGCCCCGGAGGGCGAGGACCTCCAGGTGGGCTCCGGTCTCGCCGGTGGCGAGGACCTGGTTCATCGGGTCCAGGTCGGCGAACTTCCGTTCCCGGCGAGTCCACGGGACGGCCTTCGCCACCGTGTAGGCGGTGGTGTCGGTGTCTACGACTTCCAGCATCTGGGCCAGCCGGTCCTCGTGGTGGGACAGCAGTTCGCCGACCCGGGCGTGCGTGCTGGGGGAGACCGGCCCGTGCGCCGGGAGCAGCCGCGTGTCGGGCAGGGTGAGCATCAGCCGCAGCGACGCCAGGTAGTCCGC
>WRBL01000081.1 GCA_009784565.1 Streptosporangiales bacterium | reverse complement strand
CGGCGGCTACGGCTACTCCACCGAGTACGACGTGGAACGCTACTTCCGCGACGCGCCGCTGATGATCGTGGGCGAGGGCACCAACGAGATCCAGCGCAACGTCATCGCCGCCCAGCTCGTCAAGCGCGGCGGCATCGAGTAATCGGCTCGCGGCGGCGGCGAGACTGAGTCTCGGCCTGGTCCAGGGTCGTGCGCTGGATCTACTAGACGATGTCGAAGACCGCGGACGCCGAGGTGACCGCGCGGTCGCCGTCGCCTTCGTCGTGCAGGGTCAGGCGGACACCGACTTTCCCTCCGTCGCCGGGGACGGCCGTCCCGTCGGCGCGGAAGGGGCCGCGCTTGGCCCGGGCCAGGAACATGACGTGCCAGGACCGCATCTGGAGCCGGTCGGTGCCCGCCAGCCCGGCGGCCAGGTCGATCGCGGCGGTCTCCAGGAGGACGTGCTGCGGGCCGATGTGCAGCGCGGCGTCCGGCGAGGCCAGTTCCGCGGACAGTTCCGGCAGGCCCCAGTGGCCGTCGCCGCGGCGGAACGCGCCGAAGGCCTCCCACAGGGGCGGCAGGTCCGGCGAGTCCGTGATGTCCAGGGGCTCGGCGTCCATCTTCTCCAGCCCGCCGGGCGGCACGCCGATCTTGACGCCCTGCCCCTCGGTGAACGCGAGGACCCGCCCCGGGTTTTCGGCGTCCACGATGACCGACCGGCTGTAGCCCATCCGGGACCCGACGTGGAGGCGCTCGCTGGCGGTCACCTCGATCCGCCGCACGTCGTGCCCGGCGTCCAGGATCTGGCAGGAGTGGATCACGGGGTTGGGGACCGCGACGAGATCGGAGCCGACGTCACCCTCGGGGGAGGCGATGGCCAGCGGGGCGGCGAGCAGCCCGCCAGAGGCATTGCGCAGGTCGCGGCGGAGACGCACCGTGTTGTCGGCCGGGCCTGTGTTCATCGAACCGTGGTTGCGGCCGATGTAGCGGTAGCTCAGCAGCCCGGTCCAGCGTCGCCGCAGCTCGGCCGCGTACGCGTCGGGGTCATCGGTCAGTTCGCGGATGTCGCGCGGTCCCACGGCCACCGTCCCGTCGATGAGGAAGTCCTGCCGTGGAGTCTCACAGGATCGCCCCGCCAGGTCCAGCCAGCCAGGTCAAGAGCTCACTAATATCCCGAACGAGCCGGGGGCTCCCGTCCCGCCGCCTCCGCGGCAGCAAACGGAGTTCGCCCTCACCCTCTCCCGAGCGCGGGCAGCGCCTCGGCGGTCACCGGAGGCCCGACAAGCTCGGCGAGCAGGTCACGCGCGGCTTCGTTGGTGGACCCGCCCGGGATGTTGGGATGGGTGCCGCTTATGACGCCAATCCAGGACCCGTCGGGAAACGCGATGTCCACGCGACAGTTGTCTCCGTTGGCCGGGTCCCCGGCTCGCCAGCCGGGGCGAAGTCCGATCTGGTTCAGGGGGAATTCCGCATTCATCATCATCGGTGTTTCCATGTCGCCGCGCCAGATCATGACGCGGCGACTCGTGCGGATGAAGAGCCTGTGCCGGGAACGGACGCCGGAGGAGTCGAAGTCGTGGTAGCGGCTGTTGCCGAGGGTGATGTTGAACTGGCCCGCGACGGTGTTCCAGTCACCGCCCATCCACCAGTGCTTGAGCGGGTTGGGGCCGACCTTGGCCTCGATCCCGCCGCGAGGCGGCTGGGGCGCCTTGTCGGTGACGCTGAACTCGGCGAAGCCCTGCAGTTCCTCGCCGTCGTTCAAAAGCTTGAGGATGGTATCGCCGTGCTTGCCCATCGTGCGTTCCTGTACCTCGGTCGCAGTCCCCGCGGGGACGAACTTGGCGCCGGCCGGAAGGTAATTTCCCCCGCCTGGCCAAAGCGTGTAGAGCAGCTTCGAGCCGAAGGACGGGCCGGTGTCGGGGACACGCCAGGGGATACCGTCAGAGGTGACCCCAGTCTCGCCTGGCTTCCCCCAGACAGTTGTCTTCCGGGCCATCTACTACTTCTCCTCCCGGGGTTCCTGCGGCGGGCTGATCAGGGATTCGATCTGTCGGCGCTGGTCGTTCCATCCGGACGGGTCGTTCTGGCCCGTTGCGGCGGCGGCGCCCTGGCCGTTGTCCTGCACGTCCTTCAGCAGCCCCTTGACCTCGTCCTTGGCCAGGGCCGCCTTGCCCGTGCCGACCGGCAGCCCGGTCAGCGCCTCGGCGGCCGACACGGTCACGTTAGCCCCGATACGGGTCCCGAGGGCGGACTTCCCGATCTTGGCGGCCTCGGTCACCTCTTCCATGTTGGGCCCGTGCCTGCCCGCGTCAACCGCGAACTTCGCCATCGAGGCGAGCATGCCCTTCCCGAAGACCCGGAAGTTCACCACTTTTCCGAGCTTGATGTCGTCCCGGAACGTCTTGCCGAGCGACAGGAACGCCTTGACCTTGTCCAGGCCCTCCGCGCCCTTGAGAGCCTTATACCCGAGGTTGAGGTCGGCGGTTCTCAGGGTCTTGAGAACCCTCTCAAGCACCCGCAGTACGCTGGCGAGCTTCGACGCCGCCTGCTCGGCCTCTACGAGCTTGTCGGCAATGAATCCGCCGCTGGCCAGTGCCTCGACCCCGGTCGCCAGCCCGGCGGTGACGACGTCTACCAGGATGTTCCCCGCGACCCACTCCACGACCTCGGTCACGATCGTGGAGATCGTCTGGAAGGCGAAGTCGGCCTCGGCGGCGGCCTCCTGGAGGATCTTCTGCGTCTGTCCCATCGTGGACACGAGGATTTCTAGGGCGCGGGTCACGTTTCCCATGAAGGTGCCGAACGACTCCGAAGCCTGCCCGCTCCAGGTCGCGGGAAGCTCCCGCGCGTTCTGCTTCATCTCGGCGATGACGGCGTTCATCCGCGTGCCCGCGCTGTGCCAGGTCTCGGCGGCGGTGTTGAGCGCATGCACGTCCCCGGTGACGTCGTCTAGGAGCTTGCTCAGCTCCGGGACGTGCTGCATGATCCAGTCGACGGCCTCGGTGATCCCGCTGGTGAGCCAGTTCCCGGTAGGGGAGAGGTTCGCGACCGCCAGCGCGGGGAGCCCGGTCTCCGGGGCGCACATCCACCCGTATGCCTGGTAGCCGTCGTTGACGACGTTCCCGATGCCGCCGATGACCTGTCCGGCGCCGCCGGACAGTCCCGGGGGCGCGGACCCGCTCCCGCCAGGGCCAGACCCGAGGGCTTCCCTGATTCCCTGGGCCATCCCGTCCTCGAGACCGGAGTACGACCGGGCGGTGTCCAACAGTCCCTCGGCGACCCCGCCGATATGGCTTGGAAGCTGCTTGGTGATGTCAAGGACCTCTTCGGCGTGCTCGGCGTAGGCGCGGTACAGGCCCCCGGCCTCGGGCAGCTTCCCGAACGCGTGCGCCGGGACGTGCGCGGAGTCCAGAGTGTCGTGGATGCGCTGCAATTGGCCTTGCTGTTCCCCGACCGCGGTGCCGTACTTAGCGATCGCGGACGGGCTGACGACAAGCCCCGCTGCCGACATGGAGAGTATCTCCCAAATCGAATAATTACGCATTGATCATCAATAATTGCGTTATGTGATCAAGCGTACACGATGAGCCTGAGGCTGCGGCCCGTCGCCGACCCGGGATTTGGTGGAGAAGGCCATAAAAGGCGATGCCGACGGGGTGGAACAGTCGACCCTCTACTCCCTCGGGCACTGGCCTGCGGACTCTGAACTGGAGAAGGTCGCCCGGGTCACGTCGGAGTCAAAGGCCGGAGTGGACATCACCGGCGAAGACGTCAGCGCGTACCTGAAAGGGGGTCGTGTTCGGGCCTGGTGAAGGGAACTTCAAGGGCCACCCGCTTACTCCGCTGTACGTCCTGGCGAACCAGCTCATCGCGTTCAAATCACCCCAGGGCAAGGGCTGGAATTCGTTCTTGGACGTGATCGAGGCCGCTGCGGAGGAGGCTAGCCAGGCCAGCGACCACCCGCTGCCGCTTCTGGCGTACCAGTACCTAAAGAAGTAGGAGCGAGAACGCGTCTTTCTTCATGCGTTCGGTGAAGTCGCGCCAGGCCGCAGCCGTCGCGGTCATCGTGAAGCCCTCGCGGTTCGTCGTGTCGCGGACCAGGACCGCGCCGATTGACTGCCCTAGTTCGACGCAGGAGCCCGATCCTACGGCTCCGCTGTAGCTGGACTTCCGCCAGAGCTTGTCTTGCTGCTCCATCTTTCCAATGCCTCCAGTAGGATCGCCCGGCTCTCGGTCTGGCGATACGCGTCCGCCCGAACACTGTTAAAGGTAGTCGAGGCCCGACGAACTCGGGATGGATCGGTCGTTACCGTGTCTTCGGTCGCTTCGACCAGCAGCACCTCGTCCGTGTCGGTCGACGCCAGGCTAATGGCGCCACCCAGGCCCATGATCGTTCCGTCGGCCGGAAGTACCTGAACGTGGACTCGCGGGTGTTCGGCGAGTTCCAGCAGCCTCGCTACCTGGCCGCGCATGATCTCCGGCGAGCCGATGAGCGAATCCAGCACGCGTTCCCACACAATGATCGTGATGTCGGGCGCGTCGGGATGCGCCAGGATGTCGTGCCGCCCGGCCCGGCGGGCGACCTGCTCGTTCACAGTGTCAGTGTCGTTGCCCCACGCGGCAAATAGCACGCGGGCGTAATCCTCGGTCTGGGCGAATCCGGGTATCAGCGTCGGAGCCCAGTAGCGCAAAGTGTGCGCCAGAGCTTCCATCTCGAACCAGGACACGGTTTGGGCCGTGAGGGGATCGGCCTGCTGTCTGGCCAGCCACCATACGTCCTCCAGGAGGTCGAGGAGCGGTCCCTTGATGCTCAGCGCGGAGACGATGGCGGCGAGGACCTCCCGCGTGGGGACACGGGTGCCGGTCTCGGCCTTCGCTATGACACTTTCGCCTTCCCCGGTCAGGTCCGCGAGCTCCGCCTGGCTGTGGATGCCTTTGTCTTTCCGCGCCAGCTTGATCGCTCGGCCGAGGGCTATGGCGATGCTCGCCGGAGGCCCGTCCTTGGCGTACCCTGCCATTCCTGCCTCATCTCCTGCCTGTTCTGCCATTTATGGCATATCCCGGGCATCTATACATGTCTGCAACATAAATCCGGACTTACGTGTGACTCTAGGTCCTGCGCCGGTCACCGTCATCGGAGACGCGGAAACCGGTCATGAGCGAACGGGATGATCATGAGCAGTCCGGCAGAGACAGTCAGTCCAGTGGTGACGCCCACGCGTGCCGAACACCGCCCCCAGTTCCATCCGAAGGAACCCGCCCCTTCGGCCGCATGGCTCTGGCCCAAGGGCCACATTTTCCCCGAAATGGGGGCCTGCGCTCATGCGCCGGCCGCCGTCCGCACGTATGTCCGCGAGATGCTGCGCGTGTGGGATCTGCCTGGGCTGACTGAGAACGCGGAACTCGTCGCCTCTGAGATCACGGCCAACGCGGTCACGGCGCTGACGGACCCGGAGACGATCGATGAAGAACATCCGCAAGGGCTGCCACGGATGATCGGGGACCGGATCGCGACCATCACGGTTCGGTTGAGAACGGACGACGTCTATCTCCTCATCGAGGTCTGGGACCTGGCCGAGGGCATGCCCGAACACAAGGATGCCGCCTTGGACGACGAGTCAGGCCGCGGCCTGGCAATCGTCGGAGCGCTCTGCGAAGCATACGGGTGCGAGCCGCGCAAAGGCGGCGGGAAATCGGTCTGGGCCTTGCTGAAGAAGCCATCGGTCCCCGGAGGCAGACAGCGCCACCAAGAGGAGCGTCAGTGACGATGCCGGGGACGGAACCGACGCCGGGCGAGCAGGACGTGCTGCGCGCCATGCGAGCTGAACGGGACCGGTGCGTCTGCGGGGCGATACACGAAGACAGCGGCGAGGCGGTCACGTCGGCGATGATCGGCCGGATGCGGGCGTACCTGGCACAGAACCCGGGCCATCGTTTCGCGGTTGATGTGGACGAGGGGGTCGTGGCGGCGGTTATCGTCCGCGATCCCGGTCCGCCGGAGGTGATCGCCTGGGCCTCAGGCCTGGCCGCCCTGCTGGATCACCTCGGTGCCCCGCCCGCTGCCGGGCTGTCGTGAACGGGCAGAGTCAGAGCGGCCTGCGGCCTTGCGCCGCCTCATCCAGTCCAGACGCAGAGGAGACATTCGTGACCACAGCAGCCATGCTTGAGGCCCGTGGTGAAGCTCGCGCTGCAGCCCGCGCTGAAGCCCGCGGTGCGGCCCGCGTGCTCATCAAGGTCCTGACGGCCCAGTTTGGCCCTCTTCCCGGCACCACGTCCGAAAAGGTCAACGAGGCCTCCGCTGCCGAGTTGGAGGAATGGGCAACCCGGGCCGGGACCGCCGCGACGCTGGACGAGGTATTCGCCTGATTCCGCGCTCTCGTGTCAGTCGCTGACCGCCCGGAGCAGGAAGCTGACTAGTTTTTCCGCGTGGGGCCGGACGTCGCGCTTCAGTTCGGCGGTGTGGTCCGGCGGGGCGGACAGGGCGTGCATCATGGCTCCGCCGGTCAGGGTGTCGAGCAGCAGGGTGACCGGGGCGTCGGGGGAGAGTTCGCCCCGGTCGATGCCGCGGCGGACGATGGCCCGCGCGGCGAGGACGTGGGAGCGCCGGATGGCGTCGTAGTGCCCGGCGACGCCGGGGATGGCGTCGGCCTCGACGGTGAGCCGGAGCGCGGCCCGGCTGCTGGGGCCGGTGTAAAGGTCAAGCATCTGGACGGCGAGCCCGGCCAGGTCGCCGCGGAGCGTCCCGGTATCGACGTCGGTCACACGGGACATCCGCTCGGTAACGGCGTCGGTGAGCAGCGCCTCCTTGCTGCTCCACCGCAGGTACAGGGAGGCCTTGCCCACCCCCGCGCGGCGCGCGACCGTTTCCATCGCGAAGCCGGCCCAGCCCGCTTCCCCGAACACGTCGAGGGCTGCCTGGGAGATCCGGCGGTCCACCTCGGGGTCGCGCGGACGGCCGGGGGACGTGTGCGTGGCGGTCATGATGCCTGCCTCGGGTCGAGCGGGGGCGCTGTTGCTGAACGGTTTCCGTCAAGATATCATTTCTAAACATGAACGGCTATCGTTCAGTTAGGGCCTCGGAAGGAGAAGTGATGACCGAGATCGACCCCGCGACCCCGGTGCTGATCGGCGTCGGGCAGGCGATTGACCGCCTGGGCGAGGAGGACTACGAGGCCCTGTCGGCCGTCGGCCTGGCCGCGCGGGCGGCGGAACGCGCCCTTGCCGACACCGGGGCGGCCGCCGCGGCGGTGGTGAAGGCGATCGATACCGCCGCCGGGATCCGCCAGTTCGAGACCTCCGTGCCGGGTGCCCCCGCGCCGCTGGGCAAGTCCGACAACTACCCGCGCTCGGTCGCCCGGCGAGTCGGCGCCGCGCCGGAGCGGGCGATCCTCGAGGTCGGCGGCGGGCAGGGCCCGCAGCACCTGGTCACCGAGCTCGCCGGGGAGATCGCGTCCGGGAACGCGCGGGTCGCGCTGGTCTTCGGATCCGAGGCCATCTCCACCGCCCGGGCCCTGGCCAAGAGCACTGGCCTCCCCGGGACGACGGGCAAGCCCGACTTCACCGAGCACGTCGAGGGAACCCTCGAGGACCGGGGGTACGGGCTGAAGGGCCTGGTCTCCATGGAGGCCAGGGCGCACGGACTGACCGGCGCGCCCAGCCAGTACGCCCTGCTGGAGAACGCCCGCCGCGCCCGCCTCGGCCTGTCGAAACGGGAGTACGACGCCGAGATCGGCCGCCTGTTCGCCCCGTTCACGAAGGTGGCCGCCGCCAACCCGTACGCCGCCGCGCCGACCGAACGCGGCGCCGGGGAACTCGTCACCCTGACCGAGGCCAACCGTCCGATCGCCGACCCGTACCTCCGTTACGTCGTCGCCCGCGACCAGGTCAACCAGGGTGCCGCCGTTCTCATCGCGTCGGTGGCGGCCGCCCGCGAACTCGGGGTCCCCGAAGACCGCTGGGTCTACCTGCACGGCCACGCCGACCTGCGCGAACGCGACCTGCTGGACCGGCCGGATCTGTCGCAGAGCCCCGCCGCGAAGCTCGCCGCCGTCCGGGCCCTGGCGATGGCCGGAGTCGGCGCGGACGAGATCGCGACCTGGGACTTCTACAGCTGCTTTCCCGTCCCGGTCTTCAACGCGGCGGTGGACGGCCTGGGGCTGTCACCGGAAGACCCCCGCGGCCTTACCCTCACCGGCGGCCTGCCGTTCTTCGGCGGCGCCGGCAACAACTACTCGATGCACGCCATCGCCGAGACCGTGCAGGCGCTGCGCGCCCGGCCCGGCGAGTTCGGGTTCGTCGGCGCGAACGGCGGCATCATGTCGAAATACTCCGCCGGCGTCTACTCCACGACGCCGGCGGGCTGGCGGGACGACCTCCTCGCCGAGGCCGCCGCGCAGGCCGAGATCGATGACGCGCCCGCGCCGCCGCAGGTCACCCGGGCCAGCGGCTGGGCGACCATCGAGACCTACACGGTCACGCATGACCGCAAGGGCGGACGCACCGCCATCGTGGTCGGCCGGCTGGAGCGGACCGGCGAGCGGTTCATGTCCAAGAGCGTCTCCGGGGACGACGCGATCCTGGACCTGCTCGACGGTCCCGAGCCCATCGGGCAGCGGGCCTGGGTCTTCAGCACCGGCCCGGGGAACCGGATCACGACGACGCCGCGGCGCGCGGCGGAGCTGAACCCGCGCAGGCCCCTGGTGCTCCGCGACGACTACGAGTACGCCACGGCCGAGCGCGACGGGCACCTGCTCATCGTCACGATCAACCGGCCGGACGCGCGCAACGCGCTCTTCCCGCCGGCCCACGAGGAGCTCAGCGAGATCTTCGACGCGTTCTTCGCCGACCAGGACCTGTGGGTCGCCATCATCACCGGGGCGGGCGAGAAGGCGTTCTGCGCCGGCAACGACCTGGTGTACTCCACCACCGGCAAGCCGAACTACCTCCCGGCCAGCGGCTTCGCCGGCCTCACCCACCGGCGGGGCATGAACAAGCCGGTCATCGCCGCCGTCAACGGCTACGCGATGGGCGGCGGCTTCGAGACCGCCCTGGCCAGCCACCTGGTCGTGGCCGACGAGACCGCCAGGTTCGCCCTGTCGGAGGTCAAGGTCGGCCTGGTCGCCGGCGCCGGCGGTGTCATCCGCCTGCCCCGCGCCGTCCCGGAGAAGATCGCCAACGAGCTCATCCTCACCGGCCGCCGCATCGGCGCCGAGGAGGCCAGGGACCTGGGCGTCGTCAACCGCATCGCCCCGGCCGGGAAAGCCCTGGACGCCGCCCGCGAACTGGCCGCCGAGATCCTTGAAGGCTCTCCGACGTCGGTCCGGATCTCACTGGAGGTCATGGAGGCCACGCGTGGCATTCCCGACCCGGTGGACGCGGTGAACCAGCGGTCCACCGCGTTCGACGAGCTGATGGTCAGCCACGACGCGATCGAGGGCATGACCGCGTTCGCGCGCAAGCGCGCCCCCCAGTGGAAGAACCAGTAGGAAGGCACCGCGCATGAAAACCGCGTTCACCGAGCTTGTCGGGGTGGAGTACCCGATCGTCGGCTTCAACCGGTCGCCAGGGGTGGTCGCCGAGGTCACCAAGGCGGGCGGCTTCGGCGTCCTGGCCGCGTCCGCGTTCACGCCGGAAGAATTCGACGCCCAGCTCACCTGGATCGAGGAGCAGACCGGCGGCAAGCCCTACGGCGTCGACCTGCTGGTCCCGGAGAAGTTCGCCGCCGGAGACCCGGACAACCTCATCGCCAGCCTGCGCGACCAGATCCCGCAGGGCCACCTGGACTTCGTCGCCGGCCTGATGAAGAAGTACGACATCCCCGCGGCGCCCGAGGGACTGCCCCCGCACGACGAGATCGCCGCCAGCATCAACCCGAGCGGCGCCGAGGCGCTGCTGGACGTCGCGTTCGGCCACAAGATCTCCCTGATCGCCAACGCGCTCGGCACCCCGCCGGCCGGCCTGACCGCCCGGGCCAGGAAGGCGGGTGTCCCCGTCGCCGCGCTGGTCGGCAAGGCCCGGCACGCGCGGCGGCAGCTTGAGGCCGGGGTTGACGTGCTGATCGCCCAGGGGACCGAGGCCGGCGGTCACACCGGAGAGATCGCCACCATGGTGCTCACCCCGGAGATCGTGGACATCGCCGGCGGCAAGCCGGTCCTGGCGGCGGGCGGCATCGCCTCCGGCGGCCAGATGGCGGCCGCGCTCGCGCTCGGCGCCTCCGGCGCGTGGTGCGGATCGGTCTGGCTGAGCACCTCCGAGGACGTCGCCGTCCAGGCGATCAAGGACAAGTTCGTCGCCGCCTCCAGCGGCGACACGCTGCGCTCCCCGACCCGGACCGGCAAGCCCGCCCGGCAGCTCAAGACCGTGTGGCACGACGAGTGGGCGGGCCCGGACAGCCCGGGCACGCTGCCGCTCCCGCTGCAGCCGCTGCTGGTCAACGAGGCGTGGCAGCGCATCGACGCCGCCGCCGAGAATGGTCACGAGGGCGCGCTGAAGCTGGAGTCGTTCTTCATCGGCCAGGTCGTCGGCTCGTTCGCCGCCGTTCGTCCCGCCGCCGAGGTCACCCGGCAGATCATCGCCGACTGCGAAGCGGCGATCCGGAACCTGGGAGGCCTGCTGTGACGATCACGCCCGAGCGGCTGGACAGCATGTTCCGGCCCCGGTCCGTCGCACTGATCGGGGCCGCGGACAAGTCGATGTTCTCCGCCGGCGCCTACCGCAACCTGGTGAACTTCGGGATGGCCGGCCGGGTCCACCTGGTCAACCGGCGCGGCGTGGAAGTCCACGGCCGCCCGTCGCTCACCTCGTGTCAGGCCATCGGCGAGCCCGTGGACGTCGCCCTGATGATGGTCCCGCAGGCCGCGACGATCGGGGCCATGGAGGACGCCGCCGAGGCGGGCATCAAGAACGTCATCGTTCTGTCCTCCGGGTACGGCGAGGCCGGGGAGGATGGCAAGCAGGCGGAAGCCGACCTGGTCGCCGCCGCCGAGCGGCTCGGGATGCTGATCCTGGGACCGAACATGCTCGGGTTCGCCAACTACAGCGCGCGGACCGCCGTTACCGCGGTGCCGGTCACGCCCGGAACCGGTGACGGGGCGGTCGCCCTGCTCTCGCAGAGCGGCGCCAGCAGTTCCGCCATGGTGGACTACGCCGGCGCGTCCGGGGCGGACCTGTCCTTCATGGTCACCCTGGGCAACGAGGCCATGATCACCGCCGGGCACATCCTGGACTACCTGGTCGACGACCCCGGCACGAAGGCGGTCGCCATCTTCCTGGAGACGATCCGGGACCCCGAAGCGTTCGCCCGGGGAGCCCGGCGAGCCGCCGCGGCGGGCAAGGCCGTCGTCGCGCTCAAGGCCGGCTCCAGCGACCTGGCGGCGCGCACCGCCCGGGCCCACACCGGTGCCCTGGTCGGCGACGACCGGGTCACCGACGCCGTCCTGCGGGAACTCGGCGTCATCCGGGTTGACTCGATCGAGGACATGCTCGTCACCGCCGGGACCGCCGCGTCCGTCGGGCGGCTGCCCCGCCGGGGCACCTCCGCGGTCTCCATCTCCGGCGGCGCCTGCGACATCCTGGCCGACCGGGCCGCCGACGAGGGCCTGGACATTCCCGCCTTCGCCCCGGAGACGACGGAGAAACTCGCCGGGGTGATGCCGGGTTACGGCACCGTTCACAACCCGCTCGACGTCACCGGCGCGGCCATCATCGACCCGACGATCTGGACCCGCGCCATCGAGGCGGCCGGGAACGACCCGTCGGTCGGGTCGGTGCTGATGATCAACGGAATCCCCACGGAGGATTCGCCGACCGCCACCCTGCAGAGGCCCACGTACGCCGCGATCGCGGCGGGGGCCGAGCGGTCCGCCGTCCCGGTGATCTGGGTCAGCCAGGTGCAGCAGCCGGTCACGGCGTACACGCGCGAACTGCTGGCCGAGTACGGGAACCCGCCGGTGATCCCCGGCCTGGTCCAGGCGGTCAAGACGGTCAGCCACCTGGGCTGGTGGTCGCAGGCCGTGGACCAGGCCGCGAAGGGCCCCGCCGACGTCGCGCTCCCCGCCCCGGCGCACGACGCGCCCCGAAGCGGCCAGTGGTCCGAGCACCAGGCCCGTGAACTGCTGGCCTCCGCCAGTGTCAGCGTGATCGGGTCCGAGCTGGTTACCAGCGCCGACGACGCGGCCGCGGCCGCCGGGCGGCTCAGCCCGGGCGGCCCGGTGGCGCTGAAGATCGTCTCCCCGCAGATCCTGCACAAGAGCGACATCGGCGGGGTCGCCCTCGGCGTCACCGGCGCGGACGCCGTCCGCGCCGCCTACGAGAAGGTCACCGCCGCCGGAGGGTCGGTCGAGGGCGCCGAGGTCGAAGGGGTCCTGGTCTCCCCGATGCGCTCCGGAGGCCTTGAGCTCCTGGTCGGCGTGGTCCGGGATCCGCAGTGGGGGCCGGTCCTCGCCGTCGGCCTGGGCGGCGTCCTGGTCGAGGTGCTGAAGGACTCCGCGCTGGCCACCCTGCCGGTCACTCCGGCCCGGGTTACCGGGATGCTGCGGTCCCTGCGCGGCGCGGCCCTGCTCGACGGCGTGCGCGGCACCGCCCCGGCTAACGGGGCGAAGCTGAGCGAGGAGATCGCCCGGATCGGCAACCTGGCCCTCGCCCTCGGCGACGACCTGGAATCCCTGGAGGTTAATCCGCTCCGCGTCGACGGCGACATTGTCGAGGCCCTGGACGCGGTCATCGAGTGGCGCACCCGGTAACCCCGGTGAGCTGAGCCAGCCGCTCGCGGTGAGCGGCGGGCTCGCCCAGCAGCAGTTCGTCGGCCCGGGCGCGCTTGTAGTACAGGTGCGCCGGGACCTCCCAGGTGAAGCCCATGCCGCCGTGGAACTGGATGTTCTGGTGGGCGGCGGCGACGCTGGCGTCGGAGCAGTAGGCCGCGGCCAGGGCCGCGATCGCCGGGAAGTCACCCGAGCCGGCCACGGCCGCGTCGAGGGCGGAGTAGGCGGCGGACCGGGCGGTTTCGACCTCGACCAGGACGTCGGCGGCCATGTGCTTGAGGGCCTGGAACGCGCCGATCGGCTGGCCGAACTGGACGCGGACCTTCATGTACTCCACGGCCATGTCCAGTGTCGCCTGGGCGACGCCGACCTGCTCGGCGGCCAGGCCGGTGATCGCGTGGTCGCGGGTGGCCTCCAGGACGGGCCCCGCGGCGCCGATCGCGGTGACGGGCACGGCCCTGGCTCCGTCGAGGGTGACGTCCGCGAGCTTGCGCGTCTGGTCCAGCGTGGGCCGGGCGGCCACGGTGAGGCCCTCGGCGCCCCGGCGGACCTCGAAAAGGGTGATGCCGTCCCGGCTCCGGGCCGGGATCAGGAGCACGTCGGCGACGTGGGCGTCGGTGACCAGCGGCACGGTCCCGGCCAGCCGCCAGACGGTCCCGTCGGTGACGGCGGTGACCGGCACGTCGGCCAGGTCACGGCGGGGCAGGGCGAGGGTCGCGATGACGCTGCCGTCGGCGATCGAGGGCAGCAGTCGCTTCTTCGCGTCAGCGTCATCGGACTGGAGCAGGGCGGCGGCGGCGAGCACGGCGGAGGAGAAGAACGGCCCGCCCAGCAGGGCGCGGCCGGTTTCTTCGAGCACGATGCCGAGCTCGGCCCAGGTGAAGCCCTGGCCGCCGTACTCCTCCGGGATGGCCAGGCCCTGCAGGCCTAGCTGGCCGGCCATCTGCTTCCAGGCCTCGGGGTCGTAGCCCTCGCTGGTCGCCATCAGGCGCCGGACCTCGGCCTCGGAGGACTTGCCGGCCAGGAACCGGCGGACGGCGTCGCGCAGTTCGGTCTGCTCGGGGGTGAGACCGGTGATCATCGTCGGTTCTCCTTAGTTTCCGGACCGGGTGTCGGCGCCCTTGCGGACGCGGGAGAACGGGACGCCCTTGTCGGGCTCGTAGCCCTTGGGCAGGCCGAGGACGCGCTCGCTGATGATGTTGCGCTGGATCTGGTCCGAGCCGCCGCCAATGGAGTTGATGAATGACCACATCAGTTCCCGGTCCACCGGGTAGTCCGTGGGGTGGTCGTAGTCGTAGGCCAGGGACTCCTCGCCCTGGAGGCGGAAGGCCAGGTCGGCGCTGGAGTGCAGCACCCGGGAGTTGGCCAGCTTGCCCAGGGACGCGAGGGAGGACGAGCCCTGCCGGATCTCGGCCAGGGCCCGCTGCCCGGTCCAGGCGTTGGTGAGCTTCCAGGACAGGATCTTCATCAGTTCCTGCCGGATCGCCGGGTCGCCGGCGCGCCCGGCGGACCGGGCCCGCTCGATGAGGTCGGCGACCGGAGCGGCGAGTCCGGGACCCGCGTCCTTCTGCTTCCCGCCGGAGCCGGCCTCGGCCAGGGAGCCCATGCCGCTGCGCTCGGCGGCCAGGGCGACCTGCAGTGCTTTCCAGCCCTGCCCCTCGTCCCCGACCCGGGCGCTGACCGGGACGCGGACCTTGTTGAGGAAGACCTCGTTGAAGTCGGATTCGCCGGTGATCTGCCGGATCGGGCGGACGTCGATGCCGGCCGAGTGCATGTCGATGACGAAGAAGCTCAGGCCCGGGTGCTTGGGCACGTCCCAGTCGGTGCGCGCGATCAGCAGGCCGAAGCTCGCCTCGTGCCCGCCGGTGGTCCAGATCTTCTGCCCGGTGACGACGTAGTGGTCGCCGTCCCGGTCGGCGCGGGTCTGCAGCCCGGCCAGGTCCGACCCGGCCCCGGGCTCGCTGTAGAGGAGGCAGCCGGTGCCCAGCGTCCCGTCGAGGAGCGGCGGCAGGTACTGCTCGCACAGCTCGTCGCTCCCGAAGGCCAGCAGCGTGCCGCCCAGCAGGAACAGCCACGGATTGTCGTGGAAGGACCCGGTCGTGATCGCGGCGCGGGCTCGCGCCCGCAGTTCCTCGGTACCGCTCATGGTGTTCCCTTCCGGCGGATCTGGATACGGACGCTCATCGTCTGCAAATCATTATAGACGATAGCCGTTCGCAAATTGCCTGCGCGGCGGCCCGGAGCGGTGGTGAGGGGATCTAGTCCCCGCGCCGGTGCGGTACGGAGTGCTGCCAGTCCGCCAGCAGGGTCCGCAGGCCGGTGATGAGGGTCAGCGGCTGGTCGAGCATCATGTGGTGACCGACGAGGGGGATCTCGATCACCGGGGCCACCCGGCCCAGCAGCTCGTACATGTGCGCGCCGATCTCGGGAGTGAGCAGGCCGTTCTCGCTGCGGAAGATGGCGACGCGCGCCGTGATCGACCGGAGCGCCTCCGGGGTCGCGGGGATGCGCCCGAAGATGCGGGGATCGAATTTCCACGTCCAGCCGCCCTCGGCCTGGCGCAGCGACGTCTCGGCGACGTGCGCCATGACGTACGGAAGGTTGTCCTCCTGCTCGGGGATCGTGCGGAACCGGCTCAGGGCGTGGGCCTTGTCCGGGTAGACCCGCAGCGGCCCGAAGGCGGTGTGGTCCGCGGCGGCCAGTTCCTCCGGGGTCCGCTCGCGGACCGGCGAGTCCAGCACGGCCACGCCCGCGATGCGGTCGGCATAGCGGGCCGCCGTCGCGAGGGCGACGAAGCCGCCCATGCTGTGCCCGATGACGACCGGGTCCGGCGCCATTCCGGCCGCGTCCGCGACGGCGATGACCTCCGCCGCCCACTGCCCCAGGGTGTAGGCCTCGCGCCGTCCGCTGTCGCCGTGGCCGGACAGGTCGAGGGCGGCGATGCGGTACTGCCCGCCGAGCATGGGGGCGACGTGGTCCCACCAGCGTGCGTGCGCGGCCCCGCCGTGCACGAGGACCAGGCCGGGCGCGCCCGCCGGGCCCCAGCACCGGTAGGAGATCGCGCACCCGTCCACGTCGGTGACGCGCTCTTCGGCGGCCGTCTCGATTGCCTTGCTGAACCACTCCGGAACGCTCACGTCTCCGTTCTACCAGGTGACGCGGAGGCCTGGCGGGGCGGCAGGGCGAGCGGCGGCCCCTCCGGGGACCGGGTCTTGCCGTGGGCCCGGAGCTACGTTATAGATGTAATAGATTCAATATTTGCCATAGATCGCTCTCGCGCGGCCCCCAATGACGGGAGGCATTGTCCTATGCGTTCTCTCGGATTCCCGGTGTTCGACGCCGACAACCACCTGTACGAGACGGAGGACGCGTTCACCCGCCACCTTCCGTCCCGGCACAAGGACCTCTTCCGGTTCGCGGAGATCCGCGGCCGCAAGAAACTCGTCGTCCGCGGCACGCTCACGGAGTTCATCCCCAATCCGACCTTCGAGGTCGTCGCCAGGCCCGGAGCCCACAAGGACTTCTACTCGGGAAACAACCCGGAGGGGAAGACGCTGCGCGAGCTCACCGGAGAGCCCATGCGCTCGGTTCCCGCCTTCCGGGAACCGGCGGCCCGGCTGCGATTGCTGGACGAGCAGGGCATCCAGGCGGCCGTCATGATCCCGACGCTGGCCAGCCTCATCGAAGAGCGGCTGAAGGACGACCCGGACCTCACCGTGGTCGCGGTGCGCGCCTTCAACGACTGGCTGCACGACCAGTGGAGTTACGACTACCAGGGGCGGATCTTCGCGACCCCGATCGTCTCGCCCTGCGATCCGGAGCAGGGCATCGCCGAATTCGACCGCGTCACCGGCCGCGGCGCGAAGGTCGTGCTGATGCGTCCCGCCCCGGTCGCCGGATTCCGCGGCACCCGGTCGCCCTTCCTGCCGGAGTTCGACCCCTTCTGGGCCCGCGTGCAGGAATCCGGGATCCCCGTGATCCTGCACGCCTCCGACAGCGGGTACCAGGACTACCTGAACACCTGGGAAGGCAAGAGCGGCGAGTTCGTCGCGTTCCGGCCGAGGAGCTTCGCCTACGCGGCCGACGGCGGGCGGACCATCCACGACACGTTCGCCTCGGCGATCTGCCACGGCATGCTCAGCCGGTTCCCCGGGGTCCGCTTGATCAGCGTCGAGAACGGCGGCAGCTGGGTCGGCCTGCTGCTGAAGAACCTCGAGCACACGTGGCGGCAGATGCCGCGCGAGTTCACCGAGCACCCGGTCGAGGTCTTCAAGCGGAACGTGTGGGTCAACCCGTTCTGGGAGGACTCCCTGGAGGGCCTGATCGACCTGATCGGACCCGGCCGGGTGTGCTTCGGCTCGGACTATCCGCACCCCGAGGGCCTAAGCGAGCCCCTCGAGTTCGCCGACCAGGTCGGGTACCTCCCGTCGCAGGACATGCGGAAGATCATGTCCGACAACATGTTCGGCCTGGTAGGCGCCGGGCGGACGACGGAGCGGGGATGAGCTACGAGACGATCCTCTTCGAGCGGCGCGGCAAGGCGGCCTGCGTCACGCTGAACCGGCCCGACCGTCTCAACGCGGTCAGCCACCAGATGATCGCCGAGCTGGACGACGTCTACCGGCGGATCGAAGACGACCCTGACATCTGGTGTTACATCATCACCGGCGCCGGGGACCGGGCGCTGTGCGCCGGCGCGGATGTCGGCGTCATCGGGGACTCCGCATCCCCCGGCCAGGACACCCGGGGGGAGCCGCTGCTGGCGTCGTACTGGCAGTGGGACGCCCCGCAGGAGGCGACGCCCCCGTACCTGCGGATGACCAAGCCGATGATCTGCGCGGTCAACGGGCTGGCCGCCGGCGCCGGCCTGGACCTCATCACGACCTCCGACATCGCGATCGCCGCGACCGAAGCCACCTTCTTCGACCCGCACGTCAGCATCGGCGTCGTGTCCGGACGGGAAGCGGTGCGCCTGGCCCGGGTCCTGCCGCTGAACATCGCGATGCGGATGTCGCTCATGGGCGCCCGCGAGCGCCTGTCCGCCCAGCGGGCCTACGACCTGGGCCTGGTCAGCGAACTCGCCCCGAGACAGGCCCTCAAAGAACGCGCCTGGGAGATCGCGGACACCCTCAACTCCAACGCGCCGCTCGCGGTACGGGGTACCCGGCTTGCCGTCCGCAAGGGCCTCGGCCTGCCGGTCTACGAGGCGGAGATCCTCGCCGAGAGCCACCGGCTGCGCGCGGCCGTCACCGAAGACGCGCAGGAAGGCCCGCGGGCGTTCCTGGAAAAGCGCGACCCGCGGTGGAAGGCCCGGTAGCCGGTGGACGATACGACGACGGACGTCACCCGGACGGACATCGGCGGCCTGCCCCCGGTGATCCCCGCCCTGCTCCGCGCCCGGGCGGCGGAGTTCGGCGGCAAGAAGCTCCTCGTGTGCGACGACGCGGTGCTCACCTACGCGGAGGCGGAGCGCCGGTCCGCGGTGCTCGCGCGGTGCCTTCTCGGCCTCGGCGCGGGGAAGGGGAGCCACGTCGGCATCCTGTACCCCAACGGCCCGGAGTTCGCCGTCGCGACCTTCGCGGCCGCCCGGATCGGCGCGGTCTCCGTCCCGCTGAGCACCATGTCCACCGCCCCTGAGCTGCGGACGATGCTGCGCGGCGCCGACGTCCGGGTCCTGCTGAGCGCCAGGGGCTACCGCTCCCGCGACTTCACTGAAACCGTCCGCGACGCCGTCCCCGGAGCCGGCGACCGGCCCGCCGTGGTCTCGTCCGCGGTCCCGGCGCTCCGGCACGTCTTCTTCGACGACGAGAAGCCGGCCGGGGAACCAGGACGGGAGCCCGTCCCCGAGTCCGTGCTCGCCGCGGCCGAAGCCGCCGTCACACCCGCGGACCGGCTCGTCATCGTCCACACATCCGGCTCCACCAGCGAGCCGAAGGCCGTCATCCACACCCACGGCGGCCTCATCCGGCACATGCGGAGCCTGGACGAGATCCGGCGCTACGACTCCGCGGAGATCCTGTTCTCCAACAGCCCCTTCTTCTGGATCGGCGGCTACGCGTCCAACCTCGTCGCGACCCTGGAGGCCGGGGCCACGCTCATCTGCTCCAACACGCGCGACGCGGGGGAAACCCTGGACCTCCTCGAACGGGAACGGCCGACGCTGGTGAACGGCTACGCGCAGTCGGTCGCGCCGCTGGCCGCGCACCCGAGCTTCGCCGGCCGGGACCTGTCGTCGATCCGGCGCGGCAATCTGTACCCGATCATGCCGGCCGCGGTCCGCCCCGCCGACCCGAAGCTGCGCCACGACATGCTCGGGATGACCGAGGCGGGCAGCATGTGCCTCCTGTCCGGCGACGAAAGCGACCAGCCCGAGAGCCGGCGCGGATCCTTCGGCACGCCCCACCCGGGCCTGGAAGCCCGGATCATGGACCCGGACACCGGACGGGAGCGCGGGCCCGGCGAGGACGGCGAACTGCACTTCCGCGGCCCGTTCATGATGGACGGCTACTACGGCCGCGAACGGCGCGACGTCTTCGACGCCGACGGCTGGTACGCGACGGGAGACATCGTTGCCCGGGACGCCGACGGCTTCTTCTATTTCAAGGGCCGCCGCTCGGCGATGATCAAGACGTCCGGAGCGAACGTCTCCCCGCGTGAGGTGGAGGCGGCCATCGCCGACCTCACCGGCCTGACCGCCCACGTGACCGGCGTCGAGGACGCGACCCGCGGGCAGATCGTCGCCGCCGCGATCGTGACCGACGACCCCGTGACGCTCGACACCGACGGCCTGCGCCGCCGGCTCGCCCGGCGGCTGTCCTCCTACAAGATCCCGCGTCGGATACGGGCGGTCCCGGCGGCGGAGGTGCCGCTCATGACCAGCGGCAAGATTGATCCGAACGGATTGAGGGATCTTCTCCAGTGACCACGGCTCCTGCTCCCGCGACCCTGCCGGACCTGCTGCGGCACCGTGTCCAGGCCGCGCCCGGCGAGACCGCGATCGTCTGCGACGACGCGTCCGCCACCTACGCCGGCCTGCAGGCGGCCAGCCGCGACGTCGCCCGGCACCTCATGGCCGGCGGCGTCGGCAAGGGGGACCGGGTCGGGCTGATCATGCCGAACGGGATCGACTGGGCCGTCGTCGCCCTCGCCGTCGCGCGCTCCGGCGCGGTTCTCGTCCCGCTCAGTACGCTGCTGCGCCCGCCCGAACTCCGCGCCCACCTGGCCGCCGCGGACGTCACAACCCTGATCACCGTGCCCTCGTACCGGAACCGGGACTACCCCGGCG
>WRBL01000080.1 GCA_009784565.1 Streptosporangiales bacterium | reverse complement strand
GCGGGTCCTCGTCCTCACCTTCAGCCGGAAGGCGGCCCAGGAACTGCGCGAGCGGATCACCGCCCGGCTGAGCCGCGCCACCCGGGAGCCGCTGGCGCTGACCTTCCACAGTTACGCCTACGCACTGGTCCGCCGGGAGTACGTGCTGGCGGGGGATGAGCCGCCGCGGCTCCTGTCCGCCCCGGAACAGCTGCTGGAGATCCGCCGCCTGCTGCGCGGCGAGATCGCCGACGGCGCCCGGGACTGGCCGGAGCGGCTGCTGCCGGCGCTGCCGACGCAGGGCTTCGCCGAGGAACTCCGGGACGTGCTGATGCGCGCCGCCGAGCGGGGCCTCGACGGCCCGGCCCTGCGGAACCTGGGCCGGGCGCGCCAGCGGGACGACTGGTACGCCGCGGGAAAGTTCCTCGACCGGTACGCGGCCCGGTTCGACCTGGCGCCGGTGCCGGCCTACGACTACGCGGAGATCGTCCGGATCGCGGCCGGGCTGCTCAGCCGCAAGGCCGTCCAGCAGCGGGAACGGGACGCCTACGACGCGGTGTTCGTCGACGAGTACCAGGACAGCGACCCGGCCCAGGAATCGATGCTGATGGCGCTGGCCGGAGACGGCCGCGAGCTGATCGCGGTCGGCGACCCGGACCAGTCGATCTACGCGTTCCGCGGCGCCGACGTGCGCGCGCTGAGCCGGTTCCCGGAGCGGTTCCGCGCCCCGGACGGCTCCCCGGCCCCGGTGACGGCGCTGCGCACCTGCCGTCGCAGCGGCCCGGTCCTGCTGGACGCCTCCCGCCGCGTCGCCCGCCGCCTGCCGGTCCCGGCCGGGGGCCGGTCACCCGCCAGCCACCGCGACCTGCTGACCGTCCCCGGCGCGGAGCCCGGAGAGGTCCGGATCGTCGTCGCGGACAGCCAGGCCCAGGAGGCGGCGCTGGTCGCCGACACCCTGCGCCGCGCTCACCTCGCCGACGGCGTCCCGTGGCAGAAGATGGCCGTCCTCGTCCGTTCCGCCCAGTTGCAGGTTCCGGCCATCAAACGGGCCCTGGCCAACGCGGGGGTCCCGGTGACAGTGGCCGGGGACGAGCTTCCGCTTCCGGACGAGCCCGGCACGAAGCCGCTGCTCACCCTGCTGCGCTGTGCCCTGTACCCGGCGGTGCTGGACGAGGAGACCGCCGCCGGCCTGCTGACCGGCCCGCTCGGGCAGACCGACAACCTGGGCCTGCGCAAGCTGCGGCGCGCGCTGCGCGGCGTCTCGCTCGCGACCGCCATCACCGATCCGGGGGCGCTCCACCTGGTCAGCGACCGGACCGCCGCCCCGGCCCGGCGCCTGGCCGCGCTGCTGCGGACGGCGAGGAACGCCATCGCCAGCGACGGCACGGCCGAGGAGGTGCTGTGGGCGGTCTGGGACGCGTCCGGCCTCGCCGGGGCCTGGGAGGCCGCGGCCGAGCATGACCCGGCCGCCGACCGCGACCTGGACGCGGTGCTGACCCTGTTCGACACCGCCGCCCGGTTCGGCGACACGCTCCCGCCGGGGAGCCCGGCCCTGTTCCTGGGCAGCCTGACCGGACAGGAGATCGCCGGGGACACCCTGGCCGAGCAGGCGGTCCGCGACGACAGCGTCCGGGTGCTCACCGCGCACCGGTCCAAGGGCCTGGAGTGGGACGTGGTGGTCGTGGCGGGCGCACAGGAGGAAATCTGGCCCGACCTCCGGCTGCGCGGGTCGCTCCTGGGCGCGGACGAACTGGCCGACGCCGCGAGCCCGGAACCGGTCCAGCCCCAGGGACAGGACATCGATACCGCCGCCCGGGCCGCGCAGCTACTCGCCGAGGAACGCCGGCTGTTCTACGTGGCGGCGACCCGGGCCCGGAAACTGCTGGTCGTGACCGCGTCCGGAGGGGCCGAGCAGGACCTGCGCCCGTCCCGGTTCCTGGCCGAGCTGGCGGGCGACGAGATCGAGATCCGGGAGGCGGGCGCCACGCCTCGCTGGCTGTCGCTGCCGGTCCTGGTCGCGGACCTGCGCCGGACGGCCGCCGACGACAGCAGGCCGCGGGCGCTGCGGGAAGCGGCCGCGGGCCAGCTGGCCCGGCTGGCCAGGGAAGGAGTGCGCGGCGCGGACCCCCGGGACTGGTACGCGCTTACCGAGATCTCCGACGACCGCCCGATCGTCGGAGACGGCGAACGGGTCCGGCTGTCGCCGTCCCAGGTGGAGAACTTCGCCCGCTGCGGGCTGCGCTGGCTGCTCGAGTCGGCGGTCGGCGCGGGAACCTCCGACGTGCTGCGGCACCTGGGGACCGTGATCCACGCCGCCGCCGTCCTGATCTCCGACGGCGCCTCCGAGGACGCGGTGGCCTCCCGCATCGACGACATCTGGCATCACCTGGACTTCGGGGCCGCCTGGTACGGCACCCGCCAGCGTGACCTGGCCGAGTCCATGGTGCGGAAGTTCCTGGACTGGCACGCCTCCAACCCGCGGGAACTGCTCGCCGTCGAGGAGGCGCTGCGGGTCCAGGTCGGCCAGGTGGAGATCACCGGCCGGGTCGACCGGCTGGAGAAGGACGCCGACGGCCGGGGCGTGATCATTGACCTCAAGACGGGGGGAAGCGCGCCGAAGGAGGACGAGGTCGGCCGGCACCCGCAGCTCGGCGTGTACCAGCTGGCGGTGCTGCTGGGGGCGTTCGAGAACCTCGGCCTGACCGAGCCGGGCGGCGCGGAGCTGGTGCAGGTGGGCAAGGCCGGCTTCACGGCCCGGGCCAAGATCCAGCGGCAGCAAGCGCTGGCCGACGACCCCGACCCGGGGTGGGCCCGGGACCTGGTGGACACGGTGGCCGGCGGGATGGCGGGCCCGGTGTTCCACGCGAGGGTCAACCCCGGCTGCCGGACCTGCCCGGTCTCGTCATGCTGCCCGGTCCATTCCAACGGGGGACAGGTGGGCCAGTGAGCGACGCGGTCAAGTACACCCCGCGCCAGGTGGCGCGGCTGCTGCGGATCCCCGAGCCGACGCCGGAGCAGGCCGAGGTCATCGGCGCGCCGATGGCGCCGGTGGCGGTGATCGCCGGAGCCGGCTCCGGCAAGAGCGAGACGATGGCGGCCAGGCTGGTGTGGCTGGTGGTCAACGGGTTCGTGCGCCCCGACCGGGTGCTCGGCCTCACCTTCACCCGCAAGGCCGCGGCGGAGCTGGCCGACCGCGTGCGGTCCCGCCTGGAGCGCCTGGGCCGGGCCGATCTTCCCGACCCCCTGCCGCCCGGGGACCCGGTCATCAGCACGTATCACGCCTACGCCGGCCGCCTGGTCAGCGACCACGCGCTCCGCGAGGGCCTCGAGCCGTCGATGCGGCTGATCACCCCGGCCCTGTCCTGGCAGCTGGCCGCCAATATCGTGGCCGCCTACGACGGTCCGATGGACGACATCACCTGGACCCCGCAGACCGTCACCGCCGCCGTGCTGCAGCTGGCCGGCGACCTGTCCGAGCACCTGCGCGGGCCTCAGGACGTCCGGGACGTGGGCGCGTGGCTCGGCGCCCGTGCCGCGGACGGCGCCCGTGCCGCGGACGGCCCCCGGAAGAGGACGCCGGCCGCCGTCCGGCGGATCCTCGACGCGCAGAAGGCCCGGGAGCAGCTCCTGCCGCTGATCGAGCGCTACATCGCGGCCAAGCAGGCCCGCGAAGTGCTCGACCACGGCGACCAGGTCGCGCTGGCCGCGCGGATCGCCGACCGGCACCCGGAGGTCGGGGCGGCCGAGCGGACCCGCTACCAGGCGGTCCTGCTGGACGAGTACCAGGACACCAGCCACGCTCAGCTGGTGCTGCTGCAGGCGCTGTTCGGCGGCGGGCACCCGGTCACCGCCGTCGGGGACCCGTGCCAGTCCATCTACGGGTGGCGAGGCGCCACCGCGGGCAACCTCCGGAGGTTCGCCGCCGACTTCCCGGGGAGGGACTCCCGGCCGTCGGCTGTCCGGAAGCTGTCGACCAGCTTCCGCAATACCGGGCGCGTGCTGGACGCCGCGGCCGTCATCCAGTCCGATCTCCGGGCCGAGGCCCCGGACGTGCCGGTGCTCGTCCCCGCGCCGGACCGCGGCGACCGGGGCGCCGTCACCTGCGCCCTGCTGCCGACCATCGGCGACGAGGCGGACTGGGCAGCCGCGCGGGCCGCGGAACTGCTGAACCGGCCCGAGGGCGCCGCCCCGGACGGACGGCCCTGGCCCGACGGCCGGCCCGCCGGGGTCCGGCCCTCCGACATCGCGGTGCTGTGCCGGAAACGGTCCCAGTTCATCCCGCTGCGCAAGGCGTTCGAAGCCCGCGGCATCCCGTGCGAGGTGGTCGGGCTCGGCGGCCTGCTGAGCGTGCCCGAGGTGCAGGACGTGGTGGCGACCCTCCGGGTCCTGCACGACGCGGCGGCGTCCGACGCCCTGGCCCGGCTGCTGACCGGCCCGAGGTGGCGGATCGGCCCGCGGGACCTGGTGGCGCTCGGCCGCCGGGCGCGGGAACTGGTCGCCCTGGACGAGGAAGCCCCGGAGGAGGAAGCCGCGGAGGAGGAAGCGCCGGACGGGCAGCCGGAGCCGGAACCCGGGGCGGACGCCCTCGAAGAGGCGATGACCGACCTGACCGCCGACACCGGCTCCCTGGTGGAGGCTCTCGACGATCTCGGCGACCCGGACGGCTACTCCGAGGCCGGATACCGCAGGCTCAGCGCGCTGGCCGCCGAGACCCGGGGGCTGCGCGCCCACATCGCCCGCCCCCTCGGGGATCTCGTGGCCGAGGTCGAGCGGGCCCTGAGCCTGGACATCGAGGTCGCGGCCCGCCCCGGCACCGACCCGGGCGCCGCCCGCGCGGACCTGGACGCGTTCACCGACGTGGCGGCCGCGTTCGCCGGCGACCAGCCGGACCCGACGCTCGGCGCCTTCCTGGCCTACCTGTCGGCCGCGGAGCAGGAGGAATTCGGCCTGGAACCGGGGCGAGTCGGCGAATCGGACACGGTCAAGCTGCTCACCGTGCACGCGGCCAAGGGCCTGCAGTGGCCGGCCGTGTTCGTCCCCGGACTGGCCGCCGGAGACAAGTCACAGGTGTTCCCGGCCCGGCCGCGGTATTCCACCCGGTGGACCGACAACCCGCGGCTGATCCCGTTCGGCCTGCGGGGCGACGCCGGTGACCTGCCGCCGCTGGAGGACCTGTCGGGCGAGGAGATCACCGGGTTCACGGCGGCGTGCGCGGCACGCGACCTAGCCGAGGAACGCCGGCTGGCCTACGTGGCGGCCACCCGGGCCGCGTTCTGGCTGGGATGCTCGGGGTACTGGTGGGGCGACGGCGCGTCCCCGCTGGGACCCTCGGCGTTCCTGTCCGACGTGCGGCGGGCCTGCGCCGACGGAGCCGGGACGGTCGGCACCTGGACTCCCGAACCGCCCGACGGCGCGGACAACCCGCTGCTGGCAGGCGTGGAGGAGGCCGAATGGCCGCTGTCCGGCCCGGGCCGGAATTACGAGGCGGCCTGGTTCGCCGGCCACCTGGTGCGGGCTTCCACCAAACCTGCCTACCTGCCGGACCAGGCTGACTCCCCAGCGCCAGGGCCTTCCCTGAACGCCCTGGCCGGCGCCGATCGCGAACTCGTCGCCGCCTGGGAACGGGACGCCGGCCTGCTGCTGGCCGAGGCCGAACGCCAGCGGCGGCGCGGCGACGGGCCGCTGCCGGTGTTCCTCCCGTCCCGGCTGTCGGTGTCGTCCCTGGTGACGCTGGCCCGGAACCCGGACGAACTGGCCCGTCAGGTACGGCGGCCGATGCCCCGGCCGCCCGCGGTCCAGGCCCGGCGCGGGACGGAGTTCCACCACTGGCTTGAGGAACGGTTCGGCCAGCAGCGGCTGATCGGCGACGAGGACCTGTTCTCGGAATCGCCGGAGGACACCGAGGCGGACTCCGCCCTCGGCGACCTGAAGGCCCGGTTCGAGGCGGGCGAATGGGGCGGGCGCTGGCCGCGCGAGGTCGAGGTGCCGTTCGACATCCGGATCGCGGACCGTCAGATCCGGGGCCGGATCGACGCGATCTTCGCCGACGAGGACGGCGGATTCGACGTGGTCGACTGGAAAACCGGTCGGCTGCCGCGCGGCAAGGCGGAACTGGACGCGGTCGCGGTCCAGCTGGCCGCCTACCGGCTGGCCTGGGCCGCCCTGTCGGACCTGCCCCTGGACCGGGTCCGGGCCGCGTTCTACTACGTCCGCTACAACACGACGGTCCGCCCGGCCGACCTCCTGAACGAAGCCGGCCTCCTGGACCTCATCAACCGCGTCCCGGTAGCGGAGTAGCACCCGCGCCCTCGCATGCCCTCTGCGCCCGCGTCGGCACCGATGGTGTCGCTATGGTGCCCGCGTCGGCACCGTTGCTGTCGCGGTGGGGACGCGTCGGCTCGCGCGTCAGGCCAGGTGTCGTTCGATGGTCTCGACCTTGGAGGTCAGGCCGTCGGTGACGCCGGGGCGGATGTCGGCCTTGAGGACGAGGCTGACCCGGGGCGACCGCCGCGCGACGGCGTCGGAGGCCTTTTTCACCACGTCCATGACCTCATCCCACTCTCCCTCGATCGTGGTGAACATGGAATCCGTCTGATTCGGCAGCCCGCTCTCGCGGACGACCCGGACCGCCTCGGCGACGATCTCGCCGACCCCTTCGCCCGTGCCGAGGGGCGTGATGGAGAACGCAACAAGCATGCGCCCAGCGTAACGCCGCCTTCCGGTGCCGCCTGCCGGACTGGATGTCACGTTGACCGCCCTCTATGGGAGCCGACGACGCTTCGGCCCCGCGGGATTGGCGGTGGACGGCTCATCGGCCACGGTCGCTACGGCACTCCGGGCGCCACAACTGGCAGGCCAGTCTCTTCAGCCGCGGAGGCGAGGCGCTTGTCATAGGTGACGAAGGCCGAGATGCCCGTGCGAATGGCCGTCGCCGTCGCCAGGTGAATGGCGTCGAGCGTGCGCAGGAAGGGCTGTTCCAGCGCGGCGGCGTCACGTAGCACGCGACTGCTCACGGGAATCAGGTCCAGGTGCTCGCACAGGCTCTCGGCGTGGCGGAGTTCCGCTTCCAGGCGCCCGGCGTCGAGCAGCCGTCCGTGGTCGTCGTGGTTGACGCGGCGCACCGCCCGGGCGATCTCCGACTTGGCGAGTTCGGAGGCGAACCACCGCGACCCGGCGTTCTCGTCGATGAAGCGGCTCAGTGCGTCGGTACGCTCATCCTGACGCACCAGCCGCATCAGCGCGCACGTATCGAAATAGATCACTCGCGCTCGGAGTCGCGCAGGTCAATGAGGGCGTCTGACAGGGAGACGCCGTCTTCCCGGGGCGGCAGCGGCTTCCAGCCCGCCAGCCCGCCCGGCCGCTTGGCCGGGATGACCTCGCCCTGCTCCAGCATCTCGGCGAAGGCCTTCTCCGCGGGCGACACCGGAATCAGGCGCGCGACTACCTCGCCCCGGCTGGTGATCTCGGCCGTGGCCTCGGCGTCCGCGAGTTCCCTGATTACCTTGGAGGCATGGTGCTGCAACTCCCGGATCCCGACCTTCCGGACCGGCGCGGGAGACTCTGACTCTTCCAGCAGTGCCGTCATGTGATCCATGGTAAGGACCCTGACGTCCAACTTCAACTAAGTGCGTCATGCCCATGTGATGACGCACGCCTCGACGGGGCGAGGGCGAGGGGGGCTGGCCAGGGGCGGTCCTTTAAACTTGCGGGGGCCGCCGAGTGATCCGGCGGGGTCATACGAGGGAAGTCGAGGACAATGCCGGAAAACACGCCTGAGCAGCCGTCTGCGTACGCCGAGGCGGGAGTGGACGAGGAACGCGAGCAGACAGCGTTCGGGCGGGTGATGCGCCCGTGGCTGGCGCGGACCAAGGTCAAGTCCCCGATGGTGACCTCGATTACCGGCCTGTCCAGCGGCTACTTCGCGACGCTCATGCACCTGCCGCCCGGCCCGCCGCTCGCGCTGACCACCGACGGCGTCGGCACCAAGATCCTCCTGGCCCGCGAGGCGAACCGCTGGGAGCCGGTCGGGGTCGACTGCGTGGCCAACAACGTCAACGACCTCATCTGCGTCGGGGCGGTCCCGCTGGCCCTGCTGGACTACATCGCCACCGACCGGATCGACGAGTCGGTGCTCGATGAGATCGCCCGCGGCCTCTTCTTCGGCTCCGAACTGGCCGGGATCTCCATCCCCGGCGGCGAGATCGCGCAGATCGGCGCCATGCTGGCCGACTCCACGGGCGGCGGCCCCATGCTCGACCTGGTCGGCACCGCGATCGGGGCCCTGCCGGAGGCCACCGGCCCGACCGCGGCCGACAACGGCTACCGCAAGCCCCTCGACGGCTCGGCGGTCAGCCCCGGCGACGTGATCATCGGCCTGCCAAGCTCCGGGCTGCACAGCAACGGGTACTCTCTCGCCCGGCACGCCCTGTTCACCAAGGGCGGCCGGTCGCTGGCGGACACGCTGTCCGGCGGCCGCAAGCTGATCGACGCGCTGCTCCAGCCGACCCGGGTCTACGTCCAGGCGGCCGAGGCGCTGTGGGCGGCGGGCATCACCCCGCACGGCATGGCCCACATCTCCGGCGGAGGCCTGCTCAACATCGCCCGGCTCGCGGCGGACGTCTCCTACGAACTGGACTCGGTTCCGGCGCCGGCGGAGGTCTTCCGCGTGATCGCCGAGAGCGGCCAGGTCAGCGCGGACGTCATGTACGCCACGTTCAACATGGGCATCGGGTTCTGCGTGGTGGTCTCCGAGTCCGACGCCCAGCCCGCGCTGGACGCCCTCAAGAACGCGGGGGAGGACGCGGTGCGCATCGGCCGCGTGCTCGACCAGCCCGGGAAGTCGGTGTCGATCCCGTCGGAGAACCTCGTCGGGACCGGGGACACGTTCGAGGTGCGCGCCGGCTAAAGCCGGTACGTTAGGAAGCATGGGCAATCGAGCGGCAGTCAGCGACGACGAAGAATACGGGCCGCTCGGACGGCTCGCGCTGTCCAGGGGAACTGTGGACCGGGTTACCGAGAAGCGTTCCGATCCGGCGTGGGTCGAAAGCGCCTGGGCCGACCCGCGGGCCCGGGTCCTCGTGGTGGACGAGGGGCGGACCCTGGCCCGGGTATCGCAGTCGGCCGGGGGCGGGATGGAACTGCGTTTCGTCTCTCCCGCCCAGGCCCCGGAGGGAACCCGGTTCCTGCTCGGTGTCGACGATGACGACGTGCCCTACTTCGGGGTGTCCGCGCTGGACGGCGCTGGCACGGAGATCCGTTCGGAAAAGGACGGCTTCAAGCCGGTCGCGCTGAGGTCGGCGGGCGCACTGCTCAGCGACCGCGACGCCGGACTGTTCACCCACGCGGTCGCGCTGGCCAACTGGCACGAGTCGCACACGCACTGCCCGCGGTGCGGGACGCCGACGGTTCCGGCGCCCGCCGGGAACCTCACCCGGTGCCCGGAGGACGGGACCGAGCATTTCCCGCGCACGGACCCGGCGGTGATCATGCTGGTCACCGACCCCGAGGACCGGTGCCTGCTGGCGCGGAACGCCATGTGGCCGGAGCGGCGGATGTCGGTGCTCGCCGGGTTCGTCGACCCCGGGGAGTCCGCCGAGCACGCGGTGGCGCGCGAGGTCCACGAGGAGACCTCGATCGAAGTCGGCCAGGTCGAGTACCTGGGCAGCCAGCCGTGGCCGATGCCGCGCAGCCTGATGCTCGGGTACCGCGCGGTCGCGGCGGGCGGGCAGACGATCGCCGTCGACGAGGAAGAGATCGCCGAGGCGCACTGGTTCACCCGGGCTGAGATCCGTGCCGCCCTGGACGCCGGGGACCTGTCCATCGCGCCGACGTCATCGATCGCCAGGAAGCTGATCGAGTTCTGGTACGGCGGGGAACTGCCCGACGGGCCCGGTTCCTGGACGGCGCCGGTCCGCTAGGTTCCGGCCGAGAGCGGCTGAGCCGGTCAGCCGCGCACGCTGGGGCCGGCCTTGGCGATCGTGATGCGGAGCAGGCAGCGCTGCTCGCGTTCCATCGCGGCCCGGTAGTCGTCCCAGTCCGGGTGCTCGCCGCTGATGCTCCGGTAGTAGTCGATCAGGCCGTCCATGGCCCGCGGCAGGTCGACGATCTCGGCCCGCCCCTCGATCTGGACCCAGTCCCCGAAGAAGCCCTCGGGGAGCACGCACAGCCACACCCGCGGGTCCCGGCGGATGTGCCGGACCTTGTAGGCGGTCTGCCGCGTGCTGATTACCACGTGGCCGCCGGCGTCCACGCCCACCGTCATGGGCGACAGCGCGGGGGTCCCGTCCTTCTTGAGGGTGGCCAGTACCGCCTTGTGATTGGCGCGGATGTAGTCGAGCGCCTGGTCGGTGTCCATGGGTTTATCCTTCCCGGGTGACTGAGCATCGTGCGCCGTTCGGCGACTATCAGCTGGAGATCTACCTCAACGGGCTGGCCGGGATCGTGCCCGACCTCCCGATGGACTTCGCCGGGCTGGCGGAACGGGCGCGGCGGGCGATGCCGCCGTCGGTCTGGTCCTACGTCGCGGGCGGGGCCGGCGACGAGCGCACCCAGGACGCGAACGTGACGGCGTTCGACCGATGGGGGCTGTATCCGCGGATGCTCGCCGGCGCGGCGCAGCGGGACCTGTCGGTGGACCTGTTCGGGCTAAGGCTGCCGTCGCCGCTGCTCATGGCGCCGGTAGGGGTCGCCGGGATCTGCGCGCAGGACGGGCACGGCGACGTCGCCGCGGCCGAGGCGGCCGCCGAGACCGGCGTGCCGTTCATCGGGTCGACGCTGATGAACGACCCGCTGGAAGACGTGGCGACGCAACTCGGGGATACGCCCGGGTTCTTCCAGCTGTATACCCCCACCGACCGGGACCTGGCCGCGAGCCTCGTCCACCGGGCCGAGCGGGCCGGGTACAAGGCCATCGTGGTCACGCTGGACACCTGGATTCCCGGCTGGCGCCCCCGGGACCTGTCGACCAGCAACTTCCCGCAGCTGCGCGGGCACTGCCTGGCCAACTACACCAGCGACCCGGTCTTCACCGCATCGCTGGGAGGGGACCTCAGCGCGACCGTGTCGCAGTTCTCGCGGATCTTCGGCAACCCGCTGAGCTGGGATGACCTGCCGTGGTTGCGCTCGCTGACCAAGCTGCCGCTGCTGCTCAAGGGCATCTGCCACCCCGACGACGCAAGGCGCGCCATCGACGGCGGCGTGGACGGGATCTACTGCTCCAACCACGGCGGCCGGCAGGCGAACGGCGGCCTGCCCGCGCTGGACTGCCTGCCCGACGTGGTCCGCGCGGCCGGCGACGTGCCGGTGATCTTCGACTCCGGCATCCGCAGCGGCGCCGACATCGTCAAGGCCGTCGCCCTCGGCGCGACCGCGGTCGCGGCCGGCCGCCCCTGGGCGTACGGGCTGTCGCTCGGCGGGGCGCGAGGCGTGGTCCACGTGCTGCGCACCCTGCTGGCCGAGGCCGATCTCATCATGGCGGTCAACGGCTACAAGTCCCTCGCCGACCTGACCCCGGACGCCCTGCGCCGCGTAGACGCGGCCCGCTAGCAGGTAAACCCCGGCGGCAGGAGGACGTCGCCGGGGGCGACGTCGGCCACGGAGGAACGGCCCAGCGAGAGCAAGGCGGAGTCGATGCCGGAGCGGAGGATGTCGAAGACGTTGCGGACCCCGGCCGGGCCCGCCGCCGCCAGGCCCCACAGGCAGGGGCGGCCGATCATGACCGCCCGCGCCCCCAGGGCGAGCGCCTTCACGACGTCGCCGCCGCGGCGGACCCCGCCGTCGAGCAGCACCTCCGCCTGGCCGCCGACCGCGTCCACGACCCCCGGCAGGGCCCGGATCGTCGCCGGGGTGCCGTCCAGGTTGTTGCCGCCGTGATTGGACACCGATATCGCGTCCGCGCCGATGTCCACCGCGCGGCGGGCGTCGTCGGGACGCATGACGCCCTTGATCATGAATGGTCCGTTCCACTGCTCACGGAGCCACGCGATGTCGTCCCAGGACGGAGGGGGCACCTGCTGCCAGGCGCGGTAGGCGTCGAAGAAGCCCCGGCCGGGGGCGATGTTCGGCACGGTGAGGTCGGGCGGGCCGCCGTGGCGCAGCCAGCCGTAGGCGTACCGGGGGCGCGCGAGGACCGGAAGGGCGTACGAACGGGCGGCGGCGAGGCCGATCCGTTCGGGGATAAAGGGGCTTCCCCAGTCCCGGCCGGCCGGGAAAGACCAGTCCAGCGTGGCGATCAGCGCCCGCGCGCCCGCCGCCCGGGCCCGCCGCGCCCGAGCCAGCAGCGTGTCGCGGTCGGCGGACCAGTGGACCTGGAAGAATAGGTCCGGGTTGACCCGGGCGACCTCGGAGGCCGGGCGGCTGGCGAACTCCGACAGGCCCATCGCGGTCCCCGCGTCGCGGGTTCCCCGGGCGACCGCGACCTCGCCGAGGGGGTCCACCGCCTGCACCCCTACGGGGGAGGCGATGACGGGCAGGGAGACCGGGACGCCCAGGACGGTCGTGCCCAGGTCGCGGCGGGCCGGGAGACCGGCCAGGCGGGGCGGGGCGAACCTGATCTGTTGGAACGCGCGGGAGTTGTCCGCCCGGGTGACACCCGCCTCCGAGCCCGCCTCGATGGCCAGCCAGACTGGCCGGGGGAGCCGCTTCCGGGCGCGGCGGCGGGCCTCCGCGACGCTTTCGAACCAATCCACCGTTCCATATAACTACCTGGCGCGACCGGACTTCTTAGTCGGGATCCGTGGAGCCGTGGTGACTGTGGGGGATAGTGTGATGTCAACGGGGTAACTGAAGATGATTCAACGGGGGCATCTTTGCCATGATTTTTCATGGAAAATAGGTATAAACCGGGGCATTCGCGGGGGCGATCTTCGGTGCGAGCGGGCCAGCATTCTGGCACATATACCGACGGATGGCTTATCGAGGCTTCCCCGGAGGATCCTGCCGCCGGGCGTCCGAGCGGGGACCGGGACCGTCCGCTGGTCCCGCGCCAGCGTGGCCGCTCCGTCGGCCGTGATTCGCCGCGAGGACCCGCCCGTGACACGCGGTTCGACCTGCGGGCCCAGGTCGCCAGGCTGGCCCGGAACCGCAAGGTCATGATCGGGACGGGGGCCGTCGCCGTCGTGGCCGTCAGCGGTGCCTGCATTGCCGGTGCCGGCGGGACCGGGCCGGAGGATCCGGTGGCGGCCAGCGTGACCTCCGGCGCGCGGTCGGTGGGCATCGGGGCGACGACCGAAGACTGGCGGGGAACCGGGCTGTCGGCCACCGCGATCGACCCGCGGAAATTCGCGACGGGATCGTGCATGGCCTTTACCTCGCCCCGCGGCGCGAGCCGGAGCGAGACCGTCTTCATCGACGCGGGGCACGGCGGCATCGACCCCGGGGGCACCGGCACGACCAGCGGCGGCGCGAAGGTCGGGGAGTCCCAGGTCAACCTCAGCGTCGTGCTGGACGCCATGAGAGTGCTCACTTCCGACGGATACCGTGTGGTGCTGTCGCGGACCGGGCAGACCACGGTCGTGCGGCTGGGCCCGGACGACACCGACAACGGTCTCCTGTCGGTGAAGGGCGCGGAGGACGACATCGCGGCCCGGGACGAGTGCGCCAACCTGGCGCACGCGGACCTGCTGGCGGGGATCTACATGAACGCCGGGAGCGCGGACGAGGCGGGCTCGGTCACCACCTATGACGCGGTGCGGCCGTTCGCGAAGGGCAGCCAGCGGTTCGCCAGTCTGCTGCAGTCGGACGTGCTGGGCAAGGTCAACGCGACCGGGGCGGGCGTCCCGGACGGCGGCGTGCTCGACGACACGTCGATGGGCTCCACGCTCTCGTCGAGCGGCCACACGTACGGCCACCTGATGCTGCTTGGCCCGGCCTACCCGCCCGGCGGCTTCACCACCCCGAGCAAGATGCCCGGGGCGCTGATCGAACCGCTGTTCCTGAGCGACCCGTCCGAGGCGTCGATCGCGGACTCCTCCCGAGGGCAGCACCTCGTCGCCGCGGGACTGGCCGAGGCGGTCGAGGGATATTTCAAGTGATTCGCCGGGTTTGAGGGATCTTCCGGAAAAAATTGTTACGCGTGGAACACAAGAGGCGAATTGCCAGTAATGTGCCTGCGGGGTTAAACGAGAAGAGCGAGGGGGATTCCATGCCGGGGCATGGTCGGCGTCGCCGAGCGCAGCGGAACCGGTACGCCGGGAAGCCGGACAGGGGGATCGCGGGAGCGGGAGCCGCGGTTATCGTCGTCGGCGTCCTTGTTGTCGTGCATGTCGCCATGCCGCGGGCTTCGGCGCCGTCAGCCGCGGGCGCGAAGCCGCGACTGCAGGCTCAGACGGGTACCGCGACCACGGAGAACTGGCAGGGAACCGGCCTGGCGGCCACCGCTCTCAGCCCGTCGAGATTCGCCGCCGGGGCGTGCGTGGAATTCGCCCCGTCCGGAGCCGCGCACCGGGACGAGACCGTCTTCATCGACGCGGGGCACGGCGGCATCGATCCCGGGGGCAACGGGACGACCCAGAGCGGCGCGCACGTCAACGAGTCCGTGGTCAACCTCGCCGTGACGCTGGACGCGGTGAAGGACCTGGCCGCGGCCGGGTACCAGGTCGTGGTGTCGCGGACCGAGCAGACGACGGTCCTGAAGCTGGGCGCCGGTGACACCGACAACGGACTGCTGAGCGTGCGGGGCGCGGAGGACGACATCGCGGCGCGAGACCAGTGCGCCAACCGGGCGCACGCGGACCTGCTCATCGGCATCTACATGAACGCGGGCAGCGCGGACGAGGCGGGCTCGGTCACCACCTATGACGCGGTGCGGCCGTTCGCGAAGGGCAGCCAGCGGTTCGCCAGACTGCTGCAGTCGGACGTGCTGGGCAAGGTCAACGCGACCGGGGCGGGCGTCCCGGACGGCGGCGTGCTCGACGACACGTCGATGGGCTCCACGCTCTCCTCGGACTCGACGTCGTACGGGCACCTGGAACTGCTCGGCCCCGCGTACAAGAACTTCACCACCCCGAGCAAGATGCCCGGGGCGCTGATCGAACCGCTGTTCCTGAGCGACCCGTCCGAGGCGTCGATCGCGGCCTCCCCGCAGGGGCAGAAGGAGGTCGCGGGCGGGATGGCCCAGGCCGCCGAGTCGTACTTCGCGGCCCAGCCGGCGGCGGGCTCGGCGGCATCCCCGGCGGCGGCGTCCCCAGCGGCGGCATCCCCGGCGGCGGCGTCCCCGGCGGCGGCCTCTCCGGCGGCCGCGTCCTAGACGTCCCCGGTCCTAAGACGTCTCAGATGCAGGACCCCGGGGGCTTGCGGCCGTCGCCGTCGGCGAGACGGGCGAGGAGGTCCCGCAGCGACTGCCGCTCGCCGTCGCTGAAATCGCACAGGACCGCGGCCTCGGTCTCGTCCCGGGCCCGGGCGACGCGTCGCTGAACCGACATCCCGGCCGCGGTCAGCGAGGGGATCCGGGCGCGACGGTCGTTGCTCCCGAGCGCCCGGGTGACGAGGCCGCGCGCCTCCAGCCGGTCCAGCAGGGAGGTGAGCGTCGTCTTGTCCAGCCCGACCGCGTGAGCCAGGGCCAGTTGCGTCTCCGGAGGCCCGGTGCGGATCGCGGACAGGACCAGCCAGTCCCGCGCCCCGGTCAGTCCGTGGGACCGGGCGGCGTCGTCCAGGGCGGCCCGCATGCGCTGCGCGGCCCGGTGCAGAAGCCAGGTGAGGTCGGCGTCCCCGGCGAATACCTCGCACGCCGGCGAAACCGGGACAGAAGCCACCGCCGCGGGAAGGCCCGATGCGTCCGTCGTACCCGTGGTCTCCACAGGGCCAGCATAAGCCGAAGGCCCGCCGGAGCCGAAGTTCCGCCTCCAGCCCGCGAGTCCCGGCTCCCAGGCGGTCGAGGCCGAGCAGAGCGGCCCCGGCGACCGGCGGCACGTCAACGACGCGCGGCAGCGCGCCCGGAGCCATCTCAGCGAACTGCGACGTGATCATGGACAGCAGCAGCGGGTTCCGGGACTCCAGGATGCCGCCGCCCAGAGCGACGGGCGCGCCGGAGGTCGGCACGCCGATCCGTTTCATGGCGGCGACCGCCATCACGCGGATCTCCTCGGCCTGCCGTTCCAGGACCCCGCGTGCGACCGGGTCGCCAGCCTCGGCGACCGCCATCAGCACCGGGGTGACCCTCCGGACGTCGTCGTGGCTGATCTGGTCTGCGTGCAGGGCGGCGGCGACGTCGGCGACCGAGGCCAGGCCGAAGTGCTCGGGCACGGCGGTGGTCAGTGCCGTCTCGGGACCGCGCCCGTCCTCGCCCCGGATGCCGTGGAAGATGGCTTCCAGGCCGAGGTCCCCGCCGCCGCCCCAGTCTCCGCTGTGCTTTCCCCAGGACTGGTACCGGGCGACCTGGCCGTCCGGCCCGACGGCGACGCAGTTGATGCCGGCCCCGCACACCACGCCGGCGCCCCAGCGGGGCTCGCCGAGGTCCCCCCGGATCCCGGCGCGCAGCACGGCGAACGTGTCGTTCATGGCGACCGCGGTCTGCGACCAGCCCTGGATGGTGAGCGCCGCGGTCAGCGCCGTCTCCTCCTCCGGCAGGTCGGCCCCGGCCAGGCAGGCCGACGTGTGCCGGGCCACCGGCCCGCGGTCGCAGGAACCGCGCGAGACGCCGGCCTGCTCGGCGAGCTCGGATACCATCTCGCCCAGCCGCCGCATCGCCCCGTCGATCCCGTGGGCCTCGTGGCTGGCCCCCGGACCGCGCAGCGACGCGAGCACCGATCCGTCCTCGGCGACGAGGGCCAGCGCGGTCTTGGAGTTTCCCCCGTCGATGGCGAGGACCGCCGGGGTCACGCCCACGGCAGGAAGTCGGCGTTCTCGGCCAGCAGCCGGTCGGTCATCTTCTCGGCGGCCGGGTACTGCCCGACCAGCGGGTGGGCGAGCAGCGCCGCGGCGACCCGTTCCCGGCCCCCGCGCAGCGCGGCGTCGACGGCGAGTTCCTCGTACGCCGACATGTGCGCGATGAGCCCGCGCATCAGCGGCGGCACGGGCGCCGCCGCCACCGGAGCCGCGCCGGCGGCGCCCACGACGGCGGGCACCTCGATGACCGCGTTGTCGTCCAGGAACCGGTAGGTCCCGTTGTTCCGGACGTTGACCACCTGCGTGTCATTGGTGTCGCTGACCAGAGACGACAGAAGCGCGACCGCCGCCTCGGAGTAAAAGGCTCCGCCCCGTTTGGAAAGGATTTCCGGCTTGGTGTCCAGGTCCGGGTCGGTGTACATCTTCAGCAGCTCGTTCTCGACCTCCATGACGGCCTGCGCCCGGGTCTTCCCCGATTTCCGCTGCTCATCGACCACTTCGTCGTGGAAGTAGTAATAACGCAGGTAATACGACGGCACCAAACCGTGATTATCCAGAACGGATCGGGGTGAGCCCACATGCTCCGCTATCTCATCCCCGTGGTCCGCGATGAGCGATGGCAGCCGGTCCGTTCCGTCCACGACGGCGGCCCGCTCCCACGTGAGGTGGTTGAGCCCGACGTGGTCGAGGGTCATGCTCTCCGGGGCCACGTCGAGGAGCGAGGAGAAGTAACGCTGCAGGCCGATCGCGACGTTGCACAGGCCCACGGCCCGGTGCCCGGCATCCAGGAGGGCGCGGGTCACCATGCCCACCGGGTTGGTGAAGTCGATGATCCAGGCCCCCGGCAGCGCCCGGCGGCGGGCGATCTCGGCGATCTTGAGCACGGTCGGGATGGTGCGCATCGCCTTGGCGAGCCCGCCCGCCCCGGTCGTCTCCTGCCCGAGGCAGCAGAACTCACCCGGCCAGGTCTCGTCCCGGTGCCGGGTGGCCTGCCCGCCGATCCTCAGCTGGATCAGCACGGCGGCGGCTCCGTCGATTCCGTCCTCGGGGTCATCGGTCCAGCGGAGCGTGGCCTGGTGCCCGTACCGGCGCATGATCCGCTGGGATACCGGGCCGACCGCGGCGAGGCGTTCGGAGTCGGGGTCGACGAGGACGACCTCGGTGACGCCGGGCGCGAGCCGGGCGAGCCCGTCCGCGAGTTCCGGGGTGTAGGTGGACCCGCCCCCGATGACTGCCAGTTTCACGAGAACGCCTTCACTTCCTGTTCGCCCTGGGCGACGTGGCAGGCGACCTCGCGGCCGCGGGCAAGCTTGAGCTCGGGGGTGACGCTGGAGCAGGTGTCAACCGCGACCGGGCAGCGCGGCCGGAACCGGCAGCCCGGGACGGGGTCGATGACCTTGGGCGGCTCGCCGCTCTCGCCGGCCGCGGCGGCGAGAGCCTCCTCGCCGGGCGGCGGCGCCTTCGGGTCCGGCACGGCGGACAGCAGGAGCTGCGTGTAAGGGTGTCTCGGCGCCGACAGCACGTCCTCGATCGGGCCGGCCTCGGCGATCTGCCCGGCGTACATGACGAGCAGCCGGTCCGCGACATACCGGGCGCTGGCGATGTCGTGGGTGATGTAGAGGATCGAGACGCCCTCGTCGTCACGGAGCTTCGCCATCAGGTTCAGCAGGCCGATCCGGATGGACACGTCGAGCATGGAGACCGGCTCGTCGGCGATGATCAGCTTGGGTTTCGTGGCCAGGGCCTGCGCGAAGCCGACTCGCTGCCGCTGCCCGCCGGACAGCTGGTACGGGTAGCGGTCCAGCATGTCCGTGCCGAGGCCGACGACCTCGAAGACCCGTTCCGCTTCGGCCCGGCGCTCGTCCGCCGACAGTTCCGGCTGGTGCAGTTTCAGGGCTCGCATCACGCCGTGCGAGACCTTGAAAACGGGGTGCAGGGAGCTGAACGGATCCTGGAACACCATGGGCGCTCGCGCGGCGTAGGCCAGGGCGTCTTTCCGGGACCGGATCCGGGCGAGGAGTTTCCCGTCGAACGTGATCTGTCCGCTGGTGGGCTGGTAGACCCGGGCCAGCAGGCGGGCCACCGTCGACTTCCCGCTGCCGCTCTCCCCGGCGAGGGCGACGATCTCCCGTTCGCCGATCGAGAAGCTCACGTCGTCGACGGCGTGCAGGGTGGACCGGGTCATGGCCCCGCCGATCTTGAAGTGGCGGGTGAGGCCTTCAACGCGGATGAGCTCAGCCACGGGTCACCTCCGTGTCGGCCGGAGCGTGCAGCAGGCACCGGACCTGGGTGTCGTCGGACTGGAAGAGCGCCGGGACGGTCGTCGCGCACTCGTCGCGCTTGACCGGGCACCGGGGGAGGAAGGAACATCCGTTCGGAATATCGGAAAGGTCTGGGGGCGATCCGGGGATGCCCGCCAGCTCGGTCCGGGGCCCGCGGATGCTGGGGAAAGCGTCGAGCAGGCCCTTGGAATACGGGTGCAGCGGGCTGGTGAATATCTTCCTGGTCGGGCCGAGCTCCGCGACCTGGCCCGCGTACATGACCATGAGCCGGTCCGAGTAGTGGCTGACCAGGGACATGTCGTGGGTGACGAAGACGATCGCGAACCCGAGCCGCCGCTGCAGTTCCTTGATCTGCGTCATCAGCGAGCGCTGGGCCACCACGTCGAGTGCGGAGGTCGGCTCGTCCATGATCACCAGGTCCGGGGTGAACAGCAGGGCCATCGCGATCATCGCGCGCTGCCGCATGCCGCCGGACAGCTGGTGAGGGTAGCTGCGCAGATGGGCCCGGTCGATGCCGACCAGCGCCAGGACCTCTTCGGAGCGTTTCCGGATCTCCGCCTTGGACTTCGTGCCGTGGGCGCGCATCGCGTCGGCGAACTGGGCCCCGACGGTCGTCACCGGGTTCAGGGCGTTCATGGCGCTCTGCATGACGACCGACAGGTTCCGCCAGCGGACGCTGGACAGTTGCTTGTCGGTCATGGTGACCAGGTTCTGGCCGCTGAAGGTGACGTCTCCGCCGGTGATCCGCGCGGGCGGCGAGAGCAGCTGGGCGACCGCGAACAGCATCGTGGACTTGCCGCAGCCGGACTCGCCGACGACGCCGAGGAACTCGCCCCGGTCTACGTGCAGCGACACGTCCTGGACGGCGCGGACGGGGGAGCCGCCCGTCTCGTAAGCGACGGACAGGCCGGATACCTCAAGCACGGCTCAGCCTCCGGATTCCTAGCTTGCGGGTGCGCGGTTTCGGAAGGGGACGCAGCGCCGGGTTGCCCACCTCGTCGAACGCATAGTTGAGCAGGGCGAACGCCGCGCCGAGCAGGGCGATGGCGGCACCGGGGACGACAGCCTGCACGTAGTACCCGGCCTGCAGGGCCTCGTTGTTCTGCGCCCAGTAGAGCATCGTGCCCCAGGCGGTCGAGTTCGGGTCGCCGAGGCCCACGAACTGCAGG
>WRBL01000079.1 GCA_009784565.1 Streptosporangiales bacterium | reverse complement strand
GCGATCTGCAGGAGTACCACGATGAGCAGGCAGAGGACCTGGGGGAGACCGGTCAGCGTGGTCAGCGCGAGAGCGCCCGAGATGCTGTTGACCGCGAACCAGCCGATGCCGGCGACCACCGAGTTGATCCCGGCGGGCAGCGCGTTGCCCCAGTACCCGAAGCCGAGACGGCTCAGCACCATCTGCGGCACGCCGTACCGTGGCCCGGGGGCGGACAGGAACGCCTGGGTGACGCCGCCGAGGACGCTGCCCAGCAGAATCGCGAGCACCGCCTCGGTGAAGCTCAGCCCGAATCCCGCGACCGCCAGGACGCCGACGAAGATCGTGGCGAACTCCATATTCGGGGAGGTCCAGGTCCAGAAGAGCTGCAGGGGGCGCCCGTGCCGGTCGCCGCGCGGAATGTACTCCGCGCCGCCGGGCTCGACGGCGATGACCTTGTCGCCGTAGGTGCCCTCCCTGACGTCAACCTCTGGTAGGCGCTCAGCCGTAGTCATGATCAATCGCCCCTTGTAGCGGGTCCCGGGTGGTTGCGCATTAAGCTACACCGCGTGCTTCCTGCCTCTTCTTCGCCATCGTCCCCAGAATCCGATCCCGTATCCGGGAGCGCCGGCGGTTCCGGCGCTGCCGGGCCGGACAGGGCCTCCGCCCCGGCCGGCCCGATCCCGCGCAAGACCGGGACCGGCATGCCCATCGTCGGCATGGTCGGCGGGGGACAGCTGGCCCGGATGACCGCGCAGGCCGCCGTCGGACTGGGCTCGACGTTCAAGGTGCTCGCCGGTTCCCTGTCCGAAAGCGCGGCGCTGGTCACCCGCGATCCGCTCATCGGCTCCCATCTCGTGACGGCGGACGTGAAGGCTTTCGCCGACGAGTGTGACGTCATCACGTTTGATCACGAACATGTCCCGGGTGAAGTTCTTGTTTCGCTGGAGTCGGCCGGGGTTCTGGTGCGGCCGGGGTCCGCGGCACTGCGCTACACCCAGGACAAGCTGGCGATGCGGGAGAAGCTGTCGTCGCTGGGGGTGCCGTGCCCCCGGTTCGCGCCCGTGTCGTCGGCCGGCGACGTGGTCTCCTTCTCCGGGGGATCCTGGCCGGTCGTGCTCAAGGCGATCAGCGGCGGCTACGACGGCAAGGGCGTGTGGGTGGTCTCGTCCGAGCCGGAGGCCGCGACAGTGACGGCCGAGGCGGAGCAGCACGAGGTCTCGCTGATGGCCGAGGAGTTCGTGCCGTTCCGCCGGGAGCTGGCGGCGCAGGCCGCGCGGTCGCCGTCGGGCCAGGGCGCCGCCTACCCCGTGGTGGAGACGGTCCAGGTCGACGGGATCTGCCGCGAGGTCATCGCCCCGGCGCCGGGTCTGTCGCCGGACCTGGCCGAGGAGGCCTCGCGGCTGGCCCTGACGATCGCCTCGGAACTCGGCGTGGTCGGCCTGCTGGCGGTGGAGCTGTTCGAGACCGCCTCGGGCGGCCTGCTGGTCAACGAGCTGGCGATGCGGCCGCACAACAGCGGGCACTGGACCATGGACGGGTCCCTGACCTCGCAGTTCGAGCAGCACCTGCGGGCGGTGCTCGACCTGCCGCTGGGCGCGCCGGGCCTGAACTGCCCGGGCGGGCACACCGTCATGGCGAACCTGCTCGGCGGCACCGACCCCGACGTCTACGACCGCTACATCCACGTGATGGCGGCCGACCCGGCCGTGAAGGTGCATTTCTACGGCAAGGAGATCCGGCCCGGCCGCAAGATCGGCCACGTGAACATCGTCGGTTCCGCGTCCGACTCGGTGGCCGACCTCCGGGACCGGGCCCGCCGCGCCGTCAGCTACCTGCGCTGGGGAACCGAGGACGGCGAGTAGCGGCCGCAAAAGGGATCAAAGGGGCAAGAGCCTCGTCTTTCGGTAAACGCGTGCTGAGAATACGAACGATTGCACGTGGCAGATGATTTGCCGGGCTAACCTTTGGCCTGAGCAATTTTGTCGTAAATGCGGGTGGAGGTCGCGTGAGCGTCGGCAGGACGTTGGCCGAGGCCCGGAACCGGGCTGGCCTCTCGGTTGACGAGCTGGGCCAGCGCACGAAGATCCGGGAACAGGTCATTCGCGCCATTGAGCAGGATGATTTCGACGCCTGCGGGGGCACCCTGTACGTGCGCGGTTACGTGCGGGTTATCGCCGGCGCGGTTGGCGTCAACGCGCAGCCGCTTCTCCAGGAGCTCGACCGGGTGGGGGGAGTCAGCGGTTCCGGCGGGCCTCCGCCTACCCGGCCCGCGCTCCGGCCGCAGGCGCCCCGGCCGCCGGCGCCGCAGCCGCCCCGGCCCGCGCCCGGTCCCGCGACTCCCGTCTCCGGCGGGTGGGGCGCTCCGCCCACGCCCGTGCCGCCCACTCCGTCCGCGAACGACCGCTTCAGCAGGCTCGAACGGCTCAAGCGCCTGAAGGAGGCCGAGGACGCGCAGTCCAGGGCCGCCGGCGCGGCGAAGCGGTCCGGGCCCTTCAAGGCGATTAAGCGGTCCGGCCCGATCAAAGTGACCAGGGACGGAGAGCCGGAACCGGCCGTCCTCGACCTGACCCGGGCCGCGCAGCCCTCGTCCGCCGACCTGTCCCGGGCGGGCACGCCCGAGACGCTCGTCGACATGATGAAGATCCCGTCCCCGGACGAGGCTCCCCCGAAGCGGAACCGGAAGGCCGCGCGGGCCGAGGCGCCGCCGGTCACTGAAGCGCCGCCCGGGGACGTGGTCCCGGGCCTGGACTCCCCGGTGCGGGAAACCTCCTTCGACCTGCCGGCCCTCAGCGACGACCCGCCCGCGTACAGCGGCTCCGGGTTCGGTGCTCCGCCCGCGGCCGGAGGCGGCCCGGGCCTCGGCGCTCCGCCGGCTCCGCCCCGGCCCCAGGAGAGGCGGCCGTTCCAGCCGCCCCCGGCCCAGGGCCGGCCCGGCGGGGGAAGCGGCCGCGGCCGCCGCAAGGGCATCACCGCGCTCGTGATCGCGGCCGCGGTCATTTTCGTGATCTACGCGTTCAGCCAGATGTTCTCGGGGGGCGGCGGGCCGCCCGCCCCGGCCGCCGGTCCCTCCGCGGCGTCGCCGTCGGGGCCGACGGGGCTCACCGTCTCGCAGTGCCAGGCCTGGGGTCCGAACGGCACCGCGGACGGGGATAACCCGACCACCGCGTCGTATCCCATTACGCCCGGCGCCGGGCAGCCGTGGATCACCCAGCAGTACTCCACCGCGCAGTTCGGCGGGCAGAAGTCCGGGTCGGGCCTCCTGCTCGACATGGGCAAGACGGTCACGGTCAGCGGCGTGAGCGTGGACCTCGGCTCGACCTCCGGGGCCGGCCTGGAGCTGCAGGCGGGCAACTCCACCAGCTCGCTGGCTTCGGTGTCGACCGTGACCAACGTGAGCGGCAACGTCCAGATCCGCCCGGGCAAGCCGGTGACCGCCCGTTACCTGCTGATCTGGTTCAATCAGCTTCCGCAGGCCAGCGACGGCCAGTACCAGGCCAGCGTCTACCACGTCTCGGTCCAGGGGACCCCCTAGCCGATAGGCTTGACCGGTGGAAAAGCAGCAGCCGCAGGTAGGCGTCGTGATGGGAAGCGACTCGGACTGGCCGGTCATGGGAGCGGCCGCCGAGGTGCTCGGGGAGTTCGGCATTCCGCATGAGGCGGATGTGGTGTCCGCCCACCGGATGCCGAAAGACATGATCGCCTACGGCGATTCCGCCGCCGGGCGCGGGCTGAAGGTGATCATTGCCGGCGCGGGCGGGGCCGCCCACCTGCCCGGCATGCTGGCCAGCGTGACGCCGCTTCCGGTGATCGGGGTTCCCGTCCCCCTGAAGTACCTGGACGGGATGGACTCGCTGCTGTCGATCGTGCAGATGCCGGCCGGCATCCCGGTAGCGACGGTCGCGGTCGGCGGTGCCCGCAACGCCGGCCTGCTCGCCGTCCGGATCCTGGCCGCGGCCGACCCGGCCCTGCGGTCGAAGATGGAAGAATTTCAGAAGAGCCTCGAGGGCCAGGCCCGGGCCAAGGGCGAGGCCCTGCGCTCCAAGCTCGCCTGATTCCGGCTGGAGCGGGGGATAATAGCGGGTACGCGGGGTGACCTGCGACACACGCTGATCTCATTTTGGTAACGGACGTGATTCGCGGCGTTTTGGTCTGCGGGGATCAGGCACAATAGTGGTAACGCAGGCGGCCGGTAATCGGGAACTGGTTCGCGAGTGACGGTTGGGGGACTGCTCACGCTGCGTATTCGGGGTCAGTGTTCTAGGGGGCATCGCCCATGACTTTTTCGTCTGTCAGCGCGCGTCGTCGGCTTCGTGGATTCGTCCTGTACCGGGGTTCGGGCAAGAACTCCGCTCCGTCGGTCGCGCCGGTCCGTCCCTTCGAGGGAGGCGTGAAGCCGTCGGCGCCGCGGCTGTCGGGTCCGTACGAGAAGAGGGTCGCCTGATCCTCGGGCGACCAGGAGCGTAACGTAGGGGCTGGCCCGTAGCTACGGGCCAGCCCCTACGCATTTCAGCCGAGCGGTGAGGTTACTATCGAGTAATGAGCACGTTCGCCCTTTCCGAAGAGCACGAGGCCCTCCGTCAGGCCGTCCGTGCGCTCGCCGAAGACAAGATCGCTCCGCGTGCCGCGGAGATCGACCGCACCGCCGAGTTCCCGTGGGACGTCCACGACGCCCTGGTGAAGGCCGACTTCCACGCGCTGCACGTGCCGGAGACCTACGGCGGCGCCGGCGGTGACGCCCTGGCCAGCGTGCTGATCATCGAGGAAGTGGCCCGGGCGTGCGTCTCGTCGTCGCTGATCCCCGCGGTTAACAAGCTGGGCTCGATGCCGGTACTGCTGGGCGGCTCCGAGGAAATCAAGGCCAAGTACCTGGGCGCGCTGGCCCGGGGCGAGGGCATGTTCTCCTACGGGCTGTCCGAGCCGGAGGCCGGGTCGGACGCCGGCGGCGGCATGCGGACGCGGGCCGTGCGGGACGGCGACAACTACGTGCTGAACGGCGTGAAGCGCTGGATCACCAACGCCGGCGTGTCGAAGTACTACACGGTCATGGCGGTGACCGACCCGGAGAAGGGCCCGAACGGCATCACGGCTTTCGTGGTGGAGGACGGCGACCCGGGGTTCACCTACGGCGCGCCGGAGCACAAGCTCGGCATCAAGGGATCCCCGACCCGCGAGCTGTACTTCGACAACACGACGATCCCCGCGGACCGGATGATCGGCGCGGAGGGGCAGGGCTTCAAGATCGCGCTGAAGACCCTGGACCACACGCGCGTGACCATCGCCGCGCAGGCGCTGGGCGTCGCCCAGGGCGCCCTGGACTACGCCATCGGCTACGTCAAGGAGCGCAAGCAGTTCGGCAAGGCGATCGCCGAGTTCCAGGGCCTGCAGTTCATGCTGGCCGACATGGCCATGGAGATCGAGTCCGCCCGGCAGCTGACCTACGCGGCCGCGGCCAAGTCCGAGCGGGCGATGGAGGGGGAGAAGGTCGAGGACCTGACGTTCTTCTCCTCGGCCTGCAAGACGAAGGCCTCGGACGTGGCGATGTCGGTGACCACCGACGCGGTGCAGCTGCTCGGCGGCTACGGCTACGTCAGCGACTACCCGGTCGAGCGCATGATGCGCGACGCCAAGATCACCCAGATCTACGAGGGCACCAACCAGATCCAGCGCATGGTCATGGCCCGTCAGCTCCTGAAGTAGCCACTCCTGAAGTAGCCACGGAGGCGTCAGTGGGACTGCCGGAGCACGAGCCCCCTCGGCTTGTGCTCCGGCAGACGCCCCCGCGGCCGCTGGAGGACCATCAAAAATCGATGTCTTCCAGCGTTCTGGACCGCGGTTCCTGCCGCGGAATCTGGAGGGGAGCCGCCTCCGGCTCCGGAGGCCGCCCGGGTCCGGCGGCGTCCGTGAAACGCGTGCTGAGCGCGATCTTCCGGATCTCGCCGTGGGCGGTGCGGGGGAGACGGTCGGCGAACAGCCAGCGCACCGGGATCAGATGCGACGCGAGCCGGGTGCCGCAGTACTCGGTCAGGGCGAGAGCCGGCTCCTCAAGCGAATCGCCGAGGCGAACGATCGCCGCGACGGTCTCGCCCCAGTAGCGGTCCGGCACGCCGACGACCGCGACCTCGGCCACCGCCGGGTGGCCGGAGAGCACGACCTCGACCTCCCGGGGGTAGACGGCCTGGCCGCCCCGGACGATGAGCTCCCGGACCCGCCCGGCCACGCGGCAGTAGCCACGGGAATCCATCGACCCGAGGTCGCCGGTCCGCAGCCAGCCGGCGCCGTCCAGGACCTGGGCGGTCAGCCCGGGGTCGTTGAGATACCCGTTCATCACCTGGCCGCCGCGGACCCGGATCTCGCCGATCTCCCCGCAGGGCAGCACGTCCCCGGTCCGCAGGCTGGTGATCTTCATCTCGGTGCCGGGCAGCGGGCGCCCCGCGCTTCCGAGCCGGCTGGCCGGCGGGTCCTCCGGAGAGGTGGCGGTGACTACGCAGCCGGACTCGGTCTGGAACAGGCCGGTGACCACCGGTACGCCGAACGCGGTCTCGGCCTCGTGCGCGAGGTCCGGAGGCAGCGGCGCCCCGCCGCTGATGATGGCGCGCAGTGACCGGAAGCCCCGGGGACCCAGTCCGCGGGTCCGCGGCGAGGAATCAGCCAGCAGGGAGCCGAGCGTCGGCGGGTCCACGCACAGCAGTTCGCCGCGATGCCGTCCGGCCAGCGCCAGCAGCGAAGCCGCGGAGGTACCGCCGGCGGGCCCGGGCGGAAGCACGTGTGTGCCGGCTAGCTGCGCGATGCCGAGTGTCATCAGCCCGCAGCCGGTGACGTGCGACAACGGCAGCGAGTTCACCACCGTGTCCCCGTCGCGCCCGCCGAGCGTCCGCGCGGCGATCCCCGCGTTGCCGGTCAGGCTCCGGTGCGTGAGCAGGGCAGCCTTCGGCCGTCCGGTCGTCCCCGCGGTGTAGAGGACCTGGGCCAGGCTGGCCGGGTCCACCTCCGGCAGGGTGCTGGGCGCGTCCACGGACCCGACGGCGCACAGCGCGTCCCACTCGCCGAGTGAGATGACGAACCGCAGTGACGGCAGCCGCCCGGCCACCGAGCGCAGGACGCCGGCGCGGGACGAGCCGGCCGGGTCCGTGCCGATGAAGATGCCCCGCGCGCCGGAATGGGCCAGCGCGTAGGCGACTTCCTCGGCCCCCGCGGACGGGTGGACCGGAACCAGGATCAGCCCGGCCAGGCCCGCGGCGAATTCCAGCACCACCCACTGCGGGCCGTTGTCCGCCCAGACCGCGACGACGTCGCCGGGCACGAAGCTGGCGAGGAGGGCGTGCGCGCCGTCGGTGGCCTGGGTCAGCAGGTCGCGGTAGGTCCACCAGCGGTCGCCCGAGATCAGGGCGGCCCGTTCCGGGGCCCGCGACACGGCGGCGCGCAGGACATCTCCGATGCTGCCGCCATGGGCGGGAGTCAGCTGGTCCGGCTGCCAGTGGGAAAGCGCCAACGGTCCGGACGGCGCGTTAATCATGGGTCGCGGCTCCTTCTGTGCGACTCGTAGGCATCAAGCGCGTGCCGCGGAGGGGGTCGTGGCCTTCTTCAGACTGCCGCGTGCAATCCCAGTCATGCATCAGGGACTCACCCTGAGGTTTTCCGGGGACTACCCGGAGAATTCATCCTCCTGTACGCTGAGCGAAATCGATGCCGGGGTAAACATCGCCTCTCAGAGCTCGACCAGCGAGGGCTAGCGGGACGGGGGACTGGCAATGCCTGCAGCTGCTGATTTAATTCTCGAAAGGGATGCCGAACTCGCTAGCGTGGCCGTCGCCTCCCGGGCCGCCGCCAGAGGAGCCGGGGCCCTGATTCTCGTGACCGGGCCCGCCGGGATCGGCAAGACCGCGCTGCTGCGCGCGGCCCCGCCCGCCGCGGGAATGCCCGGTGCCCCGCAGAATCCCGCCGCGCAAGTGCTCACGGCCCGCGGGATCCCGCTGGAGCGGGATTTCTCATTCGGCGTCGTCCGGCAGTTGCTGGAGCCGGCGCGCGCCGCCTGCCGCCCCGGCGACTGGGACGAACTGCTCGGCGGAGCGGCCCGGCAGGCCCGGCGGGTCTTCGAGGGGGACCCGGCGGACAGCGAGGAGAACCCCGACGCCACGATCCACGGCCTGTACTGGCTCGTCGCGAACATGGCGGCGACCCTGGGGGACCGGGGCCCGCTGCTGATCGTGGTGGATGACGCCCACTGGGCGGACGCCCCGTCACTGCGCTGGCTGTCGTACCTGGCGGCCCGGATCGAGGATCTCCCGGTGATCCTGCTGCTGGCCGCGTGCAGCGGCCCGGACCAGCCGGAACTGATCGGGGAACTGTCCCACGTGCCGTCGTGCGTGCCGATGCCGCTGCGGCCGCTGTCCGGGGAGGCGAGCACGGCCATCGTCCGGGCCTGGCTCGGCGGTGAGTACCTCCAGATCAGCGACGAGTTCTGCGCCGCCTGCCACGAGGCGACCGGCGGCAACCCGTTCCTGCTCGAGTCACTGCTGGAATCGCTGATCGAGGCGGGAAGCCCGCCGACGGCGGCGGACGTGGCGGCCGCGGGCCCCCGGCCGGTCGCCGCCGCGACGGAACGCCGCCTGCGGAGGCTGGGGGACGGCGCCGCGGAACTGGCTCGCGCGGTGGCGGTGCTCCGCGGCCCGGCGTCCCTCCGGCACGCCGCCGCGCTCGCCGGACAGGACCTCCCGTCCGCGGCCCGGCTCGCCGACGGCCTGCGGGCCGCGGGCGTGTTCAAAAGCGGAAAGGCCGCCGGCCCCCCGCGGCTGGAGTTCGCGAACTCGATTACCGGCACCGCCGTTTACGAGATGATCCCGCCGGGGGAGCGGGCCATCGCGCACGGGCGGGCGGCCTGCCTGCTGGCGGACGACGGCGACAGCGCGGAACGGATCGCTTCCCACCTGCTGCGCGCCGAGCCCGCCGGAGACCCGCGGACGGTGGAGGTGCTGCGCCGGGCGGCCGCCAGCGCCCGCGACCAGGGCGCTCCCGGAACCGCGGCCGCCTGCCTGCGCCGCGCGCTGGCCGAGCCGCCCGAAGCGGACCTGCGGCCCGGGCTGCTGCTCGATTACGGGCTCGCGCTGGCCAGCGTCCGTGACCCGGAGGCGGTGGCCGTGCTGGAGGACGCGGCCGAACGGGCGCCGTCGGCCGGGGAGCGGGCCCGCGCGGCCCTGCTGGGCGCGGGCGCGCTCGGAGTGTGGGGCCACCACGACAGCGCCCTGCGGGTCACCCGCGACGCGCTCATGATGCCCGGCCTGACCGACGGCATGCGGGACCGGCTGGAACTGGCGCTGTTCGCGGAGTCCTGGCTCAACGCGGAAACCGCCGCGTCCGCGTGGGACACGGTCCGGGCGCACCGGACGGGAGGTGAATGGCGGGTCTACGAGGCCCTGGCCGAGACCGTCGCGGGCCGGGCCCCGGCGGCGTCCCGGGAAGCCGTGATGGTGACGGGGACCGATGACACCCCGGCGGCGGTCGCGGCGCTTCTGGTCCTGCTCTGGAACGACGACTTCGCGTCCGCGCTGCGATCCTGCGACGCGGTGCTGGCCCGGGCGCGCGGCCGCGGGTCGCTGAACATGGTGGCCGACGTGACCCACCTGCGCGCGGCGGTCCTGAACCGCATGGGGAAGCTCCGCGAGGCGGCCGACGACGGGCGGTACAGCCTGGAGTTCAAGCTCGGGACGTCACCGCCGCTGGCCGTCGCCTGGGCCGCCGCCGCCGTGATCGACGCGCTGACCTCCCTGGGCCGGCTGGACGAGGCGGACAAGGCCGCTGCGGCCGCGGCGGAAAGGCGGCCGCCGGAAGGGTGGATCCAGACGACGATGTTTCTCCAGTCGCGGGGCGTGCTGCGCGTGGCCCAGAGGCGATATGACGAGGGCCTGCGCGACCTGCTGGACGCGGGCGACGGCTGGCGGGGGCTGGGAGCGGCCAATCCCGCGGTGGCCTCGTGGCGGACCGCGGCCGTCGAGGCGTACGCGGCGACGGGGAGGGAGGACGAGGCGGCGGCGGTGGCGTCCGAGCAGCTGAGCCTGGCCCGCGCGGCCGGCGGGAGGCTAGCGCTCGGGGTGGCGCTGCGCGCGAGCGCGCCGTACTCTCCCGACCCTTCCGGGCGGCTGGCCGAGGCCGCTGACCTGCTCCGGAGAGCGGGGGCCCCGGTGGAACTGGCCCGGGCCCAGGCGGACCTGGGGGCCCGGCTGCGACGGGCGGGACGGAAGGCCCAGGCCCAGCGGCACCTGAGGGCCGCGCTGGAGACGGCCGACCGGTGCGGAGCGCGGGACCTGAGCCGCCAGAGCCGGAGGGAACTGCTGGCGACCGGGGCCCGCCCCCGGCGCTCGGCCCTGACCGGTCCCGACGCGCTGACCGGCGCGGAGCGCCGGGTCGCGGCGCTGGCCGCGGACGGGCTGTCGAACCGGCAGATCGCCCGGGACTTGTTCGTCACCCAGTCCACGGTGGAAACCCACCTGCGGCACGCCTTCCACAAGCTGGGCGTGTCATCGCGGGCCGACCTCCCCGGCGGCCTGGTGCCTTAACGGCCGGAACGGATAGTGGAGACTGTCCCGGTGAAAACGCATCCCGTAAGCTCCGCCGAAGACCCGCGCCTGGCGGACTACGCCCGGCTGACCGACATGAGCCTGCGGACTCACATGGAGGCCGAGCACGGCCTGTTCATCGCCGAGGGCGCGAAGGTCATCGGCCGGGCGGCCGCGGCCGGGTACCCGGTGCGGTCGGTGCTGCTGGGCGAGAGCCGGAAGGGCGACCTGCCGTCACTGCTGCCCCCGGGGACGGACGCCCCCGTGTACCTGGTGCCGGACGAGGTGGCGGAACGGCTCACGGGCTTCCGGGTACACCGGGGCGCGCTGGCGTCGATGGAGCGCAAGCCGCTGCCGCCGGTCTCCGAGGTGGTCGGCGGCGCGCGGCGGATCGTGGTGCTGGAGGACCTGGTCGATCACGCCAACGTGGGGGCGATCTTCCGGAGCGCGGCCGCGCTGGGCGTGGACGCGGTGGTGCTGTCGCCGCGGTGCGCGGACCCGCTTTACCGCCGGTCGGTGAAGGTGTCCATGGGCGCGGTGTTCTCGATCAGGTACGCGCGGATGACCGAGTGGTTCGACGGCCTGGCCGGGCTGCGCGGCGCCGGTTTCCGGGTGCTGGCCCTGACCCCGGACGAGGACGCGGCGCCGCTGCGCGCGGCGCTGGAAACCGGGCCGGGGGACAAGGTGGCGCTGCTGCTTGGAACGGAGGGGGACGGGTTGTCCTCCCGGTGGCGGCACGAAGCCGACCAATCCGTTCGGATTCCGATGAATTCTGAAGCGCGGGCGGCCGGGGTGGATTCCCTGAACGTCGTGGCAGCGGCCGCGATCGCCTGTCACATGCTGGCGGGAATCGAGCCCTGACGTGGCTCTTTGTCCGATGACACAACGGAGGTGCCGCTACTTCAAGTAGTGTCACGATTACTCAAGGGTCCGACGATCGAATCGGGGGGTTCGATGTCGCTGTCTTGCCTGCGCTTTGTCCGCAGGTATTTTTTCGTCCTGCTCGCCGCACTGGCGGCCGCGCTGTTCGCGGGATGCTATCTGCTCGGGCTGCCCATGCTCGACATCACGCTGTTGCTGGTCACCGCGTTCAACCTGGTCATCGGAGGGCTGGAGGCGCGCTGGCGGCTGTACGGCTGGCGGGTACCGGAGGCGAAGGCGCACATCGCCTGGCCGATTCCGGTGGAGCCGGGCACGGCCCGGATGACGTTCTCGCTCATCGTCCCGTGCAAGGACGAGGCGGACGTGATCGGGGACACGCTGCGGGGACTGCTGCGCCAGACCCACCCGTGGTTCGAGATCGTCGTGACGCTGTGCCACGATGACCAGCCCACCATCGACGCCGTTCACGAGGTGCTCGGCGAGAGCGCGGCCGGCGGGCGGATCACGGTGGTCACCGGGCGGTACCGCAAGTCGTCCAAGGCCCAGCAGCTCAACCGGGCCCTGCAGTACTGCGCGGGCGACGTGGTGGGCGTGATCGACGCCGAGGACGACGTCGCCGAGGACCTGCTGGTGCATACCGAGGCGCTCTTCGAGATGACCGGCGCGGACGTCGTGCAGGGCGGGGTGCAGCTGATGAACCTCGGCCGGGGCGCGGGCAAGTGGTTCCAGGTCCACAACGTCCTGGAGTACTTCTTCTGGTTCACCAGCCGCATGGCCTTCCACGCCGAACAGGGCTTCGTGCCGCTCGGCGGGAACACGGTGTTCATCCGCCGCGCGCTGCTGAACGAGGCGGGCGGCTGGCCGCCCCGGCTCACCGAGGACTGCTCGCTGGGGGTGAAGCTGTCGGTCGAGCACGGCGCGAAGGTGGCCACCGCCTACAGCGCGGAGCTCACCACCCGGGAGGAGGCGCCTCCGTCCATCTTCAACAAGCGGGCCGGATCGCTGTTCTGGCAGCGGGACCGCTGGGTCCGCGGGTTCCTGCAGGAATTCGCGGACGGCAAGTGGCTGCGGATGCCGACGCTGCGCCAGAAGGTGCTGGCCGGGTACATCCTGGCCACCCCGATGCTGCAGGCGTTCTCGTTCATCCTGATGCCGGTCGCGATCGGGGCCGGGATCTTCTTCAAGGCGCCGATCGGCATCGCGATGCTGATGTTCGCCCCGCTGCTGCCCGTGGCGGTGTCGGTCCTGTCCATGCTCTTCGGGCTGCACGAGTTCTGCCGCTCGTACGGGCAGCGGGCCAGTATCTGGCATTACGTGTCGGTGCTGCTCCTGTCGCCGCTGTACCAGCTGATCCTGGCCGGCGCCGCCGCGGTCGCCGTCTACAAGTACACGGTCGGCGACGAGACCTGGTACAAGACCGGGCGGATGAACTCCCACCGGGGGAGCGGGATCCCGGCCCCGAGGGCGCCCGCCGAGGCCCTTTCCGAGGAAGTGGCGGCATGAGCACCGGCACCTGGGTTGACCCGGAGGCGGACACCGTCATCATCCGGATTCCCCGTCAGGCCGGGCCGCCGGCCGCCCGCGAGCCGAGGCTGCGCCGCTGGTGGCGGGCGCACTGGTCCGGCTTCGCCCTGCTGACGCCGGCCCTGCTGTTCGCCGGGGCGGTGACCGGCTGGAACCTGCAGGGGTGGCCCGGCCGGATCGACGACGACGAGGGCACCTACGTCGCCGAGGCGTGGGCGATGCTGTACGAGCACCACCTCTCGCACTACACGTACTGGTACGACCACCCGCCGCTCGGCTGGGCCCAGATCGCCGCCTTCGGATGGCTGACCGACGGATTCCACCGGGTCTACAGCGACGTCATGCTGGGCCGGCAGTTCATGTGGTGCCTGACCCTGGTGGCCTGCGTCCTGCTGTACGTGTTCTGCCGCCGGCTCGGCCTGCGCCGGGTGACGGGCTGCGCCGCGGTGGTCCTGTTCGCGGCCAGCCCGCTGGCGCTCATGTACCACCGGATGGTGTCGCTGGACAACATCGGCACCGTATGGCTCCTGGCCGCGCTGGCCATCGCGGCTTCCCGGCGGCAGAGCCTGGGCGCGGCGTTCTGGTCGGCGGCGGCGCTGGCCATCGGCATCCTGTCCAAGGAGACCATCGTCATCCTGGCGCCGGCCGTGGTGTGGGTGCTGTGGCAGCACACCAGCCGCCGGACCCGGCGATGGCACCTGGGGATCTTCGGGGTCACCCTGGCCCTCCTGCTGGCCGGGTACCCGCTGTTCGCGGCGCTGCGCGACGAGCTGATGCCCGGCCACGGACACGTGTCCCTGCTGCGGTCGCTGTGGTGGCAGTTCTTCGCCCGGTCCGGGAGCGGCGACCCGCTCGCGCCCGGCAGCATGTCGAACTGGATGGTCCACGTGTGGCTCGGCGTCGACCCGTGGCTGGCCGGGGCCGGGATGGCGGTGATGATCCCGGCGCTGTGGGTGCGGCGGCTGAGGCCGGCCGCGATCGGCCTGCTGATCCAGGTGCTGGTGCCGTTCAAGTGCAGCTACCTGCCGTACTTCTACGTGACGTCGGTGCTGCCGTTCGCCGCGATCTGCGTCGCCGGGGCCTTCGAGGTGCTGTGGCTCCGGTCCGGCGCCCGGCGGGCCCGCCGGGTCAGCCAGGGTGCCGCGGTCGCGGCGGCGGTCGCGCTGACGGCCGCGGCCGGCCCGCAGTGGTGGGGAGAACTGTCCGCGCAGTCCCGGATCGCGGGGGATTCCTCCTCCCTGGCCGCGACCCGCTGGGTCGAGAAGAACCTCCCGCGCGACGCGACGGTGGTGACCGACGACTACATCTGGCCCGACCTGAAGACCCACGGGATGAACCCGCTGTGGGAGTGGAAGGTTGACGGAGACCCGCACGTCAACGCGGTCACGCTTCCCCAGGGGTGGAAGAGCGTCCAGTTCGTGGTGCTGACCCCGGAGAGCGCCGAGTCGCTGACGCAGATGCCCACCCTGGCCCGGGCGGTCAGCCACTCGATCGTGCTGAAGGACTTCGGACAGGGCATCACGCTCCGCGAGGTCCTGCCCGGTCCGCTCACCCGGGCCGCGACAGCCGCCGCGCTCAATCCGGCTCCGCCCGTTTCGCCGCTTCCGCCCTTCCCATTCCGCCTGACCGGATGAATGGCACATTGTTTTAATGCCCCAATTGGGTGAATAGCCACAGCGAATTTTAGGCCGTAGGATAGTCACGCTCGTCTTCTGTGCATTAATCGGCGGGCAATTAGTGGAGCGGGGGACTGTGCGCCGATATAGCTCTATAGCTTTGGTGAAAATCGCGATCATATGCGGGCTGGTTGCCGGACTTACCGCGCTGGCCGTGCATGCCGTCGTCTGGGCGCTGTTCATCGCCGGGCTCTACAACCTGGCGATCAGCGGGATGGAGGCCATGTGGCGGCTGTACGCCGACCGCAGCCCGGATGCCCAGGCCAGCCTGGCCTGGCCGAAATCAGTGCGGCAGGGGGATGAACAGACCAGCTTCACCCTGATCGTGTGCGCACTCGACGAGGTCGAGGTCATCGGCGTCACGCTGGACAAGCTGGTCCGCCAGACGCACCAGCGGTGCCAGATCATCGTCTCGCTGCGCGACCACGACACGCCGACCATCGAGGCGGTCCAGGCCGTGCGCCGGCGGCACCCGGGCTGCATCGACCTGGTCGTGGGCAACTACGACGAGTCCGGCAAGGCCGCGCAGCTCAACGGGGCACTGCCCCACGCGACCGGCGACTACGTCTGCCCGATCGACGCCGAGTGCGACGTCGCACCCGACCTCCTCCGGCACGTCGAGGCGCTGATCAGGCAGACCGGCGCCGACATCGTGCAGGGCGCGGTCCAGCTGATGAACCTCGGCGGCCGGGCCCGGGAATGGTTCCAGGCCCACAACGTCCTTGAGTACTTCGCCTGGTACTCCAGCCGGATGCTGTTCCAGGTGGACGCCGGGTTCGTGCCGCTCGGGGGAAACACGGTCTTCGTCCGTTCCGAACTGGCGCGGGCGGCCGGCGGCTGGCCCAGCACGCCGACCGAGGACTGCGCCATGGGCGTGCTGCTGTGCAGCCGCTACGGCGCCCGGGTGGTCGCGGCCTTCAGCCCGAGGCTGGCCACCCGCGAGGAGGTCCCGCCGACCATTTTCCACCGCAAGCAGGGTTCGCTTTTCTGGCAGCGCGTGCGGTGGCTGGAAGGGATCTTCGGCGAGCTGATGCGCGGCTATTGGTGGCAAATGCCGACGCTGCGTCAGAAAATACTGGCCGGCTACATTCTGGCCGCCCCGATCCTGCAGGCCATTTCGTGTGCGCTGCTCCCGCTGGCGCTTATCAGCGCGTTCGTGCTGAAGGTCCCGGAGGGGCTGACTCTTTTCCTGTACGTCCCGCTCATCCCCCTGGCCGTCACTATGGTCTCGATGCTGCTCGCACTGGCTCAGTTCGGGCGTTCTTACCGGCAGAAGGTCCGCGTCGGGCATTTCGCTTCGATCATGTTCCTCACTCCGGCCTACCAGCTCATCCTCGCCGCCGCCGCGGTGTGGGCGGTGTACCGGCACTACTGGGGCGACGGCACCTGGTACCGCACCGGGCGCGGGCTGCAGCACCGGCCCGCGGAGCCCCAGGTTCCCGCGCAAGCGCCAGCCCCCTCGGAATCCCCGGTCCCCTCGGAAGGAGCGGTTCTGTGACCTTGGCGGGTGTAACGCTCGACTGGGAATGGGAAGAAGCCGAACTCGACCTGCTGGACGGGCCTCCGCCCTCCCCGCCGCCCGTGCGGCGGCGCTGGGCGACCCTGCTCGCGCTGGGCGCGGCACTGGCGGTGGTCGGCGCGGCGACGGCCTGGAACCTGCAGGGCTACCCGGGGCGGGTGAACAACGACGAGGGCACGTACATGGCGCGGGCCTGGGCGATGCTGTATGAGCATCACCTGTCGAACTACACGTACTTCTGGGATCACCCGTTCGGTGGCTGGGCCGCGATCGCCGGGTGGATGCGGCTGACCGACGGGCTCGCGTGGACCAGCCGGGCGCTCATGGTCGGCCGGGACTTCATGTGGGTGGTCACGATGATCACCTCGGTCCTGGTGTTCGTCCTGGCCCGGAGGCTGGGGATGAGCCGCGTGGCCAGCGCCGCGGCCGTGGCCCTGTTCGGGCTGAGCCCGCTGGCCGTCTTCTACCACCGGCTGGTCTTCCTGGACAACCTGTCGACCATGTGGGTGGTCGCCGCGCTGGCGGCCGCCGCGACCTGGCGCCGCAGCCTGGCCGCGGTCGTCTGGAGCGCGGCCTTCTTCGCCGCCGCGACGTGGAGCAAGGAGACCTCCGCGCTGCTGCTTCCCGCGCTGGTATGGCTGCTCGTCCGGTACACGCCGCGCCGGAACCGGGTCAAGTACCTGATGATCTTCGCCGTGATCTACGGCGGGCTGGTCGGCATGTGGCCGCTGCTCGCCGTGGTCAAAGGCGAGCTTCTTCCCGGGCCCGGGCACGTGAGCATGCTCGGCGAATCGTTCTACCAGCTCGCCGTGCGGCCGGGCACCGGGACGATCCTGCACTACCGCAGCGCCACCTGGGTCCAGGCCAGCCTCTGGTTCCACCTCGACCGGTGGCTGCCGGAGGCCGGAATGGCGGCGGCGCTCCCGGCCCTGGTCATCCGCCGGTACCGGCCGATCGCGGCGGCGATCGGAATTCAGGTGCTGTACCTGGTCAAAGGCGGCTACGTGCCCTACGCCTTCGTCACCGTCATGATCCCGATCTGGGCACTGCTGATCAGCGGGGTCGCCGACACCGTCTGGGGGCCGGGGGAGCCCGCCTCCGCGGGCTCGGGCCTGGGCCAGGTCGGCCGGGGCTGGGCGCTGGCCTGGCGGTGGACCCGCCGGATTCCCGTGATCGCGCTCGCGGCCGGATTCGCGCTCGTGGTGGCGCCGCAGTGGTGGGGCTCCATGCGGGCCCAGGCGTCAAGCAACGGCTTCGGCACTCAGGACCAGGCGGTCGCCTGGGTGAAGCAGCACGTCCCGGCGGGGGACATCGTGGTCTGCGACGACTACCCCTGGGTGGACATCAAGATCCGCACCCGCGCGGTTCCGGTCTCGCTCTGGCAGGTCAACAGCGACCCGTCAGTAAGCCGGATGCTGCCGCAGGGCTACAAGAACATCTCCTACATGATCCTGGACCCGTCCAGCCCGCTCATGTTCGCGGCCCTCCCGGGCCGGCCGACGCTCAACGACGCGATCCGTCACTCCACCGTCATCAAGCACTTCGGCACGATCCGCATCTACAAGGTCCGGGTGCCGAGGCCGTCGCAGCTCCCGTCCTCCTCCCGTGGCCGGCCCGCGGGCCGGGCCCCGGCGTCCCCGGGGCGGGACCCGAGCGACTCCCGGACGGGCCCGGCGGGACACCTCCCGGGTCAGCCCGCCTTCTAGGGCGCGGGGACGATGACGCTGGACAGTCCGCGCAGCGCGGACGTGAGTTCCTCCGGATCCACGGTGACGGAGCCTCGGGAACCAGTCTCGTTGTGGGTGCGGATCCCGCCGCTGTCCTCGTCCGGGGCCAGGCCCCGGCCGGCGGTGCAGCGCGGGTAGCGGACACCGGGCTCGGCGGGGGAGACGGCCTCGACGACGAGGTCGTGGCGCCAGTTGTCGCCGAAGTCGTAGACGTAGCCGACCGTGGTCTTCGGGTCGGCGGCGACCTGGACGAGTGCCACCACGGACTCGTCGTCCCGCCAGGTGTCGGCGTTCTGCGCCGGGTCGCCGTACTCGCCGCAGTCCGTCTCGAACTGGTGGTAGTGGCAGTCGAACCAGCCGAACGCCGTCTGCAGCGTCTCGTGGACCAGGTCGAGGCGCATGTCGCTGGGCAGCTCGAGCCGGCGCCAGACCGGGGGCTTGGCCCCGTGAAGGCTGACCTTTACCCGGTGGATCGTGGTGGCCGCGCTGTCGGGGAGGGGCAGCGGCTGCGATCGCCCCGCCCGTTCCGGGCCGGTGTCCACCTGGGAGGCCAGGATGTTGCGCAGCCGGTCGTCGAGCGCGTCACCGCCGCCTTCGAGCACCATGCGGAGGACGTCGTCTGCTGATCCGGAGATCTTCGGCATAAACGGCATTGTTACAGGTGGCCTTCACTGCTCAGACGCGCCACGCCGGCGATCGGTTGGCGGAGCGCGTCCGATTCGTCACCAAAGTGACGCATGTCACCTGCGGGAGCTGGCCGGTGGGCAGGCGAGTTGGCCGCCGCCCCACGCGAGCCCGGTGCATTTCGGGCGAAAACCGTGTCTATGGGCAACGGCTCGACTACGCGATGGCCCTCGTAGTACTGTCGGACAGACGGGTCGACTGGGTCTGTGACTACAGATGCGCAGGTGACGGGTGGGGCTAAGCCGTGATCTGTTTGGCGGAATGTCACCGGGCTCACTAGTGACAAGCCGGCCTTGTGTTCGTTACCCTGAGGAGTGTCGCGAGCTAAGAGGGGGACGTGATGGCGGAATCGGAGACTCCGCGATACGCGCTGCGGCCCGTCGTGGTGGCCGCTGACCTGGCGGGGCTGCACGGCCCGGCCGAGGGTACGGTCACGCTGCCTCAGCAGCTGTGCTGGTCCAAGCACACCCCGGAGTTTGACCTGAGCGACGAAGATCAGGCGCTGGAACTATACGAGACCGTCTTCGACTCGGCCCGGTCCGCCGAAGATCTCGCCGGGTACGTCAACGGCCGGCTGCTCGCCCAGCTCTGGCCGGAGCTGGACATTGCCCCCCGGGTCCGCCGGGCCTGGGAAGCGGCCCATCCGCTGCTGGCACTCGCTCCCGCCGCCTAGTGGCCTTCGAGGAACTGCACCGCCGCGTCGCCGAGATCGCCCTCCGTGCCGTGGGCGGCAAATACGAGGTCGCCCTGGCCGGGGGCAACGCCCTGATGGCGCACCACATCGTCAACCGGCACACCGAAGACGTTGACCTGTTCGTGCGCCGGGTCGGCAATGTCTCCGCCGCCGCCTCCGAGATCGAGACCGCGCTGCGCGACGCGGGATATTCCCCGTCCCGGATCGACACCGACAACGGGCTGGGGGACATCTGGGAGGACGCGGGGGAGGGCCTGGCCGAGTGGGAAGTCATCGCCCCGGACGGCGAGCACACCATGCAGTTGCAGGCCGCCTACTTCGAGACCCTCTCCGACCCGGTGACCATTCCTGACATCGGCCCGGTCCTGGCCCTGGACGACCTGGCCGGCTGGAAGACCGTCGCCCTGGCCAACCGCATGATGGCCCGGGACTACGTGGACGTCGCCGCGCTGCTGAAGAAGTACTCGGTCGGGCGGCTGATCGGCCTGGCCCGCGAGCGCGACCCCGGGCTGGCCGAGGCCGACTTCGCCGACGCCGGGCAGCGCCTGGACCGGATGAAGGACCGCCGCCTCGTCCCGCTCCTGACCGGCCCCGGAGAAGACGTGGCCTGGCTCCGCCGTCAGTTCGAGAACTGGCCCCGCGAGGCCCCGCCCTGCGAGGACGAGGCACCTTAGGCTGACCATGCAGGGCCGTCCGCGATAGCGTGTCGGCATGTCCAGCGAGAACGCGGCCCGGCTCGCGGTGCTGATTGACGCCGACAACGCGCAGCCGTCGATTACCGAAGGTCTCCTGGCCGAGATCGCCAAGTACGGCACCGCGCACGTCAAGCGGGCCTACGGCGACTGGACCCGGACCAACCTCACCGGCTGGAAAGAGCAACTGCTCGACCAGTCCATCCAGCCGATCCAGCAGTTCGCCTACACGCGGGGCAAGAACGCGACCGACACGGCGATGGTGATCGACGCGATGGACCTGCTGTACTCGGACCGGTTCGACGGATTCTGCCTGGTCTCCAGCGACAGCGACTTGACCCGGCTGGCCGCCCGGCTCCGCGAGTCCGGGCTGACTGTGTACGGCTTCGGCGAGCGCAAGACGCCCAAGCCCTTCGTCGCGGCCTGCGACAAATTCATCTACACCGAGAACCTCGCCTTCACCGTGCCCGAAGAGGAAGACGACGAGGACGACGACGCGGCCGCGGGCGCGCCGCCGGCCGCGCAGACGAACAAGAAGGCGGACCGGGCGT
>WRBL01000078.1 GCA_009784565.1 Streptosporangiales bacterium | reverse complement strand
CATTTAGATGCCTGGTGAAAGGCCCAAACAAATACGCCCCAGATGCCGGACTGCCATAATTAGGCGACATGGTGGTGGGCGACGGGGGCCAAGAGCCGCAGGATGTGAGGGCGGGCCGGGATGCCATCATGGCCGGCCGGGATCTGACCATGCACATCCATACAGCGCCGGAGCCTGCCCCACCCGTCCGGGCCCAGAACGCGCCGAGACCCAACCGCGTGTTCACCGGACGCGAGGGGCTGCTCTCCCGCATTAGGAAAACTCTGGGGTCCCGGGGCCACACGGGCGGCGCGGCGCTACTGGGAATGGCTGGCGTCGGCACGACCCAGGTCGCGCTTGAGTACGCCGACCGGTTCGGCGAGGAATACGACATCGTGTGGTGGATCAACGCCGAGAACCCGGAGGTCCTCGGCCAGCGATTCGCGGAGCTGGGGGCGGCCCTGAACTGCGTGCCGACAGGTTCGCGGCTCAAGGACAAAGACGTCGAGACGCACGTGATACCGACCCTGCGGCAGCACGGCAATTGGCTGCTTATCTTCGATAACGCCGAGCGGCTCGGCGACATCAAACGCTGGCTGCCCGGCAACGGGCACGTGTTGATCACGTCTCGCTCCGGCGGCTGGGAGGAGATTGCGGCCCCCGTCAGCGTCGACGTGCTGGAGCGTGCGGAGTCAGTGGAACTGCTCCAGAAACGCATTCCGGGATTCTCAGAGCCGGACGCCGCCCTCGTGGCCGAGGCGACCGGGGAGCCCGGGGCCTAGCCGCCGCCACCCAGGCACTCGACGAATAGCCGCCGCAAGTGCCGACATCGCCGCCCTTGCGGCGGCTGTTTCGGGGTGATCTAGAACATGCCGCCGTCGACTTCGAGGGTGCTGCCGGTGACGTAGGAGGCGTCGTCGGACGCGAGGAACGCCACCGCGGCCGCGATCTCCTCGGGGCGGGCCAGGCGGCCCAGGGCCGCCATCACCGACAGCGAGGTCTCGGGCGGCAGGTCGGGCAGGTCCGGGTGCTGGTACAGGTGGGCAACCTCCGCCGCCATGTCGGTCGCGGTGCCGCCGGGCGCGATCGCGTTGACCCGGATGCCTCGGCGGCCCAGTTCGGGCGCGAGGTTGCGGGCGGCGACCCGGACGGCCGCCTTGCTGGAGGCGTACACCGCGTGGTGGAACACGGAGATCGAGGAGCTGACCGAGGACATCAGCACGATCGAGCCGCCGGGCCCCAGGTGCCGGGCGGCGTGCTGAGCGGCGAACAGCTGTCCCCGGACGTTCACGGAATACACCTGGTCGAACTGGGCCGGGGTGATGGTCTCCAGCTCGCCGAAATGCTCGATCCCGGCGTTGCTGACCAGGATGTCGAGCCCGCCCAAACGGTCGGCCGCCTCGTCGACGAGGCGGCCGACCTGCTCCGGGTCGCTGACGTCGGCCTGGATGACGGGTGCGGCGACGCCCGTCGCGGCAAGCTCGGCGGCCAGTTCCCTGGCCGCGCCGGAGTTCGCGTGGTAGTTGATCGCGACCGAGGCGCCCTCGGCGGCGAGGCGGCGGGCCACGGCGGCGCCGATCCCCCGGCTCCCTCCGGTCACAAGGGCCCGGCGGCCCGGCAGGCGACGGCAGACTGGTTCAGTTCCCACGGTGGTCATGAGAAGAATCTACGGGAGCCCGGTGGCCCGGGACGGCTCTCCAGGCTCACGCGGTCAATTCGTTCACAGGCGTTCATACGTTTTGATACTCACATCCCGCCTGTTACCTTTTCCCAAAGAATGCACTTTTCGGTCATCGGGGAAATAATGACCAGAGCGGGAAGGAATACCCTCATGCCTCAACAGGCTGATATTACAAGTCTCGCCGAGTTCCAGCAGCTCCTGATCGGCACCTGGGAGAACGATCGCGAGCTTTCCTTCGACGGGAAGCCGCTGTCTTTCAACGTCATGCCGCTTCCTCAGGACGCCGATCAGCCGGGGCGGCCGCCCGAGCCGGGAGCATCCGAGTTCGGGGGCTTCATCCTCAAGAATTTCTCGTTCGTGGAGACCATCCGCTTCAACGGAACCTCAAGCAAGGGCGACCCGGCGAGCCTGCAGGACCGCGGCGCCGTGGCGGTCGCCGCCGCGGCGCCGAACCGGGGCGGGACGTACACGCAGTCCGCGCACGCCATCTTCTACGAGCAGCAGATCCGCTTCGCCGAGGGCCCGGACCAGGGGCAGATCATCCACGTCGAGAACGGCTCCTGGATCCATCTGGGGAGCCAGGCCCAGAAGATCGGCCCCTACACGGACGGCCCGGCCATCCCGGGCGGCCAGGTGATCGAGCAGCCCCCGCAGCTAACCATCGCCAAGCAGATCTCCGTCCCGCACGGCAACTCGGTGCTCGCCCTCGGCAGCATCGACGTGAACGACCGGAACCGGTTCGACCAGGACCTTACCGGTATCTCCGCGAATACGGTGATCTCCGGGTCGCCGGACATTCCCGACGCGCCCATCCCGCACCCGCAGCCGACGAATATCACGACGACCCCCTTCTACGACCCGTTCGCCACGGTCCTGACCGGCGCGGGCGACTTCGAGAACCCGGACGCCAATCTCACCCGCAACCCGAATTACCCGCTTCAGCGGGCCGTCGAGATCATCAAGCCGCAGGCTTTCATCCACTGGAACGTGACCACGCGCCCCGTTTTCGGCGGCACCGGCGTGGTGACCAATATCCCGTTCGAGCAGCGCCGGTCGGACGTGACCGAGTACTCCGCGGACTACTGGCTGCTCTCGAAGGACCCGAACGCGAAGAATTCACGGAACTTCGAGTACCTGATGTACACCCAGGTGATCCTGCTGAAGATCCGCGTCTCCACCGACGGCGGGAAGACGACCAGCGAATACACGTTCCCGCACATCACCAGCAACACCGTCAAGAAGCTGGCGGGCGACCCGACGCAGGCCCGCTCCGAGTCCCCCACCCCACTCGAATAGCGGGGCGCCCCGGCGGCGCGGCATGATGGGGGTCATGCCGCCCGCTCCCCCGCCGAATCAGCAGCAGACGCACCCGATGGAGATCGCCGTACTGGACGGGGTCCTGGAGCGGGTCACGTACGCGAACCCGGAGACCGGGTACACGATCGCGCGGATCGCCCCGGACCGGGGCACCGGCCGCGGCCCGGTCAGCGCGGCGACGGAACTGGTCACGGCGGTGGGCGCGCTGCTGGGGGCGCAGGTCGGCGAGTCACTGCGGCTGCGGGGGCGGTGGACGTCGCACCCGAAGTACGGCCGGCAGTTCGACGTGCATTCCTACGCGACGGTGCTGCCCGCGACCGAGCAGGGCATCCGGCGCTACCTGGGCTCCGGCATGATCAAGGGCATCGGCCCGGTGATGGCCGAACGGATGGTCAACCACTTCGGCGTCGACATCATGCACGTCATCGACGACGAGCCGGACCGCCTCATCGAGGTCCAGGGCCTGGGGCCCAAGCGGGTCGAGCGGGTCAAGGCCGCCTGGGAGGAACAGCGCAAGATCAAGGAGGTCATGGTGTTCCTCCAGGGCGTGGGCGTGTCCACGTCCCTGGCGGTCAAGATCTACAAGAAGTACGGCGACGAGTCCGTCGAGACGGTCACCAAGAACCCGTACCAGCTGGCGGCGGACGTGTGGGGCATCGGTTTCAAGACCGCGGACACGATCGCGGCGTCGGTCGGGATCGCGAAGGACAGCCCGGAACGGATCACGGCCGGCCTGGCGTACACGCTGTCGGAGGCCGCTGACAACGGGCACTGCTACCTGCCCGAGGACCAGCTGGTCAAGGAGGCGGTGAAGATCCTCGAGGTGGAGGCGGAGCTGATCCCGCCCTGCCTGGCCGCGCTCGCCGACGCCGAGGGCGCCGTCCGCGAGGACCTCCCGCGCGCTCCCGGCGAGGAGAACGACGAGACCGGGGCGGAGGCCGGCGACCCGGTGCGGGCGGTCTACCTTCCCCCCTTCTTTCACGCCGAACGGAGCCTCGCTTCTGCCCTGCGCCGGCTCTCCTCCTCGCCGTCGGACCGGCTGGCCGCCTTCGGTTCGGTGGAGTGGGACAAGGCTCTCGGCTGGCTGAAGACCAAGACCGGCGCGGACCTGGCCCCGGAGCAGTCCGACGCGGTGAAGCTGGCGCTGACGCAGAAGGTCGCGGTGCTGACCGGCGGGCCCGGCTGCGGGAAGAGCTTCACCGTGCGCTCGGTGGTGGAACTGGCGAAGGCCCGGAAGGCGAAGGTGGTCCTGGCCGCGCCCACCGGGCGGGCCGCCAAGCGGCTGGCGGAGCTGACCGATCACGAGGCGGCGACCATCCACCGGCTGCTGCAGCTGCAGCCGGGCGGGGACCCGGCCTACGACGCCGACAACCCGATCGACGCCGACCTGGTCGTGGTGGACGAGACGTCGATGGTGGACACGGTCCTGGCCAACAAGCTGGTGAAGGCGGTGGCGCCCGGCGCGCACCTGCTGCTGGTCGGGGACGTGGACCAGCTGCCGTCGGTCGGCGCGGGCGAGGTGCTGCGCGACCTGATCGGGTCCCAGGCGCTGCCGGTCGTGCGGCTGACCCGGATTTTCCGCCAGGCCCAGCAGTCCGGCATCGTGGTCAACGCGCACCGGATCAACGCGGGCAAGTGGCCGTCCCCGCCCGCCTCCCCGACGTCCCTGACCGTCGCGCCCGGCGGCGCCGGGCCGGTCACGAAGTTCGATGACTTCTACTGGTTCAACTGCGATGACCCCGAGGACACCGCGTCGCTGGTCGCGGACATCGTGTCGCGCCGGATCCCGAACAAGTTCGGCCTGGACTCGCGGCGGGACGTGCAGGTGCTGTGCCCGATGCACCGCGGGCCGGCCGGGGCCGGGAACCTGAACCTTCTCCTCCAGGAGCAGCTGACGCCGTTCAAGGAGGGGAAACCGGAACGCCGTTATGGCGGAAGGGTCTTCAGGATCGGGGATAAGGTCACCCAGCTCCGGAACAACTACGACAAAGGCGAGGCCGGGGTGTTCAACGGCACGACCGGCGTGGTGACCGGCCTGTCGCTGGAGGAGCACACGCTGACGGTCCGGACCGACGAGGACGAGGAGATCGACTATGCCTTCGACGAACTGGACGAGCTCACCCACGCGTACGCGGTGACGATCCACCGGTCGCAGGGGTCGGAGTACCCGGCGGTGGTGATCCCGCTGACCGTCAGCGCGTGGATGATGCTGCAGCGGAACCTTCTTTACACGGGCATCACCCGCGCGAAGAAACTCGTCGTCCTGGCCGGCTCCCGCCGGGCCCTGGCCACCGCCGTCCGCACCGCGGGCGCGGGCCGCCGCCACACCGCCCTCGATTTCCGCCTGAGGAGTGCGTTTTGAAGGAGTTCCGCGTCCGGATACCCGACGCTGACGTCACCGACCTGCGCGAACGGCTGGACCGGACCCGCTGGCCCGAGGCGGCCACCGTGCCGGGCTGGCAGCAGGGCACGCCGCTGCCGGTCGCGAGGGACCTGTGCTCGTACTGGAAGTCGTCGTACGACTTCGCCGCCGCGGAGGAACGACTGAACCGGTTCTGCCAGTTCACCACGCCGGTCGACGGGCTGGACGTCCACTTCCTCCATGCCCGCTCTCCCGTCCCCGGCGCCGTTCCGCTCATCATGACGCACGGGTGGCCGGGGTCGGTGGTGGAGTTCTGGAAGGTGATCGGGCCCCTCACCGACCCGGCCGCGCACGGCCTGGAGCCCGATCTCGCGTTCCACGTGGTGTGCCCGTCGCTGCCCGGCTACGGGTTCAGCGGCAAGCCGCCGGCCGCCGGGTGGGGCGTCGAGAGGACCGCCGACGCGTGGGACACCCTGATGACCAGGCTCGGGTACTCCCGGTACGGCGCCCAGGGCGGCGACTGGGGCGCGATCGTCTCCACGGCCCTGGCCCGGCAGCACCCGGACCACGTGCTCGGGCTGCACCTGAACATGGTGGTCGCCCCGCCGCCGCGCTCGGCCGTCGCCGACCCGGCCGCGCTGTCCCCGCGCGAGGCCGACGCCCTCGCGGCGCTGAAGCGCTACCGCGACGAAGACGGCGGCTACTCGGCGATCCAGTCGACGCGCCCCCAGTCGCTCGGGTACGGCCTGGTCGACTCCCCCGCCGCCCTGTGCGCGTGGATCACCGAGAAGCTGTGGTCGTGGAGCGACTGCGACGGCGACCCGCTGAGCGTCTTCACGCGCGAGGAGATCCTCGACAACGCGATGCTGTACTGGCTGCCCGCCGCGGGCGCGTCGTCCGCCCGCCTGTACTGGGAGAGCTTCGGCGGCCGCGACGCGGCCCGGACCCCGGTCGAGGTCCCGGCCGGCTGCTCGGTGTTCCCCAAGGACCTCATGCGGCCCGTCCGTTCCTGGGCCGAGCCGCTCTTCACCGACCTTCGCTACTGGAACGAGCCCGGGGCCGGCGGGCACTTCGCCGCGTGGGAGCGTCCGGAAGCGTTCGTCCGCGAGGTCCGCGCCGCGTTCGGGGCCTTCCGGGCGGCATAATGTGCCCATGAACGAATGGGCTGGACAGACCGCGGTCGGGATCGCATCGGCCGTCCGGTCCGGCAAGGCGACAGCCGCCGAGGTCGTCGCCGCGCACCTCGCGCAGATCCGCGCGCATGACCCGGAGATCGGGGCGTTCGTCCGGGTCCGGGAGCAGCGGGCGGCCCGGGAGGCCGAGGCCGTGGACGCGCGGGCCGACCGGCCGGACCTGCCGCTGGCGGGGGTGCCGGTGTCGGTCAAGGACACGGTGCCGGTTGCCGGGGAGCCGCTGCGCCACGGGAGCGCCGCCACCCCGGCCGGGCCGCAGGCGTCCGACGACCCGCTCGTCGCCCGGCTCCGCGCCGCCGGCGCCGTCGTGACCGGTCTGACCAACCTCCCCGAGCTCGCCATCTACTCGTTCACCGACTCCGCCTACGGGATCACGCGGAACCCGTGGAACCGGTCCCGGACGGCGGGCGGCTCCTCGGGCGGGGCGGCCGCCTCCGTCGCGTCGGGCATGGTGCCGCTCGCCCACGGCAGTGACGGGCTCGGCTCGCTGCGCATCCCCGCCGCCGCGTGCGGCCTGTTCAGCATCAAGCCGGGACCGGGCGTGGTTCCCGGGACGGGGCACTGGTTCGGCCTGTCGGAGAACGGGCCGATCGCCGCGACGGTCGCGGACGCCGCCCTCATGCTCGGGGTCATGGCGGGTACCGCGTACCCGCTGGCCGGCCCCGGGCCGCTGCGGATCGCCCTGTCGGCCCGGCCGCCGGGCCGCGGCCTCGCGATCGCGCCGGACCGGGTCGCCGCCGTCCGCGAGTCGGGGAAACTTCTCGCCGGGCTCGGCCACTCCGTCAGCCACGCCGACCCGCCGTATCCGGGGTGGCTGGCGCCCGTCCTGTCGTCGTACTGGTTCGCGGCCCCGGCGTCCGAGGCGGGTCCGCACCTGGCCGACATGGAGGCCCGGACCCGCCGGCATGTCCGCGCGGGCCAGGCGGTGCTGCGCGTCCGGCCGCCGCGGCCGTCGGACCGGGAGCGGCTCCGCGCGGCGCTGGCGCCGTTCTTCGATTCCCATGACGTGCTGCTGGTGCCGACTCTGGCGCGGCCGTGCCCGCCCGCGCTGCGGTACGGGACCCGGTCGTGGCGGCGGAGCGTCGCCACCGCCCTGCGGTTCTCGCCGCTGACCGGCGTGTGGAACCTGGCCGGCTACCCGGCCGCGACGGTTCCGGTGCCCGCCTCCGGGATGCCGGGCTCGGTTCAGCTCGTCGCCGCGGAGGGACGCGAGGACCTGCTGCTGAACCTGGCCGCGCAGCTGGAACGGGCCCGCCCCTGGCCGCGGCACGCGCCGCGCTACGTTACCGGGGGCGACTGACCCGCCGGGTTTCCGGGCTGGTCAGCGTTTCGTCCGGCGGCCGAACCAGAGCCAGCGGCGGCGGGCCTTCACCTTCGGTCCGGCCGTCGGGGCCTGGATGGCCTGCAGGGCCTTCAGCAGCGCCTGGTTCGACGGCCCGGTCCATTCCGGGTTGAACAGCCCGTAGCTGGCGGGCTGGCCGAGCGTCATGACCCGTTTGCCGGTCTCCGGGTTGGTGCCCTGGACGTTGGTGCCGTCCAGCTGCCACCAGCACCAGTCGGCGTCGGTCTTCCTGGCCCACGTGAGGAAGTTCCCGAGCCACCCTCCGAGGTTCCCGTTGTTGGTGTCGCCGAACTCGCCGATCCACACCGGGGCCTTCTTATCCGCCAGGAGGGATCCGCTGGCCTTCTTCATCGCCTTGGCGTAGTCGCCTTCTGACAGCCCGGAGGGATGGAACCACGAGTAGTCGTGCAGGGAGTACACGACACGGCTGGGCGCGGAGGGGGTGACCGGCTTGGACGGGGCACCGGTCAGGTTGCCCGCGAACGACAGCCCCTCGCAGAAGAACAGGGCGCGGGGGTCCGCTTCCAGGATGCTCGTCGCGGTGTCGCTGTACATCTGGCGGAAGTCGGTGCGGGAGTCCCCGTCGCCCCATGACGGGCTGTAGGTCTTCCCGTTGACGGTGGCTTTCCTCGGCTCGTTCTTCAGGTCGTAGCCGATGACCAGCGGGTCGTCGGCGAGCGCGGCCGCCACCGTCTGCCAGGTGCTGGTGAAGGCGGAAGCCGGCCACTTCTGGTTCCACCACAGGCCGTTCGCGTCGTCCTGCGCGCAGCACCAGCCCGGGGACAGCAGATGGCAGTTGGGGATCACCATCACCCCGGCCCCGGTCAGCGCCTTCACGCAGGCCGCGTACACCTGCCACGGGGTGGAGCCTTCCAGGTCCGGGTTCGCGGCGACGCCGGCGGACGCGACCGGGGACTTCCAGGCCACCGTTTCCAGGGCGAACGGGAACCGGACGCTGTTGAACCCCCACGCCGCGATCTGCCTGGCGATGTCGTCGCGGTGCCGGAGGTTGAGCCCCGCGGGCGTCATCGCGTCCTCGTGGGCCCCGGCCCAGTTGACTCCGGCGAGCTTGACCCGGCGGCCGTCGGCGCCGATGATCCATCGCCCGGAGACCGACAGCGGAGTAGCGATAGCCATGCGCATCAGCCTAGGGACAACCCCGGCGTGGTGTCTGGAGACATAGGTGCACCCATCGCGGTACTTACGGGCAACGCCGGCGTCAGGTGAGGTCAGTGCCGTCGTAGCGGGCGGTCAGGGCCTCGAGATGATGGCCGGCGGGGTCGTCGAAGTAGACGCCGCGGCCGCCGTGGTTGGTGTTGATCTCGCCGGGGAGCCGCTGCGCCGGGTCGGCCCAGTGGGTGATGCCGTCCCGCTGGATGCGGGCCAGAACCGCGTCGAACGTCGGGTCGTCGACCAGGAACGCGAAGTGCTGGCCGGGGAACTCGACGCCGGGCTCGGCGAAGTCCAGGATCCGGCCGTCGCTCAGCCGGACCTGCAGGAAGAACCCGGCCTCGACCGGGTCCGGCAGTCCGAAGACGCCGGCGAAGAACCGGGCCGAGCGGTACTTGTCGCGGGCCGGGACGATCGTGTGATCGAACCGGACGTCCGCGGGAGAGTCGCTCATGTGTGTTCACCTCCTTCCGGGCGACAGGTATGTCTCTCAGCAGGAGGACCCGGCGGGCCGCGGGCCCGCGCGGCGGTCACGGGCGCGCCGGAATGGCCTTTCGTGTACGACACGCGGCCGACCCGGCAGTCACGTTCGTAATCGTACGAAAAAGCCGACGTCCGCACCAGGGCGGCTTATCCTGCTCGCCCCCGGGGAGATACCTACGAACCGCCCCATACCGGGCAGGGAACCGGCCTCGGGAAGGACAAGACGGTGGCCGAACCGGACAGCGAGATCGCCGCGCGACAGCGGGCCCTCGACGAGGCCGAGGGCACCTACGGCCCCCGTCATCCCGCGGTCATCGCCGCCCGCGAGGAGCTGGGCTACGCCTACGAGGACCTGCGGCTCCCCGAACTGGCGCTGCCGCTGCTGGAGCGGGTGGTGCGGGACCTCGACCTCACGGTCGGCGCGGACAGCCACCGTTCCGTCATCGCCCGCAAGAACCTGGCGAACGCCTATCACATGAGCTTGCGGGTCACCGACGCTCACGTGCTCTACCGGGAGGTGGCGGGGCAGTCGGCGGAGGTCTTCGGCCCGCTGCACCTGTGCACGCTGCTGGCCCGGTCCGGGGTGGCCGCCTGCCTGCTGGAACTGCGCCGCTTCGAGGAGGCCCTCGCCGAGTACGCGGGCCTGCTGCCGCTGTGGGCGGAGGGCTTCGAGCCGGACCACCGCGGCTTCCTGATGGACCGTTACCGGCAGGCCGCCGCCTTCGACGGGATCGGCGACATGCCGGAGGCGATGACCCGGTACTGGCGGCTGCTGGCCGACTGCGATTCCCTGCTCGGCCCCGACGATCCCCTGACCAGCCGCCTGTCGGGCAATCTCGTGCCGCGGCCGCGCCCGTGGCGGGACGGCGAGCCGCTGGGCCCGCGCCGACTGTGGCTGGTGTCGCTGTCGGCCATCCAGATGGCGCGCGGGCACGGCACCTCGCTGGACACGCTGTACCCGGGCGCCTGGCTGAACCGGCACAACGCCGTCATCGAGCTGGAAGCCGACTGGGGAGTCGGTTCCCGCGACGGGCTGCTGGACCGGCTGGAGTGGCTGGCCGGCGAGGGCGACCGGGGGTCCCTCGCCACGGGGCTGGGGCATCCGCCGGTGTCGTGGGACCTCGCGCGGTACGCGTTCACGGTCCGCAGCGGGTACGCGGCCGAGTACATCGGCGGGCCCGAGGCCTGGCGGCTGCTGGAACGCGCCGGGGACGAGGCCGCCCGGTGCTACGGGTCGTGGCGGGAGTTCGCCGGCGACTACCTGGCCGGCCGGGAGCTGTGGCTGGCCGACGACCGGGGGGCCGGAAGCTTCCCGGCCTCCCAGCGGCAGACGATCACCGCCGTCGAGCGGCTGCTCGACCCGGGGAATGCGCGAAGCCCCTGGAACCGCGTTCCGTGGGACCCGCCGGAGATCATTTCATAGCTACCGCTATGACGTTAAATATGCGAAGGTTTACCGGAGGTGCGAGAAGGGAGCGACAATCATGATCACTGCGAAGGGCGCCATCCTGCGCGAGGTTCCGGGGCGGTTCGAGATCGCCGAGATCGAGGTCGACGACCCGCGCCAGGGCGAGATCCGGGTCAAGGTCGCCGCGAGCGGCCTGTGCCACTCCGACGTCCACGCCTCCGACGGGGACCTGAAGGGCGGGCCGCTGCCGATGTGCGGCGGACACGAGGGTTCCGGGGTCGTGGAGGCCGTCGGGCCGGGCACGGCCGGCTTCGCCGAGGGCGACCACATCGTGTTCAGCTTCCTTCCGACCTGCGGCCGGTGCCGCTGGTGCGCCCGGGGCATGCAGAACCTGTGCGACCTCGGCGCGGCGACCGCCACCGGGGCCCGGTGGGACGACCCGGGCTCCTGTCGGCTGTCGTCGGCCGGCCAGCCGGTCAGCCAGATGTGCGGCATCTCCACCTTCAGCGAGTACACGACCGTGTCGGTCGCCTCGGCGGTGAAGGTCGACTCCTCCCTTGACCTGTCGGTCGCCTGCCTGACCGGCTGCGGGGTCGGCACCGGCTGGGGCGCGGCCGTTAATTCTGCGCAGGTTAGCCCCGGCGACGTCGTCATCGTGATGGGGATCGGCGGCATCGGCATCAACGCCGTCCAGGGCGCCTCCCACGCGGGGGCGTCGGCGGTCATCGCCGTCGACCCGGTGGAGTTCAAGCGCGAGTCGGCCCTGAAGCTGGGCGCGACCCACGCCGTGGCCGACATCAAGGAGGCCGCCGACCTGGCGCGGTCGATGACCAACGGGCAGGGCGCGGACGCCTCCATCGTCACGGTCGGGCACGTCCAGGGCAGGCACGTCGGCCAGGCCCTCAAGGCGGTCCGCAAGGCCGGGACCTGCGTCGTCGTCAGCATCGGCGAGGTGAAGACCCGCGACGGCGACATCCCGCTGACCGAGCTCGTGCTGTTCCAGAAGCGGATCCAGGGCTCCCTGTTCGGCGCCAGCTCCCCCACCGCCGACATCCCGAAGCAGCTGGACCTCTACCGGCAGGGCGCCCTGAAACTCGACGAGCTGGTCACGGCCCGGTACCCGCTGGAGCGCATCAACGACGGCTTCGACGACATGGCGGCGGGCCGCAACCTGCGCGGGGTCGTCGTTTTCGGCTGACCTATCTCTTGATCGCCACGCCGCCCCACATCGCGGCGGTCGCGGCGGCCTCTTCCGGGGTGGAATGCCACTCCTGGACCGGGACGACGCCGGGCGGGACAAGCTCGAGGCCGTCGAAGAAGCCGGTGACCGTGGCCCGGTCCCGGTAGGTGCTGGGCGCCGACAGCAGTTCGTTGAGGCGGCCGCTCATCGCCGACATCTCGCCCGGCCGCATGTCGCTGGGCACGTGGGAGATGGTCAGCGAACTGCCGGCCGGGACCGCGTCCATCAGGGTCCGGATGATGTCCGCGGGCCGGTCGGAGTCGCGGATCAGGTGCAGGACCGCGACCAGCATGACCGCTACGGGCCGGCTGAAGTCGAGCACCTCCCCCGCCTGGTCCAGGATCTTCGACGTGTCCCGGAGGTCGGCGTCGATGTAGGCGGTCCGGCCCTCGGGCGTGCCGCGCATCAGGGCCCGGGCGTGCGCGAGAACCATCGGGTCGTTGTCCGCGTAGACGATCCGGGACTCCGGGGCGACCGCCTGGGCGACCTCGTGGGTGTTGCCGGGCGCGGGGATACCGGTGCCGATGTCCAGGAACTGGCGGATCCCGCGTTCCGCCGCCAGGTACCGGACCGTGCGGGCAAGGAAGCCGCGGTTGGCGCGCACCGACGAGGGAAGCCCCGGAAAGGCCGCCAGGGCCTCGTCCCCCGCCTCCCGGTCGACGGTGAAGTAGTCCTTTCCGCCGAGCCAGTAGTTGTAGACGCGGGCGATGTGCGCGACGCCGGTGTCAAGGTTCGCGGGGTCTCCCTGCTCGCTGTCAGCCATCCCACCAACGTATCTCGTTAGATCACACATTCCCCGCCGGCCTCGGAGGCGAACAGTTCTTCGGGACACGGACTCACGTAGGCCGTACACCGGCGCACGCGGCGGCGCGTCCTACAAGCGTGTCACGCTCCAGCGGGCCCGCCCCGCGAAACAGCCGCCTGGTCCTCGTCCTCCTGGTAGTCATCACCGCGCTCGGCGGCGGGATCTGGACCTGGGCCGTCTTCCTGGCGCTCGGCCTGCGCGCGCGGCGGCGCCGCTGGCTGGCGTGGGCCGCCGTGTACGCCGCCGCGACCGTCGCGTTCGGGGTCCTGGAATCGCAGGCGGCCCCGGGCAACAGCGACGCCGGCTTCGCGGTGATCCCGATGATTTTCGCCTGGTTCGGAGGTATCGTGCACGTCGCCGCGATCTCCGGCGACTTCACCCGGCGCGTATCGCGCACCAGTGCCCCCGCCATGGTCGCCGCCCGCCAGCGGATCGAGCGGCGGGCCGAGGGCCGACGCCTAGTGGCCAGCGACCCGGTGCTGGCTCGGGAAATCGGCGTGGGCCGACCCGATATCCCCGGGACAGACTCCTACGGCCTGGTCGACGTCAACCACGCGACGGCGCTGGCCCTGTGCCAGCTCCCCGGGATCACCCCGCAGATCGCCGCTCGCATCGAGGAGACCCGGCGGGGCACCGGGCCCTTCACGTCCGCCGAGGACCTCTGCGTGACCATGGACCTGCCGGCGGCCCTCACCGACGACCTGAAGGAGCACTCGGTCTACCTGTAGCCCGGCCCCGGTCGCCCTCAGATCACGAACTCGTCGCCGGTTTCGGGCGCGAACAGCTCCCCGGGGGCGAACTCGCGGCTGACCAGGTGCTGGGCGGAGGCGTAACGGGCGAATGTCTCCAGGACGTGCCGGTTGGGCTCGACGCCGTAGGCCCAGTAGTCGGCTCCCATCATGGCCACGGCCCGCTCGTACTCCTCCCGGGCGAACGGCAGCGACAGGCGCAGCGCGGCGGTGGCCGTGAGGTCGTCGTAGGCCGCCTGCTTGGCCTTCGTGAACGCCTTCATGAGCTCGCGGGCGATCCACGGGTTCTGGCCGTAGACCCGCTCGTGGATCACGATCACGTGCATGATCGGGAAGATCCCCGTGTCCGCGTAGTAGCGCTCCTCTTCGGCCCTGGTGTCCTTGAACAGCCGGGTGACCGGGCCCTGGCCGTGGCTGTCCGGGGCCCGCGGCGTGTACATCGCGTCGATCTCGCCGGCCGCCAGCAGGCCGGACAGGGTCGCGCCCGCGGGAATCGGGCTGATGTCGATCGAGCCCGGGAGGGCCACCGGGACTTTCTCGTGGCGGCCGGGCGTGTTCAGGCCCCCGGTACGGTACTTCACCGACTCGACCGGGACGCCGTACTGGTCGGCGAGGATGCCGCGGATCCAGACGTTGGCGGTGAGCTGCCATTCGGCGACGCCGACGGTCTTGCCTTCCAGTGCCCGGGCCGCCGCGGCGGCGTCGTCTCCGTCGGCTTCCGGGATGCGGTCGCGGTTGGCGTAGACGCTGGTGTGGCGGAACAGCCGCGACGGGAACACCGGGATGCCGATGAACGGGGCGCCCTTCTCCCGGGTGACGAGGTAGGTGGCCAGGGACATCTCGCAGACGTCGAACTCGCCGTGGGAGACCATCCGGAAGAAGATCTCCTCCGGGTCGAGCGGGAGGTACTTCAGGTCGGCGCCGGCGACGGCGACGCGTCCGTCGGCCAGGGCACGGGTGCGGTCGTAGGGGCCGCAGGCAAGGGTGAGCGAGAGGGGAGCCATGATCCGCATTATCCGTCCGGCGGGATTCCGCGACTAGGGGGCCCCGGCCCGGCGGGTCCCGGGTCCGCCGGCCCCTCCGGTCAGGCGAGGGCGCGGATCGCGGCCGGGTCGGGCTTACCCTGCTCGGTCAGCGGGACGCGCTCAACCGCGCGGACGAGGACAGATGCCTCGCTGACCCCGTGCTCGCGGGCGACCGCACGCTGGCAGGCCGCGACGCTGAGCTCGGGTCCCCGCCCGGGCACCGCCGCGACGACCCATGATCCTTCGCCGCGGGCGGCCGCCGCGAACCGGACCCCGGGAACCTGGCATACGGCCTCCTCGATCATTCCGGCGGCGACCGGGCTGCCGCCGATCCACACTGTGTCCTCGGCGCGCCCGAGAACATGGAGATAGCCTTCGCCGTCGAGCCAGCCCAGGTCGCCGGTACGGTACCAGCCGCCCGCGAACGCGGCGGCCTGCCGCTCCGGCAGGTTGCGGTAGCCGTCGGCCGCCAGCGGCGAGCGAACCTCGAGCGTCCCGGCCCGTCCGGGTCCGGAGATGTCGCCGTCGGGCGCCCGGACCCGCACGCTCACGCCGGGCCGCGGCCGGCCCGCGCAGGTGAACCGTTCGGGCCGGTCGTGCTCCTCCGGCGGCAGGACGCTCACGAACCCGACCTCGTTCGTCCCGTACCCGTGGCCGATGACCGGCCCGAGCCGGTCGCGGGCGCGACGGCGGAAAGTCGGCGGTGCCGAGGCGCCTCCGTGAATCAGCATCCGCAGCGACGACAGGTCGCGCCCGGCGACGTCTGGGTGGCTGATGACCTCCTCGAGCTGCGGTTCGAGCAGCAACAGGTCGGTGATCTTCTCGGCCTCGATGGCCGCGAGGGTACCGCCCGGATCGAACGTGTCCCGCAGGATCACGGTGCCGCCGGCGATCAGCGTCGTGTCGGCGAATGTCTGCGACAGGTAGGCCAGCTTCCCGTCGATGAGCTGACGGCGGCCGGGATCGGCGGGCGCCTGGACCATCGCGGTGTACGTAGCGAAGGACCTGACGCTGGCCTTGGGGACGCCGGTAGTGCCGCCGGACGAGCCGAGCATCCCGGTGTCCTCCGGGCGGGCCCGGCACGGGACCGGCTCGCCCGGTTCAGCCGCCGCGAGTTCGTCTAGGCGGATGCCCGGTGCCCCGTCTCCGATGCCCGCGAGAGGGACAGCGGCGTTTTCGGGCACCAGGTGAGCCGTCTCATCGAAGGAGACCAGCAGCCGGGGCGCGATCCGCTCCATCATCGCCGCCCGGCGGCCGGCCGACGGCGGCGCGGACAGGTAGACGGTGGCGGCGCCGATCAGGGCGGCGGCATACCGCGCCGCGAGCCCGGCCGGGGTGTTCGGGGCGAAGAAGGCAACGACATCGCCGCGGCCGATGCCGAGGCGGTCCAGTGCCCGCGCGTACCTGAAGGTCATCGCGTTGAGCTCATGTCCGGACGTGGACTGGCCCCGGTACCGCACAACCGGCGCATCACCGGCTTCCGACGCTCGGCGTATCAGGTCCGCCACGTAGACGCCGACCATAGGATTCCCCTGCTACGGAAGTGTCTGCCCACCGTGGACACTACGACTGGCCCCCGCACGGTTCAAGCTCACGACGAGGTGTCATGCCGCGAGAATTCACCATCGAGATGTTGCCATCTTCCGCCGCCGCTGACCGGGCCGCCATGTCCGCGCTGGCCGGGCTGGTCAACGATGTCTACGCGGCGGCGGAGAAGGGGCTGTGGGCGGACGGGGCCACGCGCATATCCCCCGAGGCCCTCTCCGGCCTGGCGGGCGCCGCCGAGATCGCCGTCGCGACACGAAAAGACGCGCCCATCGGGTGCGTCCGGGTCCGGCGGCTGGAAGACGACGTGAGCGAGTTCGGCCTGCTCGCCGCCGCCCGGAGCCACCAGGGCACGGGCGTCGGCCGGGAACTGGTCCGGTTCGCGGAGGACCGGGGCCGGGACCTGGGCTGCGGGGCGATGCAGCTCGAGCTGCTGGTCCCGCGGGAGTGGACGCACCCGTCCAAGGAGTTCCTCCACGAGTGGTACTTGCGCCTGGGCTACACGGTCACCGACTCGGCTCCCGTCGAAGAGCTGGAGCCCGGCCTGGCTCCGCTCCTGGCCACCCCGTGCGAGTTCGCCATCTACCGTAAGGACCTGGTGTAGCTAGTCGCGGCGGATCGCGGCCAGCCAGGCATGCACCCGAGTCCACCCGGCCACCCGGTTGACGTCGAAGGTGTCGGCGGTGACGGACTCGACGGACCAGCCGTCGCTGAACGCCGCGCGCAGTTCGTCCTCGCGGATCCGGCGCGGGCCCCAGGCCCCGGGCTGCCGGTCGCTGAAACACATCAGGTAGCAGGTCCCGGCTGGCCTCAGCACACTCTTGAGGCTGGCGACATAGCGGGCCGCGTCGTCGGGTTCGAACACGTGGAAGAGTCCGCTGTCGATAACGGTGTCGACGGTCAGGCGGAGACTGCCAAGGTCAAGGACGTCCGCGACTTCGAACCGCGCGGCCAGCCCGCGCTCCGCGGCTTTCTCCCGCGCCCGGACGATCGCCGTCGATGCGACATCGACACCGGTGATCGGCGCCGCGGCTGACCGCGAGCAGCGCGTGCTCGCCCGTGCCGCAGCCAGCGTCGAGAAGGCGCCCGGTGAGCCGCCCCTCGTCCGCGAGACGGACGAAAGCCTGCTGCGGCCGACCGATATCCCACGGGGCCGGTGTGCCCCTGGTGTAGGTGGCGTCCCACTCCGGATGCGGTTGTTCGGTCATGAGCCGTTGCCTCCGCCCGTCGTGTTCTCGCCCCCAGTCTCTCGTACCGTGTCCGCCAGGCGAGCCTCGGCTGCCACGTCATCGTCAGGTTCTTCCTCGTCTGTCCAGGCAGCGGCCCAGGAGTGTTCCTCCAGCCATTTCCGGCCTTCGGCGGCCACACCTTCGAGGATGTGTAGGGTGTTGGTAACGCTCGCCACGTCCAGGTCGGTCACACGCGTGTCCGTGGAACCCTTGTTCTCCTCGGCGACCTCAGCGTTCTCGGTCGCGTCGTCCTCGTCGCCGTGTTCGTCCTCTGCGGCCTGGGCATCTTTCTTTCCCTGCGATTTCAGCCGCGGGTCAGGCTTGCGGATTTGGACCGTGACGGGTTCCCCGCCGGTCAGTCTGAGCTCGAACGTCTGGCCGCCCCACGGCTTGTGCATCACATGAACAGCCGTGATGGCGTCGTAGCCGAAACTCAGTTGCTCCCTCCTGGTGATGACCCCGTGCAGAAAGTCGAGGCTTGCCCTCACCTGGCGAACTCCGTCTTCCGCCAGCAGAAACATCCAGATCTGGTATCCCTCATACCGGGGCAGGCACTCTTCGAGTTGCCTGCGCTTGGCGCCCACGCTGGCCCGCTCGAGGAACCCGTGCGCGATCACTCGGCTGCGGGGCAGGTGAAAGTGGTCAAGCGCCTGTCCCAGCATGACCGTCCGGTCATGCTCGAGCCATTCGGCCATCTGAACGTCCGCGGGCCTGCCCTTGAGCTTGTCGGCCCATCTAAGGCGCTCGGCATCGATACGCGTCTGACGACGGTTCCGCTCCCGCTCATCAGCGCGGAAGCGCTTCTGTTCCAGAGCGACCGGCAGCCAGCAGTGCCGTGCCCACGCCGCGCTCAACATCACGACAATCAGGCCGAGTCCGTACAGTCTCAGCTCATAGCCGACCAGCAGCCCCCCCGAGGACCAGGACCGCCAGCCCCGCCCGGCAGGTCTCTCCCGCGTCGGGTCGCATGAGCCGACGAAGCCGCCGCCGGTGCAGGGTTCCGTCTCGCCAGACCTGGTGGAGCTGGCGTATCTCGTAGCGAACGAACCAGGCCACCTCATCGGCAGAAAGGATGCCACTGCTGCGACAGATGCCTAGTAGCTCGCCTGTCCTCGTCTTGCGAGCGTCATCAACGGCGTTCTTCCAGCGCTCACGCTCAGATTTATCCTCCTCGCACCGGTTGATGTACTTCTTGAAGAGCTTGTTTACCTCCCGGGTGAGCTCGTCATCCGCGGACGGCCGGGAATCTGGCCGAATCGACGCTCCGAACTGCTCGTCAACCAAGCGACGACGATCTGCGGCGAAGCGGGCCTCCATGTTGCCGGCGATGGCGATTACGGCGCCCAGGAGGGCAATCGTGTAGCCGATCAGCCCGAAGAAAGCGCCGACCCAGAGCAGCCACAGTCCGCAGGAGCCGGCCAGGACGGCGAACATCGTCACCGTCCCCCACACCCACTGGCAGTCCGCGGGCATGACCACGGGGCGGCGGGCCGGGGGAAGGACCACTTTGGCTGGATCCGGATGAAAAAATTTCCAGGCGTGGTCCCCTCGGTCACCGGAATGTTGCCGGGACTGCGCCTCTCGAAGTTCGGCCTGCCACTGTCGCTCCCGCCGCGGTCCGCTAAGGAAGAGATCCAATGGCTCCAGCAGCTCGCGCTGCTCCTTCCCCAGTTCGTCGAACTGCTCGTCCAGGAGCGACCTCCGGGTCTTCGGCCGGGTCTCGGTCGCGGGATCCCGAAGCGCCGAGTCGAGAAGCGCGTAGATGAGCCTGGCTCCTGCCGCCCACTCGTCCCCCTCAGTCTCGGTCTTGGCGAACTGGTCCCTGGACCGCCGAAGCTGGCCGATCTCTTCCTTGGAGAACTGCCGGGCGGTCCGGCCGCTGAGCATCGCGACCAGCCAGTAAAATAGAACCTTGTTGCCCTTATATCCGCCCGTCATCGCCTCCCAGAGAAGCTTGCGGGCCTGCCCAGGGTTACGCCTTTCCAGATTCGCTACCCCCGCCGCGAACTTGACCTGCGGAGGGTCGCCCGGGCCTCCCACATGAACACCGCCCGTGATGGTGATGCCCTGTCCCTGCACCCCAACCTGAGAGCCGCTGCCCACGAAGTGGGTCAGCCGACTGTCCTGGGCGATCATGCGACGGTCCGGATCGCGGTGATGACGGCTGTCGCCGCGGCGGCCAGGTCGGCCAGGTTGCGGAGGAGACTCCGGGATCCGTTCAGAACGCGTTTGAGTGTGCCCGGACGCGCATCGGCATGAACCATCCTCGCGTTCGTCCCGCCGCCCGTCTCCGGCCGACCGAGCCGGACTCCGCCGTTGATGGTGATGTTCTGCCCCTGCACCCCAACCTGTGCGTTGTCGCCGACGAAATTGGAGGGGCCACCGACCTGCGGTCTGTCGTCCTTGGGCCCGATGGCGCCAGGACCGGAAGGTAGGTCCAGTCCCGCCGCGAGTTCCGCGGCGAGGGCGACTGCGAACGCCGCAGCGTTGGCGACTGCTCGGGCCTGCCAGCCTTCGCTGTCGGTCTCGGACTTGCTCTTGTCCGCGTAATCGCTGATTCCGCGGACCATGATCGTGGGCAGCCCGTCGTTCAGGTGCCCGGCCTCAGCCACCCCGGCGGCCTCCATCTCGACCGCGAGAGCGTCGTTGTAGTGCTCGCGTAGCCACTGGCGCTCGTCTGACGCACCTGAGTAGAGGGCGATCTCGCCTGCGGCGACCGGACCGAAGTGGACGCGCGGCGCCTCCTCTTCGAGCAACTGGCGGGCCCAGGCGATGTCGCGTTCCACATGTGCGGCCACCTGGTGCGCCGGGTGCGAGAGCGCCCAGGCCCGCGGCCGGGCCGTCGTTCCTTCGTCCTCGCTGGTCGCGCCGTGATAGGCGTACACGGGATTCGCCACGACCACGTCGCCAAGGGCCAGATGCGGCTGAAGCGCGCCCGCGACGCCGACGAAGATGACCGCTACGGGGTTAAAGCGGGCGACAGCCCGCTCCGTGATCGCGGCCGCAGTCTGGTTACCCCTGTCCGCCAGGGCCAGCGCGACCCGGAAATCGCGGTTCTCGAGATGGCCGATCTCGAACCGGGTTCCCATCGGGTGGATAT
>WRBL01000077.1 GCA_009784565.1 Streptosporangiales bacterium | reverse complement strand
CTATCGGCGACGAGGCAGGAGTCGTCGGGGAAGTCGGGTTTTAGGCGGCACGCAGTTGCGGTTTTTCAGATCAATTTTGAAACTTAATTAACATTCTCAAATTGATATGATCTGGCAAATCATTGCAATATCGGCTTATTTCGTTAGATGATTTGTGATCATGGTGGAATCGTGTATATGGTCCGGCCTATGGCCCTAACCCCCGAGCATGAGGCCCTGCACCGGATCTTCGCTGAAGACGAGAACGGGCTGATGCTCGCCAGCGCCTTGAGGCGGATCCTCAAGGTCGAGATTCCGGCTCCCGCGAACCTGGAGCCGCTGAACGTTGACTTCACCGAGTTCAAGAAGGTGGTCGAGCGCCGGTCGGATACCGTGCTGAAAGTCATGTCCCGGACGGGTAATCCACAGGATGACTTCATCCTGCTCGTGGAGTCCCAGACCGAGGACGACCGTTCCAGGCGCACGGTCTGGCCGTATTACATCGCGTACCTGCAGACCAAGTACCGCCTGCCGGTCCTGATGCTTGTCGTCTGCAGTAAGGCGGCTACGGCCCGCTGGGCACGCAAGGCCATCAAGACCGGGCTGCCAGGACTGACGTGCCAGGTCACTACCCCGATTGTGCTGGGGCCGGACAACGTGCCAGCCCTCACCAGCGTTGCGGAAGCGGCGGAGAACCTGCACTTCGCGGTCTACTCGGCGCTCACGCACAGCCGGGAGCCGGAAGCCCGTGTCATACTTGAGGCACTGGAAGCCGCGCTGGAGACCACAGACCCCGACACCGCAAGCGACCTCAGCGATTTCATCGAGGACGGACTGGGCGACACGCCCGGCTACCACATCTGGAGGGAACTGATGGCCACTCGAACCCCGACCTATGTCTCCGAAACCCGCGCCAAGAGCCGTGCCGAAGGGCGCGTGGAAGGGCGTGTGGAAGGGCGTGTGGAAGGGCGCGTGGAAGGGCGTGTGGAAGGCGAAGCGAAGGCCATCCTTCGTGTCCTGGCACGTCGTGGCTTCACTGTCGAGGACGCTGACCGTGAGCGCATCGAGTCCTGCGGAGACCTGGAGACCCTTGAGAAATGGCTCGATCGGTCCGTGGATGCTGACCGGGTCGAAGACCTCTTTAAAGACTGAGCCTGCATGGCTACTCGAACCCCGACCTATGTCTCCGAGACCCGAGCCAAGAGCCGTGCTGAAGCCCGTGCCGAAGGCCGCGCTGAGGGACGCATCGAAAGTCGGGCCGAATCTATCCTCCGTGTCCTGGCGCGTCGTGGCTTCACTGTCGAGGACGCTGACCGTGAGCGCATCGAGTCCTGCACTGATCTGGAGACGCTGGGGACGTGGCTCGATCGGTCCGTGGACGCCGCCCAGGTCAAAGAACTTTTTAAAGACTAGGCCGCAAAGGGCCGCGTCCTGGACCGGCTTCGCTTCAACCGTCAGATCACGAACACCCCAGTCAGCTCGACGCCCTGGCCGAGGACATTCTCAGGCCGTAGAACGCGGGCGAGTCCGAAGAGGTCGGCGTGCATATCGGGCCGGTTATGCCGGTGAGCTCGCACCAGGAGGCCAGGACGTCCGGGGAGGGCGGGCGTTCTCCGGACCCGGCCTTGTCTTGATGCTCCGTCATGAAGTGAGACGTGGCCAGGTAGCTGTCCGAGGGCCGGGCGCCGTGTCACGCGGGGCGATAGGTGTCTAAGCGGCCGTGAAACGCCTCCAGAGAAGTTAAGGCGCGGGTCGAATACTCAGGAGTGCCACGGCGCCTGATCGTGCCCCACGGTGACGCTCTGGTGGCGCGCCGGGGCAGCCGGGGAAGTTCTGGCGGTGTCAGCGCTCACGGGCGGGGAACCGGTATGCTTCCGGCGCTCCGGAGGTGATTCGGCGCGAGATCCGGGAAGTAGCTGAGGATGTCCTTCAGCGGCGGTAGAAAGATGCGATCAGGATTCCTTACGAGTCGCATCAGACCCGTTCACCTGGTATCTTGCACAAGTTTGCCGGAGGCGGAATAGATGGGCGCTATGGGTGGTTTACCAGCGGCCAGTCCGGGTCCGGGCGGGACACGTCGGCGTTGTCGTGGATGCTGCGTGCACGGCGCGTCAGAACGTGGCAGAATTCCCCGCCGGAATCGGGCACAACTACGGCTTCCGTAGCGTTTAAACCGCGCAGCGACCGCGCACCACCTGTGGAGGGGGATGGGTCACCACAATGGCTACTGATTACGACAGCCCGCGCAAGACTGACGACGACCTGACCGAGGACAGCCTCCAGGAACTTCAGGCCCGCCGGATGGACAAGTCGTCAAGCACGATTGACCTTGATCCAGACGACGTGGCGGAGTCTCTGGAACTCCCCGGTGCGGATCTTTCCAACGAGGAACTCTCGCTGCGGGTGATCCCGCGGCAGGCGGACGAGTTCACCTGCTCGCGTTGCTTCCTGGTGCATCACCGGAGCCAGCTGGCCGAGGAACGCAAGGGCCAGCCGGTCTGCCGGGAGTGCGCGGACTGAGGGTGCTGGCCCCGCGAGCCGCGAGCCCGCGGGGCCAGAACTGAACTGATGGGTGCGAGCGAAACCGCCGGAGCTAAGGTTCTCCGCCGGTCAGCTCGCGTCCGCCGCCTCCGCCGTCTCGGCGGCCGGCAGCGCTTCCGGCGCCGACGCGCGGGCCACGAGCAGCTTGATGACTTCCGCGACAATTCCCGCGATCGCCGCGAAACTCAGCGCCTCGATGATGCTGATCTCACGGTCGGTCGGGTCCATCGGCGCGTCCTTGCCGGTGGCCTTGGACCAGCCCGCGGCGAGAAGCTTGCGCGCGCCGAACACGGCCGCGGTCGTCGCCATCGTCACGACGAGCTTATTTCCGTCGCCGCTCTTCTTCTTTCCCATCTTTCCTGCCCTCCTTCGCAAACTGCCTTTCTTTAACGCGGGCCATCATGCCACGGACTTGTGGCTCCGTTCGATCGCGTCGGCGAGTTCTTCCGGCCGGCGAGTCGCGATGAGCCAGTACGGCACGGTGCTTTCGGCGTCGTCGACCGCGATGTAGACCGCTCGCTTCAGGTAGGGGCGCAGCAGCAGGTGCGCGGCCGGGTCGGCCCGCGGTCCGGCCACCACGCGAGTCTCGCGCTCGTCCAGGGCCACGACCTTTCCCGCCTTCTCCAGGGGAAGGTCGGTGCCGCCGGCGCGGAGGACTCCGTCGGAGACCTCGATCGTCGCCCGGGTCCAGTTGACCAGGACGGAACCGACCAGCGCGAAAAGCACGATGTACGTGATGGCAGGCCACCAGCCGGACAGGCCGGCCCAGATCCCGCTGCCGATGACGAGAATGCTGACGGTGCCGAGCAGCCACCACAGGAGCGGCACATACAGCCGCTCGCGATACGAACGCATGCACTCCACGGTAGTTGGTTAGATGGAGTCATGGAGGCACAGACGGCGGGCAAGGACGGCGGCGGGCCGGGCGATTCCCAGCGAGAGCGCGGTCCGGGCAGCGAGATCGATCCCGCGACCGCCACACCGCGACGTGACCGGGATAACGTCCCCGGCTGGCTGCGGACGGGGGCGGGCTACTCCTGGCGGCTGCTGCTGCTGGCCGCCGCGCTCTACCTTCTCGGCCGTGTCCTGGGCCACCTGTATATCGTCGTGGTGCCCTGCACGGCGGCGCTGCTGCTCACAGCCCTCCTGGAGCCGCTGGCCGAGCGGCTGCGCAAGCACGGCTGGGGCCCGATGTCGTCCACCTGGACCGCGCTGCTGGCCGCGATCATCGTCGTCGCGGGCATGGGGGTCCTGATCACCAACCGGGTTCAGGCCGAGTACCCGAGCCTGGTGATCCAGGTGCGGCACACCAGCACCCAGATCGAGCACTGGCTGGCCGGGGCGCCGTTCCACCTGCACACCGCCAACGTCGAGTCCATCTTGGGCAACGTCACCCGCTACCTTAGCCAGCACCGTTCCGCCGTCGAGGGCACGGTGGTCACGGGCGGGCGCATCGTGGCCGAGACGCTGGCCGGACTGGTGCTCATGTTCTTCGTCACGTTCTTCCTGATGAAGGACGGGGACCAGATCTGGAACTGGCTGACCGGCGGGTTCCGGGCGGAGAGCAAGGAACGGGTCGACCGGGCCGGGCACGCCGCCTGGAAGGCCCTCGTCTTCTACATCCGGGGCACGGTCGTCGTGGCGGCCATCCACGCCACCGTGATGGCGATCACGCTGACGGCCATCGGAGCGCCGCTCGTCGCGCCGCTGGCCCTGCTGATGTTCGTCGGGGCGTTCATCCCGATCGTCGGGGCCCTGGTGGCGGGAGTGCTGGCTGTCCTGGTGGTGCTGGCCGCCAAGGGCCTGCTGCTCGCCCTGATCGTCGTCGTGGTCCTGGTCGTGATGAACCAGGTGGAATCCCACCTGCTGCAGCCGCAGGTGGTCGGCAAGATGCTGCACCTGCACCCGCTGGCCGTGATCCTGGTCCTGGCCATCGGCGGCGTGGTCGCCGGAATCTTCGGCGCGATGATCGCGGTGCCGCTGACCGCCGCGATATCCCGCGCCGCGACCGAGCTTCACCGCTCCGCCCGCCCGTCGCCGTAACCGCGCCGCCCGTCGCCGTAACCTCGCCATAGGACCGGGCGCGCCCGGTACGATTCGGAACGAGACTTCAGGGGGATGGATCATTGAGTGATACTGACGTGCTGATCACCCGGGTTGACCCGGACGCCGTCCTGCCGTCGTACGCGAAGCCGGGGGACGCCGGCGCCGACCTGGCCGCCTGCGAGGACGTGGACCTGGCGCCGGGGGAGCGGGCGATGGTGCGGACCGGGATCGCGGTGGCGCTGCCGGACGGTTACGCCGCCTTCGTGCATCCGCGCTCCGGCCTGGCGGCCAAGCAGGGAGTGACAGTGGTCAACGCTCCAGGAACCATCGACGCGGGATACCGTGGTGAGATAAAGGTAATCCTGCTGAACACCGACGCGGCGCGTCCCGTCTCGTTCCGGCGAGGAGACCGGATCGCGCAGCTCGTGGTGCAGCGGGTGGAGAACGTGACGTTCCGAGAGGTAGCGTCCCTTCCCGGCTCGGACCGGGGCGAGGGCGGTTTCGGATCGACCGGCGGCCATGCCGCCGCTGTCCCGGCGAGTACACAAGCCGGGATTTGAGCGAAGGAGAATCGCAGTGTTCGGTCGGCGTCGTTCAGCCAGCGACCGCGAGATAGCCCGAGACACCCGGGCGGACGTTCCCGCCGAGTCCGCGGGGGAGGACCTGGCGCCGGCGGCCGCCGCCAAGGAGACCGGGCCGTGGGACGCGGCTGACCCCTTCCACGAGATGGAACGGGTTGACCTCGGCAGCCTGCAGGTGCCGGTACTCCAGGGAATCGACATCCAGCTGGTCTTCGCCGAGGAGCACGGGGCCTGGGTGACCGCCCGGTACCCGGAGAACGAGATGCAGCTGCAGGCGTTCGCCGCTCCCAAGTCCGGCCAGCTGTGGGACGAGATCCGCGCGGAGATCGCGACGGAGCTGGCCAGCGCCGGCGGCACGTGCGAGGAACGGCAGGGCCCGTTCGGTACCGAACTGGTGGCCACGGTCCCGGCCCAGCCGAACCAGCCCGAGGCGGGCATGATGACGGTCCGGTTCGTCGGGGTCAACGGCCGCCGCTGGTTCCTGCGGGCGCTGTTCACGGGGCAGGCCGCCGTGAATCCCGGCGCCGCCGCCCCGCTGGAGGCCATGCTGTACGAGACGGTCGTGGTGCGGGGCGACGAGCCGCAGCCGCCCCGGGAGATGCTCGAGCTCCGGCTGCCCCCGGATGCCGCCAAGGCCCTGGAGGAGCAGGCCCGCGCCCAGGCCGAACAGCAGGCGCAGCAAGAGGGCCAGCAGGGCCGCTTCAGCAACCCGCCGAACCCGTTCGAGCGCGGCCCCGAGATGACCGAAACCAGGTAGCCAGAGCGCAAAGCGGACGGCCCGGCAGGTACCAGCCTGCCGGGCCGTTTCGCGCTTGGAGGCTAGTTCGCCGAGAAGAGGCGCTCCAGCTGCTCCTCGACGTCCTCGCTGGTGACGAAGAAAAGCTCGTCGCCCGCCTGCAGCGGGTCGTCGGACTGCGGGACCAGAACCCGGCCCTCGCGCAGGATCGCCACCAGGGCCGCGTCGGCGGGCCACTCGATCGCGCCCACCTGCTTGCCGGCCAGCGGCGCGTCCGCGGGCATGGTCAGCTCGACCAGGCTGGTGTCGCTCTGGCCGAACGTCATCAGCCGCACCAGGTCGCCGACGCTGACCGCCTCTTCGACCAGGGCGGACAGCAGGCGCGGGGTGGAGACGGCCACGTCCACGCCCCACGACTCGTTGTAGAGCCACTCGTTGTCCGGGTTGTTCACCCGGGCGACCACGCGAGGCACTCCGTACTCGGTCTTGGCCAGCAGCGAGACGACCAGGTTCACCTTGTCGTCGCCGGTGGCGGCGACGACCACGTTGCACCGGTCCAGCGCGGCGTCGTCCAGGGAGTTGATCTCGCAGGCGTCGGCCAGCAGCCATTCGGCGCGCGGCACGCTGTCCACCTTGATCGCGCTGGGCTTGGCGTCGATGAGCAGGATCTCGTGGCCGTTCTCCAGCAGTTCGCGGGCGATCGACTTGCCCACGGCGCCGGCGCCGGCGATCGCGACGCGCATCAGTGACCACTCCGATCCTTGGCCGCGAACGCGGCGGCGATCCGGTCCAGGTCGTCGGCGGCGGCGATGACGTGAACGACGTCCCCGTCCTGCAGGACGGTGCTCCCCCTGGGGACGACCGACTCGCCCAGCCGGTCCAGGTAGGCGATGCGGGTCTGCGCCTCTCGCTCCAGGGCCTTCACCGGCTCGCCGATCCAGCCCGGCGACACGGTGACCTGGCTCAGCACCACCTTGCCGGTGGGGTCGCGCCACAACGGCTCGGCGCCCTCGGGCAGCAGCTTGCGCAGCATCTGGTCGGCGGTCCAGCGAACCGTGGCGACGGTGGGGATGCCCAGGCGCTGGTAGACCTCCGCCCGGCGGGGGTCATAGATGCGCGCGGCCACCTGCGGAACGGCGAACGTCTCGCGGGCCACCCGGGCGGCGATAATGTTGGAGTTGTCGCCGCTGCTCACAGCTGCGAAGCCGTCGGCCCGCTCGATGCCTGCTCTGGCGAGCACATCGCGGTCGAAGCCGATGCCGGTCACGCGATCGCCCTTGAACGTGGGACGGAGCCTGCGGAAGGCCTCGGGATCCCGGTCGATCACCGCGACCGTATTCTCCCGGTCTTCCAGGATGTGAGCGAGCGTCGAACCCACTCGCCCGCAGCCCATGATCACGATATGCACGACCTGTCCTTTCGCGCGTGCCTTCGCCTCGGGTTGCGGCACCCGTTCGGGCGCCTCGCCAAAGGTATGCCCTTGCATGGGATAAAGCGACCCCGCTAGGAAGGGACTTACTGGTGAGTTTGAACACGGGGGACACGATCGAGGTCTCGGTGACGGACGTGGCGCAGGGCGGCTGGTGCGTCGCCCGGCCCGAGGGCGGGCCGGTGGTGTTCGTGCGCCACGCCCTGCCGGGAGAACGGGTACGGGCCCAGGTGACGGAGGTGACCTCCAGGCTCGCCCGGGCCGAGGCGGTCGAGATCCTCGATCCCTCCCCCGAACGGATCTCCGCTCCCTGTCCCGCCGCCAGGCCATTCGGCTGCGGCGGATGCGACTGGCAGCACGCGACGCTCCCCGCACAGCGGGCCCTCAAGGCCTCGGTGGTGGCGCAGCAACTGCGGCGCATGGCCGGAATCGACCGTGAGGTGACGGTCGAGGCCCTGCCGGGCGACGAGACGGGCCTGGGATGGCGGACCCGGATGCAGTTCGCCGTGGACGCCGGCGGCCGGGCGGGCCTGCGCGGCCACCGGTCCCATGACGTGATCGACGTGGGGGACTGCCTGATCGCCCACGACACGATCCGGGACCTGAATATCCCGGGACTGCCCTGGCCCGGCGCCGAGATGGTGGAGGCGGTCACCTCCGGCGGCGAGCGCGCGGTCATCGTGAAGAAGGCGCGGTCAGCGCGGGGCGGGTCCGGTACCGCGCCGGCCCGGGGGCACGACTCCCCGGCACCGGGCCAGGACGGGACGACCGCGGTCACCGCCGAGGCCGTGCTCAGCCGGGCCGGGCGGCGGCTGACCCCCCTCCGGGGGCGGCCCTACCTGCATACCCGCGCCGGCGGCCGCGACTGGCGGGTCAGCGCGGGCGCGTTCTGGCAGGTGCACCCGGCCGCGGGCGACACCCTCACCGCCGCGGTTCTGGAGATCCTCAGCCCCCGCGAGGGCGACACGGTGCTCGACCTGTACTGCGGAGCCGGGCTGTTCGCCGGCGCGATCGCGCCGCTGGTCGGCCCGGACGGGGCGGTCATCGGGATCGAGTCCGACGAGGCGGCCGTCCGCGACGCCCGGCACAACCTCCGGGACACGCCGTGGGCGCGGGTCCACCGGGGCGACGTCGCGACGACGCTGCACCCCTCGGGCAGGCGAAAGAGAGCCGACGGCGGCGGGCGCGCGCCGCTGCCGCTGGCCCGGCTGGCCGTGGCGGACCCGCCGCGCACGGGACTGGCCCGGCCGGTCATCGACTACCTGTCGGCGGGCGGGACCGAGCGGTTCGCGTACGTGTCCTGCGACCCGGCCACGCTCGCGCGGGATCTCGGGCTCCTGCTGGAACGAGGCTGGCGCCTGGACGATCTTCGCGCCTTCGACGCCTTTCCGATGACCCACCACGTGGAGTGCGTCGCCAGCCTCTCGCGCTGACGACGCCGCGCCGACGATGCCGGCCGCGTCGGCTCCGTCGGCCCCGGCTTATGTTCGCGACTCCCGCTGCCGTGGCAACGGAAAGTGCGAACATAAGCCGTGAGGGCGTGGTTACGACGCGTCCGGGGAGTCCGACTTGGAGTCGCCGACCACGTAGTAGCCGAGCCCGGGGTAGCGGATCAGCAGGCCTTCGTCGACCAGCAGGCGCAGCGCCTTCGCGCAGGTCTGCCGGGCGTGTCCGTACTGCTGGCTGAGGGTGGTGATGGACGGCGTGGGCTTGCCGGGCTGGTGCTTGCCCGCCGAGATGTCCCGCCGCAGTTCCGCCGCGAGGCGAATGTACGCCCGCGGGTCTGATTCGTCACTGATCGACATGGCTCAAAGCCTACTCGATTGGCAATATTGCCAATCGCAAGGGTTTGACTATGGTCGACTATCGCATGAGGCGCTGATTCGCCGCGGGGCGGGGATGGGACAGGATGGGGACATGCGACTACGGATCTTCACCGAACCCCAGCAGGGGGCCAGCTACGCCACGCTGCGCTCCGTTGCCCGCGCCACCGAGGACCTCGGCTTCGACGCGTTCTTCCGCTCCGACCACTACCTGAAGATGGGTTCGGTGTCCGGGGAGCCCGGGCCGACCGACGCGTGGGCGACGCTGGCCGCGCTCGCCGTCGAGACCAGCCGGATCCGGCTGGGCACGCTCGTCACCGCTGCGACCTTCCGCCTTCCGGGGCCGCTCGCGGTCACCGTGGCCCAGGTGGACGAGATGAGCGGCGGCCGGGTCGAGTTCGGCCTCGGCGCCGGGTGGTACGACGACGAGCACAAGGCCTACGGCATCCCGTTCCCGCCGCTGAAGGAGCGCTTCGACCGGTTCTCCGAGCAGCTCGCGGTCATCACCGGGCTCTGGGCGGCCGAACCGGGCTCGTCCTTCTCCTACGACGGCCGGTACTACCCGGTCTCCGGCTCCCCGGCGCTGCCCAAGCCCGCGCAGCGACCGGGCCCGCCGGTGATCATCGGAGGCGGGGGCAAGAAGCGGACCCCCGCGCTGGCGGCGAAGTACGCGGACGAGTTCAACGCGGCCTTCTCCTCCGCGGCCGACGCGAAGACGCTGTTCGAGCGGGTCCGGGGCGCGTGCTCGGCGGCCGGGCGCGCCCCGGAGTCGATGAGGTTCTCCGCCGCCCAGGTGGTGTGCTGCGGTAAGGACGAGGCCACGATCAAGCGACGGGCGGAGGCCATCGGCCGTGACGCCGACGAACTGCGCCGCAATGGCCTGGCCGGCTCCCCGGCGGAGATCGTGGACAAGCTCGGGACGTTCGCCGAGGCCGGGGCGGAAACGGCCTACCTCCAGGTCCTGGACCTGTCGGATCTTGAGCACCTGGAGGAGATCGCCGCCGGGGTGCTGCCCCAGGTGTAATCGGTCACCTTCCCGGCACCTGCCCGTAACCTCCCCGTAAAACCGGATATTACCGGGCATAAGCGGACGGGGCGGGAGGCGGCGCGGTTGTTATTGCGGCCACAAAATCTCCCGCCCCGGCCTAATCCGGTTGCCGGGATGCTTACGCTTTTGCTGTGGAAATACTTTCTGGGGGGCGCTGGGAGCCCGACGACGGCCGGCCGTACCACGGCGCCGCGCGCGGTCCCGCGCTGAGAGGAGAATCGGGCCCCGGACCGGCCGGCGGCGCTCCCGCGAGGTCCGACGGATCGTCCTCCGGGGACGATGACGTGCTGATCCCGAGTTCCATCATCGCGCCCGGCAAATCGATCTCGCACGCCGCGGATGAGGCCGAAAGCGGCGACGGAGCCCCGGGGGACGGCTCCGGCGGGCCCGGCTCCCCGCCGCCCCAGGGCCCGGGAGGGCCCGGTTACGGTCCGGGATACGGTCCCGGGCCTGGTTACGGTCCCGGAGGAGGCCCCGGTTACGGTCCCGGTCCCGGTCCCGGTCACGGTCCCGGCCCCGGCCCCGGCGGCCCCGGCGGCTACGGTCCCGGCGGCTCTGGCCCGGGCGGCCCCGGCCCGGCGGGCGGTCCGGGCTACGGTCCCGGCCCCGGCGGTCCGGGTGGTCACGGTCACGGTCACGGTCCCGGCGGCCCCGGCGGCCCGGGTGGCCCCGGTCACGGCCCCGGTTATGGTCCGGGCGGCCCCGGCCAGGGACCCGGCAACGGCTACGGCCCGGGCGGCCCCGGCACGGGGCCGCACGCCCGCCCCGGTGGTTTCGGCCCGGGGTACGGTCCCGGCGGCTACGGTCCCGGCCCGGGACGCGGCGCCCCGGGGGGACCCGGCGGCTACGGCCCGGGCGGCCCCGGCCCGGGCGGACCCGGGAACGGCTACGGCCCTGGTCCCGGGAACGGCTACGGTCCCGGCGGCCCCGGCTACGAGTTCAGTCCCGGCCCGGCGGGCGGCCCGGGCTACGGTCCCGGCCCCGGCGGCCCGGGTGGTCCCGGCCCCGGCCCCGGTTACGGTCCGGGCGGCCAGGGACCCGGCAACGGCTACGGTCCGGGCGGTCCCGGCCAGGGACCTGGTCCCGGCTGGGGCCAGGGACGCGGACCCGGCGGCGACAATCACGGCAACGGCCCCGGCTACGGCCCTGGGCCGGGCGGTCCCGGCCCCGGCTACGGTCCCGGCGGCCCCGGCCCGGGCGGCCCAGGCGGCCCCGGCACCGGGCCGCACGCCCGTCCGGGCGGTTTCGGCCCGGAGCGAGGACCCGGCCAGTACGGCCCGGGCGGCGGCCCCCAGCCCGGCTACGGGTACGGTCCCGGCGGCCCCGGCGGACCTGGCCAGGGTCCCGGGCCCGGCGCCTTCGCCGGCGGCTACGGCCCAGGCGGCCCCGGCGGCCCAGGCGGTCAGGGCCCTGGCCACGCGCCCGGCGGCGGGACCGGTCCGCACCAGCGCCCCGACGCCGGTCCCGGTCCCCGGGGCAACACCGGTCCGCGTCCGGCTCCCGGCCCGCAGGGGCCCGGTTCCGGCAACGGCTACGGTCCGGGCGGTCCCGGCCAGGGTCCCCGCGGCGGCTACGGCCCGGGCCGCGGTCCCGGCCGCGCCGACCGGCCGGTCCGGCCCTCCGCAGGCCCGGGTACCGGCCCGTCCCGCCGCCCCGGCGGCCCGGGCGAGACGCCCGAGTCCGGGGACAAGCCCCGCGGCGGCCCGTCCTCGTTCCGCACGGTGCAGTCCCTGACGGCATCGCAGGAACTGCGGGCACTGGGCAAGCCCCCGAAGCCGGGGCCGGCCCCGGAACCGGGTCCGCGCGACTCCGGCCCGGCCCGGGACTCCGCTTCGTCCGGCGGTGCCGCCCCGGAAAAGCCGTCGCCCGACACCGCCTACGGGCCGGACGACCCGGGCTACGGACCGCCGGATCACGACTGGTACGAGCGCCGCAAGCGCGAGCGGGCGCTTGAGATGGAGCGCGAAGAGGAGGAGTTCCTCGCCGAGGCGGCCGAGGAGACGCCGCCGAAGCCCGCTCCTGCTCCCGCTCCGGGCGGGCCCGAACGGCGGCCGAGCCAGCCCGGTTCCGGGGCGGCCGAGGAGACCAGCCTGGAGACGTTCCTGAAGTCCGACGACGGCTCCGACGTCGAGCGGGACCCGCTCGGCCGGGTCAGGGACCTGTACCTGGCCGTCGAGAAGGTCGGCGACAGCGACCTCGACCGGCACCTGGAGGACCTGCTGGAACGGCAGCGCGGGCTCATCGGCGCCTACCTGAGCCAGTCCCGCCCCGAGATGCCCGACGGCCCGGCGAAGAGGGCCGGATGAGCGCGCGCTCCGTCATCGCCGTCCTCGGCCTCGGCGAGGCCGGGTCGCTGATCGCCCGCGACCTGGCGGCCGCGGGCGCGGCCGTGCGCGGCTACGACCCGGCGGTCGCCGCCCCGGACGGCGTGACGGGGACCCGCGGCGAGGCGGAAGCGGCCGACGGCGCCGACCTCGTGCTCAGCCTCACGAGCTCGAAGGCCGCCGCCGGCGCCCTGCGGGCCGCCCTGCCCGGGATGCGGAAGGGGACGCCCTGGGCCGACCTCAACACGGCCTCGCCCGGCGTCAAGGCCGGCCTGGCCGAGATCGGGCGCTCCGGCGGCGTGGACGTCACCGACATCGCCATGATGGCGCCGGTGCCCGGCCGGGGCATCACCGTGCCCATGCTCGCCAGCGGCGAGGGCGCCGCCGCCGTCGCCGAGCGGCTGCGGTCCTTCGGCGCCCGGATCGAGGTCCTGGACGGCCCGGCCGGGACCGCGGCGACCCGCAAGCTGCTGCGCAGCGTCTTCTACAAGGGCATGTCCACGTCCATCGTGGAGGCCCTCGAGGCGGCGCGGGCCGCCGGCTACGAGGACTGGCTGCGCGAGCACATCGCCGACGAACTGACCCGGCTCGACGCGGACGCGCTCGACCGGATCGTCACCGGGACCCGGCGGCACGCCGTCCGGCGCGGCGCCGAGATGGAAGCCGCGGCCGAGATGCTCACCGAGTCCGGTGTCGCCCCGCTCATGGCCGACGCCAGCCGCGCCGTCCACGAGCGCCTCGCCGCCGACAGGGACCGCTAATTCCCCTGGGGGTGTGCGTCTTTCTGGTCGCGGTAGCGACCACGCAGACGCACACCATGGTCGGCATGATGCGAAATGCCGGGATTGCCGGAGGCTGGGCTGGGGCAATCGTGGGAGGCCGGGGTTAGGCCAGCGGGGCGAAGGCCTTGGCCAGCGGGGCCAGGGACTCCGGCTTGGCGTGGTGCGGGAGGTTGAGCACGGCCAGGTCCGCCCCCGCGTCGCGGAACGCCTTCGCCTGCTCGACCGCCGCTTCCACGCCATCGTCCAGCCGCACGTTGACCGAGCAGGTGATCTCGCTGACGTCCCGGCCGATGTCGGCGCAGTGCCGGGCCAGGATCTCCCGGGCGTTCGTCCACTCGGAGATGTCGCCGCGGACGATCATGTTCCACTGCTGGGCCCAGCGGGCGACGGCCCGCAGGGTGCGCTTGGGGCCGCTGCCGCCGATGGTGACCGGCGGGTGGGGCCGCTGCACGGGCTTGGGCTCGCAGCGGGCGTTGGTGAGCGTCACGTACTTCCCGGAGAAGTTCGCTTCCTTCTCTGTCAGCAGCGCCAGCATGGCCTCGACGCCCTCGTCGAACCGGTCGAACCGCTCTTTGAGGGGCGGAAGTTCGATCCCGTAGGCATCGCACTCCATCTGGTTCCAGCCCGCGCCGACGCCGAGTTCGAGCCGCCCGCCGGAGATGATGTCCACGGTGGCGGCCATGTTGGCCAGCACCGCCGGATGCCGGTAGATCATGCCGGTCACCTGGCAGCCGATCCGGATCCGCTTCGTGGCCTGGGCCATCGCGGCCAGCATCGTCCAGGCCTCGTAGTTCGGCCCGGCCATGTCGCCGGACAGCGGGTAGAAATGATCCCAGTTCCACGCGGACTCGAAGAGTTCGATCTCGTCGGCGGCGACCCACACGTCGCGCATTTCTTCCCAGGTCTGGTGCTCGGGACGAGTTTTGATGGCGAACCTCATACCTGCGACCCTACGCCGGCGGTCACCCGATAGCTTGATATCGAGATACTGTAGATTGACCTACAACGGGGCGGGCAGGCAGTGCTACGGGCGCTGACGACCAGGCAACTGATAGTGACACTGTTCCACGCAGGGGCGAGGAGGCTCATCAACCATGACCGCGAACAGCTTCGGCAGCCGCGCGACGATAGAAGCAGGCGGTGCGTCGCACGAGATTTACCGGCTGGACGCCGTCTCCGGCTCGGAGTCCCTTCCCTACAGCCTGAAGGTGCTGCTGGAGAACGTGCTCCGCAACGAGGACGGGGTGAACATCACCGCCGACCACGCCCGCGCGATCGCCGACTGGGACCCGAAGGCGGACCCGAGCACCGAGATCCAGTTCACGCCCGCCCGCGTGATCCTGCAGGACCTGACCGGCGTGCCCGCGGTCGTGGACCTGGCCGCCATGCGCGAGGCCATGGAGGCCCTCGGCGGCGACCCCAAGCGGATCAACCCGCTGATCCCGGCCGAGCTGGTCATCGACCACTCCGTGCAGGTTGACTCCTTCGCCCGCCCGGACTCGCTGTCCAAGAACATCGAGCTGGAGTTCAAGCGCAACCGTGAGCGCTTCCAGTTCCTGCGCTGGGGCCAGGACGCGTTCGACGGCTTCAAGGTCGTCCCGCCCGGCACCGGCATCGTGCACCAGGTGAACATCGAGCACCTGGCCCGCGTGGTCTTCAGCAGCGACGGCAAGGCCTACCCGGACACCTGCGTCGGCACCGACTCCCACACCACGATGGAGAACGGCCTCGGCATCCTGGGCTGGGGCGTCGGCGGCATCGAGGCGGAGGCCGCCATGCTCGGCCAGCCGATCTCCATGCTGATCCCGAAGGTCGTCGGCTTCAAGCTGACCGGCCAGCTCCCGCAGACCGCCACGGCCACCGACCTGGTGCTGACGATCACCGAGATCCTCCGCAAGCACGGCGTGGTCGGCAAGTTCGTCGAGTTCCACGGCGAGGGCGTGGCCGAGGTCCCGGTCGCGAACCGTGCCACCATCGGCAACATGTCGCCGGAGTTCGGCTCCACCTGCGCGATCTTCCCGATCGACGACGCCACCCTGGAGTACCTGAAGCTCACCGGCCGTCCCGCCGACCAGATTGAGCTGGTCGAGACGTACGCCAAGGAGCAGGGGCTCTGGAACGACCCGTCCCGCGAGCTGCGCTTCTCCGAGGAGATTGAGCTCGACCTGTCGACCATCGTGCCCTCCATCGCCGGCCCGAAGCGCCCGCAGGACCGGATCGAGCTGTCGAACGCCAAGACCGCGTTCCGCGACGCGCTGCCGACCTACACCGGCGGCAACGGCAACGGCGAGGGCTCGTTCCCGGCCTCGGACCCGCAGACCCCGGACACCGGCCGCGTCCGGAAGACCGTCAAGGTCACCCTGGCCGACGGCACCGAGACCGAGCTTGACCACGGCCACGTCGTGGTCGCGGCCATCACCTCCTGCACCAACACGTCCAACCCGTTCGTGATGGTCGGGGCGGGCCTGCTGGCCAAGAAGGCGGTCGAGAAGGGCCTGGCTCGCAAGCCGTGGGTCAAGTCGTCCCTGGCGCCCGGCTCCAAGGTGGTCATGGACTACTACGAGCGGGCCGGCCTGCTGCCCTACCTGGACAAGCTCGGCTTCAACGTCGTCGGCTTCGGCTGCACCACCTGCATCGGCAACTCCGGCCCGCTGCCGACCGAGATCAGCAGCGCGATCAACGAAAACGACCTGACCGCGGTCTCGGTGCTGTCCGGCAACCGGAACTTCGAGGGCCGGATCAACCCGGACGTGAAGATGAACTACCTCGCGTCCCCGCCGCTGGTCGTGGCCTACGCCCTGGCCGGCACCATGGACATCGACCTCGACAACGAGCCGGTCGGCACCGACGCCGAGGGCAAGCCGGTCATGCTGGCCGACATCTGGCCGTCCCCGTCCGAGGTCGCCGAGGTCGTCAGCAGCTCCGTCGCCGCCGAGGGCTTCAACGCCGGCTACGCCGACGTCTTCAAGGGCGACGAGAACTGGCGCGGCCTGGACGTCCCCGAGGGAGACACCTTCGAGTGGGACGCGCGGTCCACCTACGTCCGCCGGCCTCCGTACTTCGACGGGATGCCCGCCGAGCCGGCGCCGGTCAGCGACATCAAGGGCGCCAAGGTCCTGGCCAAGCTGGGCGACTCGGTCACCACCGACCACATCTCCCCGGCCGGAGCGATCAAGTCCACCGCCCCCGGCGGCCTGTACCTGACCGAGCACAACATCGACCGGGCTGACTTCAACACCTACGGCTCCCGGCGCGGTAACCACGAGGTCATGGTGCGCGGCACGTTCGCCAACATCCGGCTGCGCAACCAGCTCGCGCCCGGCACCGAGGGCGGCGTGACCGTCAAGGACGGCAAGGAGACGTCGATCTACGACGCCTCCCAGGAGTACATCGAGGCGGGCACCCCGCTGATCGTGCTCGGCGGCAAGGAGTACGGATCCGGGTCCTCCCGCGACTGGGCGGCCAAGGGCACCAAGCTGCTCGGCGTCCGCGCGGTGCTGGTGGAGTCCTTCGAGCGCATCCACCGCTCCAACTTGATCGGCATGGGCGTGCTGCCGCTGCAGTTCAAGCCGGGCGAGTCCGCGGAGTCCCTCGGCCTGACCGGGCAGGAGACCTTCTCCGTCACCGGCATCGAGGAGCTGAACTCCGGCACGACCCCGCGCGAGGTCACGGTGACCGCGGACGGCAAGGAGTTCAAGGCGGTCGTCCGGATCGACACCCCGGGCGAGGCCGACTACTACCGGCACGGCGGCATCATGCAGTACGTGCTCCGCTCGCTGCGGGCCGGCCAGAAGTAGGTACGGGCAGGTAAACGACAAGGCGCCCGTCGCGGACGGCCCGGGAAACGGGCCTGAAGCGGCGGGCGCTTTTCGCACCCGGAACCGGCCGCGGCCGATAGTCTTTCAGGCATGGCGGACGACACGTTCGACGGCGGCGAGGGCCCGGCGTACGACGATGACGACATCGAGTTCATCGACGACCTGGACGACTCCTACGGCCTCGACGATCTCGATCTCATTGGCCTCGATTTCGAGGACGTGGCCGATGCGATCGGGCTGCCGGACGAGCTGCCCGCGCTGAGGCTGCCGCCGGAGACCGATCTCGCGAAGGCGGCCCGCGGCACCGCGCTGCCCGGCACGCTGGCCAGGCTGGCCGCCTGGGTCGGCACCGGGGGCCGCGCCGTTACCGACGAGGGCGACCTGGCCGGCTCCGACGCCGCCGAGGCGGCCCGCGAGATCGGCGTCGAGGGCGGCGAGCTCCCGTTCATGTGGGAGTTCGCGCTCACCTCGGACTGGATCCGCTTCGACGAAGAGGACGAGGACGACGAGGCCGGGCCCGTGCTCTTCGACCCCGAGCGCGTCGTGAGCGGGGAGACGGCGGACCTGTGGTCCTCCAGCGACGACGAGGACGTGCTGGAGGCATGGCGGGCCACGTTCGCCAGCGTCCTGTCCGGTACCTTCGACGTCCTCGGCGACAGCGTCGCCGAGGACGCGGAGGAGGCCGAGCTGGACGGCCAGGGCATCGCCATGGCGATCATGCTGTTCCTGGCGCGGGGCGAGGGACTGGCCCTGACCGACATCAGCGAGGTCATGCTGGACACCGCGACCTCCGAGATGGAAGAGGACGAGGCCGAGGCCGCGCGCCAGGCCCTGACCGGCGGCTACGGTGACCCGGCCCGCCTGGTCACCGGCATGCTGGCGTCGCTGGGCGCCGTCAGTCCGCCCGAGGCCGACGACGGAGCGGTCCGGCTGACCCCGCTCGGGCTGTGGGCCGTCCGGGAGGAACTCGAGGAGATCGGCGTGGAAGTCCCGCTGCTGCCCGCCAGCGTGTCGGAGATGGACGCCGGGCAGCTGCTCCTGGTGGCCGACGACGCGGGGCCCGACGAGTTCGAGGCCGAGGCCGACGCCTGGGTAGCCCAGCGGGAGCCGGGCCAGGCCGCCCGGGAACTGCTGCGGGTCGCCGCCGACGAGGGCCCGGACTCGCGCCTGCTCGCGGTCTCCGTGGTCACCCGGATCGGAGCGGGCGCCGAGCCGGTATGGCGGGAGAACCTGCCGGTGCCGGCCCTGCGGGCCTACGCCAAGATCGCCCTGACCGGGCTGGCGGCGGACCCGGACCGGGCCGTCCCGGCCGAGCTGGAACCGCTGCCGGAGGACCTGGCCTGGGTTGCCACCGACATGCTGGTGCTGGCCTGCGACGACGAGGACCCGGACCCGGAGGCCGTGGCCGACTGCCTCGGCGATTCGGTGCCCGCGGGCGAGGAAACCGCGCTGTTCGAGATGATCTCCCGCGTGTCCCACCCGGACGCGCCGGGCGTCCTGGCCCATATCGGCCAGTACCACCCGGACCAGCGGATCGCCAAGGAGGCCCGCACCGCCGCCCACAAGGCCCGCTCCCTCCGCAACGGCTCCTGATTAATCAAACTCTCCGTTAACAGTTCCGTGCGGAACGCGATATTCCCGTTAGGGTCGTCCTGACGGGAATATCAGAGAACAACGGGGAATGGGAGGCGTGCCGATGGCCGCCAGCAACGCCACGGGCCTGCAGTCGATTGAGCACATCGTGGTGCTGATGCTCGAGAACCGGTCCTTCGACCACATGCTGGGCTTTCTCTACACCGACGCCGGGAACAAGTCGCCGGCGGGCCAGTCCTACGAGGGCCTGACCGGGAAGGAGACCAACCCGGGCACCGACGGAAGCCCGGTCACGGTCTCCCAGATCACGCCGTCGACGGCGAACGCGTACTTCATGCCCGGCGCTGACCCCGGCGAGGGCTACACCGCGACCAACGACCAGCTGTGGGGGAGTGACACCGCCCCCGCGTCCGGCACGGCCGCCACGATGAACGGCTTCATCAAGGACTTCTCCTACACCATCGGCTGGGAGAAGACCGACGGCTGGTCGATTCTCCCCGGCACCACGGCCAACGACATCATGGGCTGCTTCACCCCCGGCGCGCTGCCGGTGCTGTCCGCGCTGGCCAAGGGCTACGCCGTCTGCGACCACTGGTTCTGCTCGGTGCCGACCGAGACGCTGCCCAACCGCGCGTTCGCGCTGGCCGGCACCAGCCAGGGCCACATGGACGACAAGACCAAGACCTACAGCTGTCCCTCGATCTTCGGGTCGCTGACCAAGGCCGGCGTGAGCTGGGTCGTGTACGGGTACGACGCCACCCCGCTGACCAAGGCGGACTTTCCCGACACCTCGAGCGCGCCGGCCTCCAACTTCGGGGAGTTCAAGGACTTCCAGGCCGCGGCCAAGGCCGGGACGCTGCCGTCCTTCAGCTTCCTCGAGCCGAGCTGGGGCTCCACCGGCAACAGCCAGCACCCCAACTACGACGTGTCCAAGGGCGAGCAGCTCATCCACGACACCTACGAGGCGCTGCGGTCCGGCCCGAAGTGGGACCAGACGCTCTTCGTGCTCACCTACGACGAGCACGGCGGCTGCTACGACCATGTCGCCCCGCCGTGGGGCGCCACCCCGCCGGACAGCACCCCGGGGGAGCAGGGATTCGGGTTCGACCGGTTCGGGCCGCGGGTGCCGGCGCTGCTGATCTCGCCGCTGATCCAGGCGGGCACCGTGTACCGGGTGCCGGACGGCACCACGCCGCTGGACCACACGTCCATCCTGAAGACCGTCGAGCAGCGGTGGAACATCCCGGCGCTCACCGCCCGGGACAAGGCCGCCCCCGGCTTCGGCGACGTGCTGACCCTGACCACGCCGCGCACCGATGACGTCCTGTCCGGTGTCACGGTTCCCGCCGCCGGCACCGAGGGCCCGTCCGCGAACCAGCTGTCTCACCTGGAGGCCGTCCGCCGGGAAGTCCTCGGCGTCGCGTCCCCGGAGAGCGAAGGCGCGGTCCAGGACCCGGACGCGAGGCCCTCCGGCTGACCCGGGGACGCCCGGGGGGCCGGGGCTGGAAGCCCGCTCCGTTAGGTCCAAAAAAGGGTGAGTGCGGTCACGAACGGGCCACGGCCCGGTCGTGGCCGCATACCGGGCAGTAGGATCAACGGCGTCCAGCAACCGTTCGCACAAGTCCGACGCGCGTGTCGGCAAAGCCGGGAGCCGTTCATGAGTCACGCCGGTGAGCAGCCGTACACTCGGGGAATCGACCGACAGGCGCCCGCACCGCATGAACATGAGGGGGAGCACGCCGTGACCATGCTGGAGAACATCACCGGCCCGCAGGACCTCAAGAACCTTTCCCAGGACCAGCTGTCCCTGCTGGCCAGCGAGATCCGCGACCTGCTCGTGGAGACCTGCACGCGGCTGGGCGGCCATCTCGGGCCGAACCTCGGGGTCGTGGAACTGACGCTCGCCATGCACCGGGTGTTCGACTCGCCCAAGGACAAGCTGATCTTCGACACGGGGCACCAGTCCTACGTCCACAAGCTGCTGACCGGCCGCGTCGCGGAGTTCGGCTCCCTGAAGCAGGAGGGCGGCCTGTCGGGCTACCCCAGCCAGGCCGAGTCCGAGCACGACCTCGTGGAGAACTCGCACGCCTCCACCAGCCTGTCCTACGCCGACGGCATGGCCAAGGCGTTCAGGGTCCGGGGCGAGCGGGACCGCGCGGTCGTCGCGGTGATCGGCGACGGCGCCCTCACCGGCGGCATGGCCTGGGAGGCGCTGAACCAGATCGCCGAGTTGCAGCCGCCAAACCTGGTCGTGATCGTGAACGACAACGGCCGCTCCTACGCACCCACGGTGGGTGGGTT
>WRBL01000076.1 GCA_009784565.1 Streptosporangiales bacterium | reverse complement strand
GTCCCAGTCGGTGCGGGCCAGCAGCAGGCCCAGGTCGGCGTACTGGGCCCGGGTGTTCCACACCTTCTGGCCGTTGATCACCCACTCGTCGCCGTCCAGAACCGCGGTCGTGGTCAGCCCGGCCAGGTCGGATCCGGCCGACGGCTCGCTGAACAGCTGGCACCAGTCTTCCTCGCCGGTCAGCTGGGTGCGCAGGAAGCGCTCGCGCAGGTGATCGGGACCGTGCTCGAGAATGGTGGGCCCGGCCAGGTTGCCCGGCCCGGCCGGGAGGGCGGAGACGGCGCCGCACCGGCCGATCTCGCTGGTCACCACCTGGTCGGCCCAGGCGGGCATGCCCTTGCCGTGCCAGCGGGCGGGCCGGGACGGGACCGCCCAGCCGGACGAGACCAGGCGCTCGCGCCACTCCCGCAGCGACAGCCCGGGATCCCAGTTCTCCGCCACCCAGGAACGCACGAGGGCACGGAGCTTGTCTTCGGTCAGGTCCGCCCAGTCACCGCCGGGCGGCGCAGTAGTGTCGGTCACCCTCGACATATACACTCTAATCGACATCAATGTCGAGTAACGTTTCCGCACGACGGCACGGGAGAGGACGCGCATGCCGGTACCGGAGCCGCCGGCCCCTTCCCGCCGTACCCGGGGCGGCTGGGTTCCCACCGGGACGGCCGCCGGACGGCGGGCGGCGCACGCCTCACGCTCGACCAGGCGGGGCGAGCAGGCCCGGAGGGCCCTCATCGACGCGGCCCGGCGCGTGTTCGAGCGCGACGGCTACCTCAGCACCGGCGTCGCCGACATCGTCGCCGAGGCCGGCGTGGCCCGGGGCAGCTTCTACACGTATTTCCCCGCGAAGATCGACGTGTTCCGCGTGGTGGCCGACGAGGTCACCGCGGTGATGGACGAGGCGCTCAGCTCCCGTCCCGGCGACGAGAGCCTCGACGTGATCGACGGGCTGCGCCGGTCGCACGAACGGTACATGGAGGCCTACCGGGCGAACGCCGCGATCTACGCCCTCACCGAGCAGCTGGCCCACATCGACGATGAGATCACCGCCCGGCGGGTCGCCCGGCACGGCCAGGACCTGGAGCGGATCGCCGGCCGGATCCGGCGCTGGCAGGTCCGGGGACTGGCCGATCCCGCGGTCGACCCGCGGCCGACGGCGGCGGTGCTGCTGGCCATGACCCGGCACACCTGCTACTGGCTCTACGTCCGGGGCGATGACGCGCTCTACACCGAGGCCGGCGCCGGGCGGGCGATCAACGACGCCTGGATCCGGACCCTGGACCTGCGCCGCGAGCCGAACCCGGAGTGGCTCAACCCCCGGTGACCGCGCGAATCTCCTCGCCGGTGAGGCCGACCTCGGCCAGCACTTCCGCGGTGTGCTCGCCGGCCACCGGGGCGTGGCGGCGGACGCGGACGGGCGTGGAGTCGAGGATCATGTTCGGGCCGACGACCCGGTAGGGGCCGATGACGGGGTGCTCCGCGAGCGTCAGCATGCCGCGGTGCAGCGTCTCGTCCTCGACGATCTCGGCCACCGACGGGACGGTGGTGGCGGGGATGTCCTCGGCGTCGCAGATCTCCAGCCACTCGGCGGTGGTCCGCTCGGCGATGATCGTTCCCAGCGTGGCGTAGGCCTGCTCCGCGTGCTCGGTGCGGGCGGCGTAGGTCGCCAGGTACGGCTCGGCGAGCAGGTCCTCGTGCCCGGCCGCCTTGAACAGGCGCCGCCACTGGGCGTCGCTGTAGGGCAGTACGGCGAGGTACCCGTCCCGGGTCCGGTGCGGGCCGCGCGTGCTGGTCAGCACCCGGCTGTAGCCGGCCTGCCCGCCCGGCGCCGCCGCCCGGGCCAGGTGCTCGGTCAGGGTGAAGGCGAGCACGGCGTCGAACATCGCGACCTCGACCCGCTGGCCCTGGCCGGTCCGTTCCCGGTGCAGCAGCGCGGCCAGGACCGCCGACAGCACGGTCGTCCCGGACACCTTGTCGCCCATGATCGTCGGGAGGAAGGCGGCCTTCCCGGCGGCGGCCTCGTTCAGCCGGGGCAGCCCGGTCGCCGCCTGGATGATGTCGTCGTAGGCGGGCCGGTCCTCCTCCGGCGTCCCGGAGCGGAACCCCGCCGCCTGGCAGTAGATGATCCGCGGCCGGGAGGCGCTGACGTCGGAGTAGGCGAGCCCGAGCCGTTTGAGGGCGCCCGGGCGGAGGTTGGTCAGGAAAACGTCGCAGGTGTCGAGAACCCGGCCGAAGGCCTCCCGGTCCGCGGGCTTCTTCAGGTCGAGCCGGACGCTCCGCTTGTTCCGGTTGATGGTCAGCGATACTCCCGACATGCCCGGCGGCCCGGGCATGGCCCGGTTCATGTCGCCCTCGCCGGTCTCGACCTTGATCACGTCGGCCCCGAGGTCGCCCAGCATCTGGGCCGCGTACGGGCCCATGATCACCGTGCTGAGCTCCAGCACGCGGATTCCCTCTAGGGCCCCGGGAGCCGAGTCGTCCTCTCCCGTCACGTCAGGTGCCATGACCGAAGATTAACTTCGGCCGACATCAATGTCGATAAGCGGGCAAGACGGCCCGGCGGCGGCTACTGCCGGCGGAGTCCGGGAGGGGAGTCCAGGTGGCGGGCTGGTAGGCCGGGGTGCCGTCGTTGAGGAGGCGTTCGGCCTCGGCGTGGACGTCGTCGACGGGCTGCTCAAGGTTGAGGGACTTGCGGAACGGCTGCGGGACGGGGCGGTCGATGCGCAGGTAGACCTCGCCCCGGTTGCCCTCCGGGTCGAAGAAGTAGATGCCGTAGGCGTTGCCGTGGGTCACTTCCTGCTGGACCGGGACGCCCTCGGCCTTGAACCGCTCGTGGTACATCTGCAGGGTCTCCACCGAGTCGACCCGCCACGAGATCTGGTGCGGGAGCTTGGAGCCCGGAGGCGCGGTCCGGCCCCGCTGCAGCACGAACTCGTGGTGCTCGATGCCCGGCTGCGCGCTCAGGAACACCATGCCCTGCTCGTCGTCGGAGTCGGTGACGGTCAGGCCGATCACCCGCTCGTAGAAGTCCCGCATCTTCTCCAGGTCATCGACCCAGAGCCCGGTGTGTCCCAGCCCGACGACAGGCATCAGCCGCTCCTTCACGAGTCCGGTTTCGGGCTATACGCCCCGACACGCAAAACGCTAACGCCGGGCCGGAAGGACGACAAGGGCGCCCCGGGACGAGACCGCCGCGCGGCCCTGCGAGACGATGGGCCGGATGAGCACGCAATCGTCAACTGAGAATACGCCGGTACTGCCGAGGTTCGATCTTGAGGGGCAGGTCGCGCTCGTGACGGGCGCGGGCCGGGGGCTGGGACGCGCCATCGCGCTGGCGCTGGCCGCCTCCGGCGCGGACGTGGCGCTGGGACTGCGCGACGTGAATTCCGACAGCGGCGTCGCGGCGGAGATCGAGGCGATGGGGCGGCGCGCGGTGCCGGTCCAGCTGGACATCGGGCAGGCGGACCAGATCGGCCCGGCGGTGGAGGCGGCGGTCGAGGCGTTCGGCCGGATCGACGTCCTGGTCAACAACGCGGGGATCGCACCCCGGAACCCGGCTGAGTCCGTGACCGAGTCCGACCTCGACGCGACCCTGAACGTCAACGTCAAAGGCACGTTCCTGGTCAGCCAGGCGGTCGGGCGCGTCATGATCCGGCAGGAGCACGGGCGGATCGTCAACGTCGGCTCGCAGGCGGGCTCGGTGGCGCTGCCGGGCGAGTCGGTGTACTGCATGACGAAGGCGGCGGTCTCGCACCTGACCAAGTGCCTGGCCGTGGAGTGGGGCTCCCGCGGGATCACGGTCAACGCCGTGGCTCCGACCTTCATTCGCACGCCCGGCACCGGCCCGGCCCTGTCCCACCCGGAGTTCCGCGCGGACGTCATCGAGCGGATCGCCGCCCTGCACCGTATCGGCGAACCGGTCGAGGTGTCCGGGGTGGTCGTGTTCCTGGCCTCGCCCGCCGCGTCGCTGATCACCGGGGAGACCATCATGATCGACGGCGGCTGGACCGCCCGGTAGCGCTGACGGGTCGCACTCGCCGCCGGCACAACCGGCCGGCCTCGGCGGCGCGGGTGACGGGAGGAACGAGGGTCGCGAAACGTCCGGCTCAGAGACTATTTAGCCAAATCTAAGCTATTTCTTAACTGCTTCCATAAGATTGAGCGTTCGGGCGCACGAGGGACCAGGACGAGCAAAGGAGCAGGTGAGCACGCTGGCGGCGACGACGGCGACCAGGACAACCCCTGAGAACGTACCAACTCCCGCCCCCGCGAGATCCGGTTTCCGGCCCGATATCCAGGGACTGCGCGCGATCGCCGTCGGGATGGTGGTCATCTACCACCTCTTCCCCGCCGCGCTCCCGGGAGGGTTCGCCGGGGTCGACGTCTTCTTCGTCATCTCCGGCTACCTGATCACCGGGCACCTGTGGCGCGGCTACGCGGAGACGGGGAAGGTCTCGCTCGTCGGCTTCTGGGGACGGCGGGCGCGGCGCCTCGTGCCCGCCGCCGTGCTCGTCCTCCTCGTCACGTGGGGGGTCTCGCGGCTCGTCATCCCGGCCACCCGCCTGGCCGACACCGCGCAGCAGGTCCTGGCCAGCGCCCTGTACTTCCAGAACTGGCAGCTGGCGCACGACGCGGTCGACTACCTGAAGTCCAACGAGGCGGCCAGCCCGGTGCAGCACTTCTGGTCGCTGTCGGTCGAGGAGCAGTTCTACCTGGTCTGGCCGCTGCTGTTCGTCCTCGCGGCGCTGGCCGCGGCGGGACTGGCCCGGGCCCGCCGGAACGGGGCCGGACCCGGGGCCGGGACCGGGCCAGACACCTGGCGAACCCGGCGGGCCGCGGTCGGCGTGCTGACTACGGCGCTGGTCGCCGGGTCGCTGGCGTACTCGGTGTGGGACACCCAGCACGACCCGGCCGCCGCCTACTTCGCGACGACGACCCGGATGTGGGAACTCGGCGCGGGCGGCCTGCTCGCCCTCGCGCCCGCCCGGGCGGCCGGCTGGCTCGCGGGCCGGCGGTGGCTGGCCTGGACCGGGCTGGCCGCCGTGGCGGCCTCGGCGTTCGTGCTCAACGGGGCCATGCCGTTCCCCGGCGACCTGGCCCTGCTGCCCGTCCTGGGCGCCGTGGCGATCATCGCCGGCGGCCACGCGGGCCCGGACGCGGACTGGCCCGGCGGCGGCCGGTTCCCGGCCCGGCGGCTGCTGGCGGCCCGGCCGATGGTGTTCGCCGGCGGGATCTCCTACTCGCTGTACCTGTGGCACTACCCCGTCATCAACCTGTTCACGGCCTGGCGCGGCCAGCCCCCGGGACTGGCCGCGGGCCTGGCGCTGCTGGCCGTGTCGGTGGTCCTGGCCTGGCTGTCGAAGACATTCGTCGAGGACCCCGTCCGGCTGGCCCGGGCGCTGCGGGGCCACGGCTGGCGGTCGGTGTCGGTGGCGCTGGCCGCCGCGGTCCCGGTCGCGCTGGCCGCGGCCTACATCGCGTCCGAGCCTCCGCCGTGGAACGGCAGGCTCGGCCCGGGGTACCCCGGGGCCGCGGCCCTCGCCTCCGCGAACGGCCGGGCGGCCCCGGTCTCGCACGGCAAGCCCGTGCTGCCTCCGCCCGCTCAGGCCACCGCGCCCTCGTACTGGACGCACTGCCTGGATCACCAGAGCGCGGCCACGCCGGCGCCGTGCGTGTTCGGCGACACCACGCACCCCACGATGACGGTGGCCCTCGTCGGGGACTCGATCGCGGGCAACTGGTGGGAGGCCCTCAACGTGATCGCCAAGCAGAAGCACTGGAAGCTCGTCACCGAGCTGCACGGGTCCTGTGCCTGGTCGGCGACCCCGGCGCTCGCCCCCGGCACGGGCGGCACCTACTCGGCCTGCACCGCCTGGGGGCATGCGGTCCTGCACGACCTGCTCACCACGGTCCGCCCCCAGCTGGTGATCACCAGTTCCGATCCCGCCGAGAACGCCGTCGGCTACCCGAGGAACTCGGCGCGGTCACGGGCGGCTATCGGCGCCGGGGAAGCCGCGTACTGGAAGCAGCTGCGGGCCCGCCATGTCCGCGTGGCCGCGATCCGCGAGACCCCCGATCCCGGCATCGACGCCCCGGCCTGCGTGTGGCAGTACGGCAGCCAGAACTCCCGCTGCGACGCGCCGAAGGCCAGCGCCATCGCGCCCGGTCCGCCGTCGGCGACCGCCGCCCGGATGACCGGCGCCCCCGTGATCGGCATGAACGACCTGATCTGCGGCGCCAGAAGCTGTCCGGCGGTCGTGGGGAACGTGCTGGTCTACTTCGACGGCCACCACTTCACGCAGGCCTACTCGCAGACCCTGGCCCCGTTCCTGGAGCGCAGGCTGCTGGCCAGCGGCGCCGTCCCCGGCCGCTGACCCGGAGCCTCACCGGCGGGCGCGGCGGCGCCTGCCGAACCAGGCCAGGAGCACGACCGCGGCGACCAGGAGCAGCCACGGCGAGAACAGGAGGTGGGCGGCGGCGCCGAGCACGGTCACGACCACGAAGACGGCGGCCGCGACGAGGGCGAGGATGATGATCACAGGCATGGTGATCACACTCCGTTCAAGTCAGGATGTGACCCTTCCAGGGTGCGTCCGCCGGCGGCCGCCCGCCATCCGGCATGACCCCGACCTGACCCTGAGCTGTCCCCTACCCGGGGGCCGCGGGCGCCAGGTGGCGGGCGAAGAAACGCTCGGAGCCGGCGGTCTCGAACCCGGGGACGTCCGCGTGCCCGCCCGGGTTGGCGTGCAGGGTCTTCTCCGCTGACCCGATGGCGTCGAACAGCGCCAGGCCCGAGTCCCGCGGCACGACCTCGTCGTCCCACTGCAGCAGGAACTCGACCGGAACGGTCAGCCGGGCGGCGTCGCCGGCCAGGGTCTCGTGGCCCATGAGGCCGAGCACGGCGGCGGTGATCTTCGGCTCGGCGGCGGCCAGGGGCAGGCCGACCGCGGTGCCGAGCGACACGCCCCAGTAGCCGACCGGGCTGCCGGGGCCGATCCAGTCCTGGTCCAGGAGCCACGACAGGGCGGCCCGCCATTCGGGGACCGCGAGTTCGGCGGCGACGACGCCGCGGCGGGCGAACGCGTCCCCCAGCGGCTTGCCCTCGGCGCTCAGCCCGTCGATCTCGGCGTTGAACGGCCCGTACTCGGGCGGGGTCGGACGTCCGCCCCAGCCGGGCATGTCGAGGGCGGCCGCGGCGTAGCCGCTCCCGGTCACGTACCGCCGCGCGCGGGCGAGGACCGAGGGGTGGGTGCTGTGCCCGCCACCGCCGTGACCGAGCAGGACCAGGGGGCGGGGGCCGTCGGCCCCGGCCGGCGACCAGACCGCGCCGGGCGCGTCGTCCGGCGTGCCGTCAATTCCCTCGACCGTGAACAGGCGCTCGGTCACGCCGTCCGTCGTCGTCTCCGCGATGAACCGCATCTGCGCCCTCGGTGGTCCGCTCCGTGTCTGCCGCATCCCACTCTGCGCCGGTTGCACCGGCGATGCAACGCACATCGGCGCAGTTCAATGCGCTTTTCGGCCCGGGCTCAGACCGCAATCGATTGCCGGAACGGGCCTTCGGTACTCCCCCTCAGGCGAGCTGCCCGACGTTGATGATGTAGATGGCGGCGGCGTCCTCGTCGATCTCGTACAGGACGCGGATGCGGCCGACGCGCAGGCGGTAGATGCCGGTCGTGCCCCAGGGGACGGCGGCGTCGGGCCGGGGCTCGCGCGGGAGCGCCGCGATGGCGCGCCGCGCGCACGCGAAGAAGCCCGCGTCCTCCCGGCGGATGCGAGCGAGCGTACGGAGCGCCGTCTCCCGGAAGACGACGGCCAGGGTCACGCTTCTACGATCGCCCCTGGGCGTCGATTTTGTCGAGAGCCGCGTCCAGATCGTCGAGGAGAACGCCGTCCCGGCCCGCGGCCTTGTCGGCCACGTGGGCGGCCAGCGCCACGACGTCCTGCAGATCAACGAGGAAGCCGTAGCGCATGGACCGACGGTACTACCCGGGCGCCCGGACCCGCTTGAAGACACGCTGAGCAGTTTGGGCGTTTCCGCGCTTTCGCGTTCCTTACGGAGCGCGGTGACGTACGCCACATCATGCGCAATTGCGTAGTACTCTAACGTCACCCGACTTCGCGAGGTCACCGTGTCCCACGTGTACGTCCCCGGCCAGCTTGAGCTGAGCGAGCCTTCGGCGGACGCGACGCCGTTCGTCGGCCGCGGGCCCGAGATGGCCCGGCTGACCGGCCTGCTCTCACAGGCCAGGCTGGTCACCGTCCTGGGGACCGGCGGAGTCGGCAAGACCCGCCTCACGCTCCGCACGGCCGCCCGGGTCGCGTCCCGGTTCGCCGACGGCGTGTGCGTGACGCCGCTGTCCGCCCTGAGCGACCCGGAACTCCTGCCGCACACCGTCGCGGCCCGGCTCGGGCTGTCCGGGCAGGACTCGCGGGCCGCGGTGGAGGTCGTGCTCGACTACCTGCACGAGCGCGAGATGCTGCTCGTGCTCGACACGTGCGAGCACCTCATCGATGCCTGCGCCGAGTTCGCCGAGGCAGTCCTGGAAGGAACCCATCGCGTCAGGGTGCTGGCCACCAGCCGGCAGCCGCTGGACGTGAACGGCGAGAACGTTTTCCCGCTGTTCCCGCTCAGCCTCCCCGGTGCCGACGACGAGTCCCGCTCCGGCGACGCGACCGATCTCTTCACCCGCCGCGCCGCGGCCGCGGCCGGGAACTTCGCCCTCACCACGGAAAACCGGCCCGAGGTCGTCACGGTCTGCGAGCGCCTCGACGGCATCCCGCTGGCCATCGAACTGGCCGCGGTCCGGCTCCGGACGCTGTCGCTGTCCGAGCTGGCACGGCTGCTCACCAGCCATCTCGCCATCGGCGACGGACAGCGCCCCGCCACGGACCGGCTGCCCGCGGCGGTCACCCCGCAGCCGAGGAGCAAAGGCCGGCTGACCGTCGTGGAGGACCCGAGCCGGGCGGAGGCCCGTCACCGGACGCTGCTGGCGACCATCGGGTGGAGTTACGACCTGTGCACCCCCTCCGAGCAGGCCCTGTGGGAACGGCTGTCGGTCTTCGCCGGGTCCTTCACCATCGACGCCGCCGAGGCGGTGTGCGCGGGCCGGAACCTGCCGCGCGGCAGCGTCGCCGAAACGCTCATCGGCCTCGTGGACAAGTCGGTGCTCGTGAAGGAAGAGCCCGCCGGCGGCCAGAACCGGTTCCGCTTCCTGGACACCATCCGCGAGTTCGGCGCGGAGCGGCTCTCCGCGTCCGGCGCCGAAACCGGCGTCCAGGACCGGTTCATCGCCCTCTACCGCGCCAAGGCCCGGTATTTCGGGGACCACTTCCTCGACGACGACCAAGTGGAGCGGTACCACGAACTGGTACGCGAGCACGCCAACCTCACGGCCGCGCTGGAGTACGCGCTGGAGTCGGGCCGGGACGGGCGGGTGCGGGACGGCGCCGAACTGGCCGCCGACCTCTACGGGTACTGGATAGCCTCGGGACGGCTGCGCGAGGGCGGCTACTGGCTGGACAAGGTCGCGAGGAAGTTCCCGGGCAGAACGCGGGAACGGGCCCGGGCCCTGGTCGTCTGGAGCTACGTCTCGGAATTCGAGGGCAAGATCTCCAAGGCCGTCGACGACGCCCGCGAGGGCATCGAGATCGCCGAGGAACTCGGGGACACACTGGTGCAGGGACGCGGGTACCTGTACCTGTGCCTCGCCCAGGCGTTCGGCGGCCGGTACGACGAGTCGGCCGAGGCCGGATACGAGGCCGAGCGCCTGCTGGAGAGCGTCGGCGATCGCATCGGGCTGCTATGCCTCGACGGTCACATGGCGCATATGTACCAGCTCAGCGGGAACGTCGACGCGGCGGCGCGCCGCTACCAGACATTCGTGCGCCGGTCCGGGGAAACCCGGGAGCGGTGGCTGTACGGCTACCTGGACGTCATCGAGAGCATGTCGCTGTTCCAGCAGCGGGGGCGGGAAGCGGACTGCGCCAGCGTCGTGGCCAGGTCCCTGCTGGCCAAGCACGAGGTCGGCGACATCCTCGGCATCGGGTACGCGCTGGAGGTGTTCGCCTGGCTGGCCGCCCGGGCCGGGCGTCACGGGCGGTGCGCCTGGCTGCTGGGCGCCGCCGACATACTGTGGGAGCGAACCGGCCAGCGGCTCAGCAACACCGCGGCCCTGGAGGACGTTCACCAGCAGTCGGCCCGGGCCGCCCGCGACGCCCTCGGCGAGCAGCGCTTCGCCACGGTCTACGCGCAGGGCAGGTACTACCCGCGCGACGCGGTCGTCCAGTGCGCCGTCGCCGACGCCGACGACCTGCCGCCCGCCCTTCCGTCCGCGACAGGCCTCAGCCCGGCACGTTGACACCGGGACGCCGCTGCGCTTGCCGAATTCGCCGGCGCGGCCGGGCCCGTGTAGCGAGCCCCGATGCTCGGCCGCCCACGCTTGTTGCTGTTATCAACCCGCCCAAGGTACTTGACACGTCATTAAATCCCCGATTAGCATCCAGGACGAGCACAGGAACGCTGACCCGCGAATGATGGCGTGAGCGGCGGGTTCGCCGCTTGCCGAGACGGCGCTTCGGGTACGAGCGCCCATGACGGTTGGAGGTCTTACATGAGCGAGATCAACCTGGCGGCGATCGAAGAGAACCGCGCCCGGCTCCAGGCTGAATATGTCCACGCGGACCGGCCGGAGTCATCGGCCCGCGGCATCCATCACGCCGCGCTCATCTGCTCCGACGTCGAGCAGACGATCAAGTTCTACCAGGGACTGCTGGAGTTCCCGCTGACGGAAATCTTCGGCAACCGCGACTACAAGGGATCCAACCACTTCTTCTTCGACGTCGGGAACGGGAACCTGCTGGCGTTCTTCGACTTCCCGGGCCTGGACCTGGAGCCGTACCGGGAAACCCTCGGCAACGTGAACCACATCGCCATCTCGGTCACCCAGGACAAGTGGGAGTACCTGCGCGGCAAACTCGACGCCGCGGGTGTCCCGTACACGACCGCCAGCAGGACGTCGATCTACTTCAAAGACCCCGATGGCGTGCGACTGGAACTGCTCGCCGATCAACTGGGAGAAATGTACGGCACGAAGGTCATGTAGCGGCTCCGCGGGACCGTTTCCCGAGGATGCTGGCCAGGGCCTCGTGCAGCGCCGCGTCCGGGTCGGCGGGCAGGCTCATCGACCGCCAGGCGATGTGCTTGTCGGGACGGACCAGGATCGCGCCGCTCTCGCCGGTTTCCCGGAGACGGGCCCAGTCGAAGTACAGGTCGGTCACCTCCCGCCCGGGCCCGATGACGACAGGGCGCAGAGGAATGCCGAAGTCGCCGCCTGCCTTCTCCGCGGCGGCGACCCACGCCTGGCCGGCGATGCCGGTGATGAGGGTCCACTGGTCGTACGGGGCGAGGTCGAGCATCGCCTTCCGGGTCATGCTGTCGCCGACCCACGCGTGCGGCAGGTGCGCCCCCGGCGAGGTCGACATGACGTAATACAGGTCCGGATCCGCGCTCGCGGGCGGCCGGGTGCCGTCGGAGACGATGGCGGAGGATTCGTAGAACTGCCCGAGTTCGACCCCGTGGGCGTTGAACTCGTAGTGCTTGGTCTCCATCGCCTTCACCAGCGCGGCCCGCGTGGCGGCGCCTTCCGGGGTAGCGGCCTTGCGCTCCTCGATCCGGGCGCGCATCTCCTCCTCGGTCTTCGCGCCGGTGACGCCGAGGGCCTCGAAGATGTCGGCGAACTCGCGGCTGGACTTGTTCGCGCGGCGCACGATCTGTTCCGCGACCGGTGCCCGCTCGGCCGAGTAGGTCCCGAGCAGCGACGGCTCCGCCTGCCCCTTCAGCACGGCGGCCAGCTTCCAGGCCAGGTTGTAGGAGTCCTGGACCGAGGTGTTGGACCCGAGCCCGTTGGACGGCGGGTGCCGGTGCACGGCATCCCCGGCGCAGAAGACGCGGCCGCGCTGCAAGTCCGTCGCCCACATCTCGTTATTGCCCCACAGGCTCGTGCCGGTGATCTCCACGTCCAGGCCGGGCAGGCCGAGCAACTGGCGGACGATCCGGATGGCCTCGGCCTCGTCCACGACCGGCGGCTCTTCGTTGATGTCGTAGCCCCACACGATGAGCCACTCGTTCCACGGCCGCACCATGCGGACCAGGCCCGCGCCGATGCCGCCGACGTCGGCGCCCGGCTGGATCACCCAGTACAGGACCGACGGCCGGTGCCCGACGAGCGAGGCGATGTCGGCCTTGAAGGTGATGTTCATCGAGCCGGCGATATCCATCTGGCCCTCGAACGGCAGCCCGATGTCGGCGGCCACCTTCGAGCGGGCGCCGTCCGCGCCGATGAGGTACTTCGACCGGATCTCGATCTCGTGCCCGGTCAGCCGGTCCCGTACCCGGGTCGTGACGCCGTCGTTGTCCTGGACGTGGGAGAGGTACTCGGCGGAGAACCGGGTCTGCGTGCCGCGCGCTGTCGCGTTCTTGACCAGGATCGGTTCCAGGTACGTCTGCGGGATGTCAACGGTCAGGCACGGGGAGGCGAGCCGGTAGTCGGCCTCCCGGGCGGGGTGCGTGCCCCAGGTGCGGATCCGGCCGATCTCCTCGCCCGCGATGGACGTGCAGAAAACCGTGTCGCCGACCAGGTCGTGCCCGGTGGCGTCGGCGAGGACCTGGTCCTCGATGCCCATGTCGCGGAAGATCTCCATCGCCCGCTGGTTGGTGATGTGCGCCCGCGGCGTGTTCGCCGTCCACCGGTACTTCGTGATCAGGACGTTGGGGACGCCCAGTGTGGACAGGAACAGCGCCGCCGACGCCCCCGCCGGCCCTGACCCGACGACCAGCACGTCGGTCCGCACCGCGTCGCCGGTTCCGGGAAGCCCGGTCTCCGCGATGCCGTCATCGAAATCCGCCATGAGACTCCCTTTCCCGCAGCACCTTTGCTGCTCTCCCTACCAGGCTCGCAGGAGATTCCGTCTGAAACCACGCGGGCGGATCATCTGGCGCGCAGGAGCCCATCTTGCGGGGAGTAGCCATGATCCGTTCGGCATGAAATTATTTAAGAGAAATTAATACAGATGGTCGAATTATACGGGGAAGCCAATGAATTCCGTTACCAGGCGTTCGTTTCTGGGCGGTGCCGTCGGCGCCGTTGCCGTCACCGCGACGGGAACCGCGGCCCGGGGCAGCCGGATTCCGCTCACGCGGCCGGAGGCGCCGGCCGTCGTGATCGGCTCCGGGTTCGGCGGCGGCGTGGCCGCGCTCCGGCTCGCGCAGGCGGGAGTGCCCGTGCTGGTCCTCGAACGCGGCCGGTGGTGGCCCACCGGGCCGGACGCCGAGACGTTCCCGCACGCGGCAACGCCCGACCTGCGCGACCTCTTCTACACCTCCTGGGCGCAGTCGGAGTACCAGCGGCTGGGCATTCCCCCGTACGCGGGACTGCTGGAACCGATCATCGGGGACAACCTCATCGCCCTCGTCGCGGCCGGAGTGGGCGGCGGGTCGCTGGTCTACGAGGGCATGACGCTGCAGCCGACGGAAAACCTGTTCACCACCTGGTTCCCGGCCCAGATCCCCTACTCCGAGATGGACTCGGTCTACTACCCTCGGGTCGCGCGCATGCTGGGGGCCTCGACCCCGCCGGACGCGCTGATCGCCAGCCCGACGTACGCGCCGGTGCGCGTCTTCGCCGACCGGGCCCGGGCCGCGGGGTACGACGTGTCGCCGGTCCCCCAGCCCGTCGACTGGAGCTACTTCTTCGCCGAACTGGCCGGGAGGGTGAAGCCGTCCTGGACCAACGGGGACTGCCTCCTCGGCGTCAACAACGGCGGACGTCACTCGGTCGACGTGACCTACCTCCGGCAGGCCCGCGCGACCGGGAACGTGACCGTGGCGGCGCTGCACAACGTCACCTCGGTCGGGCAGGCTCCCGGCGGCCGCTGGGAGGTGCATGCCGACGTCACCGACGTCCACGGCACCGTCATCGCGCAGAAGATCATCACCACCGCCGCCCTGTTCATGGCGGCCGGCTCCGTCGGCACCACCCGGCTGCTGGTCAGCGCGGCCGGGAACGGCACCGTCCGGGACCTGCCCGGCGCCCTCGGGCAGGGGTACGGAACGAACGGGGACCAGGGGTACATCTGGACGGATCCCGCGAAGAACTTCGGCGCGCCGCAGGGCGGACCCATGGTGTACGGCAGCTTCGAGTGGGATAGCAACCCCTCCGTCGCCAACACCATCGCCCCGTGCGCGATCCCGCCGCTCAGCGTGAACACGGCCCTGCCGTCCCTCCTGGCCCCGGCCGGACGCCTCGTCACGCCGCCGCTGGACGCCCAGTCCACCCTGCTGCTCGCCTACGGGGTCAGCGGCACCCGCGGGCGAATCGCCTACGACCCGGTGACCGGGGGCGCCGACCTGACATGGCCGGCCGGCGGGGACGCGGTCCTCGCCGAGCGCATCCGCCAGCGGGTCACCGCGATCGCCGGCCCCGGCGCCGTGCTGACCGACATCACAGGCCTGGCCAGCCTCACCCTGCACTCGCTCGGCGGGGCGTGCATGAACGAGGCGTGCGACACCGAGGGACGCGTCCTGGGCCAGCGCGGCCTGTACGTGGTCGACGGGGCGCTCATGCCGGGCACCACCTGCGCGTGCAACCCGTCCATGACCATCGCCGCGATCGCGGAACGGGCCCTGGACCGCATCACGGCGACCGACGTCGGCACGGTCTTCGGCTGACGGAGAGCCTGCGGCCCGGGCCCGGGTCAGTCCTTGTAGTCCGGGTACAGGCGCTCGACCTGGCGGAGCATGGCCTGCCAGAGGAGGTCGGGGCCGCCGGTGTTGTCGTAGTCGTCGTCGCTGTGGTCGCCTTCGAACTGGCGGGCCGTGTGCTCGCACACCTCGGGCGGCGGGGTGACGAGGGGGCCTCCCCCGGACTGCGCGCCGACCTGGATCTCGCAGGCGCGTTCCAGGTAGAACATGCGCTTGAACGCCTCGCCCGGCGTGCGGCCGACGGTGAGCAGGCCGTGGTTGCGGAGGATCATGGAGTGCTTGTCGCCGAGATCGGCGACCAGGCGTCCCTTCTCCGCGTTGGACAGGGCGATGCCCTCGTAGTCGTGGTAGGCGACGCGGTTGTAGAACTCCATGGACATCTGGTTGAGGGGCAGCAGCCCGCCCTCCTGGGCGGCGACGGCGCAGCCGGACCTGGTGTGGGTGTGCAGCACGCACTGGGCGTCCTCGCGCGCGGCGTGGATCGCGCTGTGGATGACGAAGCCGGCGGAGTTGACCCGCCACGGGCCGTCGGTAATGAGTTCCCCGTCCAGGCCGACGATGACCAGGCTGGACGCCGTGATCTCCTCGTACAGCAGGCCGAACGGGTTGAGCAGGAACCGGTGTTCCGGCCCGGGGAGACGGACCGAGATGTGATTGAAGATGAGGTCCGTCATCTTGTAGTGGGCGACGAGACGGTAGACCGCCGCGAGCTCACGGCGCAGGCGGGCTTCTTCGTCGGCGAAGTCGGCGGTCCGGTGCTTCCGGATTTCGGTCACGGTCATGCGGGCACCTCTGATATCCACGTTCCTCGATTTCGAGGCTTTCACGTGGATCGCCGCGCGTCCAGGTACCTGGCGGCTCCGGGCCGGGCCGGGCCTGGCTCGCTTTCCCCGGAGTGCCTATCGATATCCGGTTGGCTGACCGTTATCCGATACGGCCGCTCAGCCGACCTGCCCGTTCCAGGTCCGGGCATCCTTGAGGACCTCGTTGAACGGCTTGCGCGTGTCGAAGGCGGGCTCGCGCGGCAGTCCGAGGACCCGTTCGCCGATCGCGTTGCGCTGCACCTCGTTGGTGCCGCCCGCGATGGACAGGAAACGGCTGTTCAGCAACTGGGCCGACGCGACCTCGGCCGCCGGGGGCTGCGCGTCCTCGCCGCCGACCGCGCCGTCAGCGGCGGTGGCTTCCCACGCGATCGCGGAGGCGCCGCCGGCCCGCATGGCCGCCCGGGCGCGGACCGGGTCGAAATGGCCGCCGGCGAGCTTGCCGTAGGAGGCGTATCCGGCCGCTTTCGCCGGGTCCGCCGCGATCAGCTCGCCCAGGCGGGCCCCGAGGGCGGCCCGGGCCAGGTCGTCGACGTGGGCCCGGGCGATGACGTCCCGGACCGCCGGGTCGGCGTCACGCCCGGCTTCGGCGGCGACCCGGACCAGGTCCGGGGCCACCGGGCTGCGGCCCCGGCCGGCTGTCCCGGACTCGTCGCGGGACCGGACCGAACCGCTGGTGCCGCCGCCCCGCTCGTAGAACAGCATCGTCTGGGTGACCTTCCAGCCTTCCCCGACGGTGCCGATGACGTCGTCGTCGGTGAGCACGACGTCATCGAAGAACTCCTCGCAGAAGTCGGCGTCGCCGGTGATCTGCTTGATCCGGCGGACGGTCACGCCCGGGGCGGTGGCGGGGACGGCGAACCAGGTGAGGCCGCGGTGCTTGGGCTGGTCCCAGTCGGTGCGGGCCAGGCACATGCCGTAGTCCGCGTAGTGGCCGCCGCTGGTCCAGGTCTTCGACCCCGACAGCAGCCAGGTGCCGTCGTCGCGGCGCACGGCGCGGGTGCGGACCCCGGCCAGGTCGGAGCCGGCGTCCGGTTCGGAGAAGTACTCGGCGTACAGGTCGTCGCCGGACAGGATCGCCGGGATGCGCCGGGCCAGGAACTCCGGTGACGCGTGGGCCAGCATCGTCGGGATGCACACGTCGAAGCAGACGTGCCCCATCAGCCCGAAGTCCGGCAGCACGTACGGGCGGGCTTCCTCGCCGAACACCTGCTGGTGGGCGGGGGTCAGGCCCTGGCCGCCGTACTCTTCCGGCACGGTGATCCCGGCGTAGCCCGCCTCGTGAAGCCTGCGCTGCAGGGCACGCTCGGCGGCGAGCACGTCCGGGGTGAACTCGCGGCCCAGGCCCAGCGGGTCTCCGCGGCGGGCTTCGGCGCGGGGCTCGGTGTTCGCGGCCAGCCATTCGCCGACGCGGGCCCGGTAGGCGTTAAGGTCAGTCATCTCAGTTCTCCTCCGCCTCGCCGGCTGCCGCCAGGTCCCATAGCCGGGCGCGGTGCGCCTCGGGCGTGCCGTACTCCACGGCCGCCGCGGTGAGCCGCCGCAGGTAGAAGTGCTGGTCGTGCTCCCAGGTGAAGCCCATCCCGCCGAAAACCTGGAAGCAGTTGTCCGCGACCTCGGTCCCCCGCTCGCCGGTGAACGACGCCGCGGCGGCGGCCAGCGAGTACGCGTCCGGCGAGCCGTCGCCGAGGGCGACGGCCGCGGCGGCCACCATGCCCTTGGACATCTCCAGCCACAGGCTCGTGTCGGCCAGGAGATGCTTGACGGCCTGGAACGATCCGATGGGGCGGCCGAACGCGATCCGCGACTTGGCGTGCTCGACGACGAGCGTGAAGTCGGCGTGCATCGCCCCGGCGGCGTCCGCGGCGGTGAGCAGGTCCGCGACGGCGTGCTGTTCGGCCAGCCGTTCCCGGGTCGCCGGGAGGACGGAGTCCGCTCCGGCCTCGACGCCGGACAGGGTGACCGCGTGCCAGCGGCGGGTCAGGTCGACGCCGGACAGAGCACGGACGGTGACGCCCGGGGCGTCGGCCGGGATCAGCGCCTGCACGGGCCCGGCGGGCCCGGCGGCGGTGACGAGGAACCAGGCGCAGTCCGCGGCGTGGGCCACCGCGGTGACGTCGCCGTCGAGGCGCAGCCCGCGGCCGGACGTGGTCGCGGTGATCCCGCCACCGTGCCCGAGCCAGGTGGCCCAGCATTCCCCTTCGGTCAGCTTCGGCAGGACGTCGGCCCGGGCACCGGCCCTGGACAGGGTCCGGACGACGACGCTGTGCCCCGTGTACGGGCCCGGCTGGAGCCGGGCTCCGCGCTCGGCGGCGACGACGGCGGCGTCGGTGAACCCGTTCCCGGACGCGGATCCTCCCCCGTGCTCGGTGCCCGCGAGGAACCCGAACCAGCCGAGTTCCGCGCCCGCGCGCAGGTAGGACTCGCCCGGCCCGTCCCCGCCGTCCGCGAACGCCCTCACCCGGGCCCGGTCGAATTCCTTGTCCGCCGAACGGCCGGTGGCTTCTGCCACCATCCGGAGTTCTTCCGGCAGGGCCGGAAGAATGTCCACGGTCATGCGTGTCCCTTCACTGCTGGCGGCCGCCGTCGCTCGGGGTGCGGCGGGCCGCAGGGAAAACTTCTATCATGCCCGGCCGGTTCCAGGCACTGGCGCGAAGCTGTGCTCCGAGCGTTAACGGCCCTCCCCGGCCGGCGGGGAGGCGAGAGCGCAGCCGTGCGGGGCGGGGCGCGCGGCGGGCCTCGGCGGGCGCGGGGGATTGCGCACGGTGAACGCGGCCAGCAGCCCTCCCGCGGCGCACAGCCCGGCGGCGATCAGCACCGCGGAGTGGAACCCGGCCGACAGCTGCTCCGGGTTCCGGTACGCGCCGCCGGTGATCCCGCCGACGGCGGGGAGCAAGGCGACGGCGATCAGCCCGGCGGCCCGGGCGACGTCGTTGTTGACCGCGGACGCCACTCCCGCGTGCTCGGCGGGCGCGGCCGCGAGCACGGTCGCGGTCAGCGGCGCCACGGTGACCGCCAGGCCGAGGCCGAACACCGTGACCGCCGGCAGTACCTCCGTGAGGTAGTCCCCGGACTCGGTGATCCGGGCGAACAGCGCCAGCCCGGCGGCGACCATGACGGGGCCGGCGCTCATCTGCAGGCGGGGGCCGATGCGCCCGGCCAGGGCTCCCGACCGCGCGGACAGGACCAGCATGATGACGGTGACCGGCAGCAGCGAGACGCCCGCCTCCAGGGCGGTGTATCCCGAGACCTGCTGCAGCTGGATCGGGAGCAGGAACAGGCTGCCGCCGATCGCGCCGTAGATCACGAACGTGACCAGGTTGGTCACCGTGAACTGAACGGAGGAAAACATGCTCAGCGGCAGCATCGGCGCGGCCGCGTGACGCTCCCGCCAGGCGAACGCGCAGCCCAGCGCCGCGCCGCCCGCGAGGGCACCAGTCACGGGACCGCTGCTCCAGCCGTCCGAGGGACCCTCGATCAGCCCGTAGGTGATCCCGATGAGTCCCAGGGTGACGAGCAGGGCGCCGGGTACGTCCACGGGGCCGGCGGCACCCGGGTCCCGGCTCTCGGGCACGTGCCGCCAGGAGACGGCGACCACCACGGCCGCGACCGGAAGGTTGATGGCGAAGATCAGCCGCCAGGAGACGGCTTGGACGAGCCAGCCGCCCAGGAACGGGCCGACCGCGGTGCCCACGCCGCTGAGCCCGGACCAGGCTCCGATCGCGCGGCCCCGGTCGTCAGGCCGGAACGTGGCCTCGATGATCGCGAGGCTCCCCGGGGTCAGCAGGGCCGCGCCGACTCCTTGCAGCGCCCGCGCGGCGATCAGGGTTCCCGCGTCCGGTGCCACGCCGGACAGCAGCGACGCGACGGCGAACCAGATGACCCCGGTCAGGAAGACCCGCTTGCGCCCGTATTTGTCGCCGAGGACGCCGGCGAGCAGGAGCAGGCCGGCGAGCGTCAGCGTGTAGGCGGTGACCACCCACTGCAGGGCCGCCAGCCCGGCGCCGAAGTCCCGGCCGATCGCCGGCAGCGCGATCCCGACGACCGTCGCGTCGATGGACGCCACCGCCGAGCCCATGACGGTGGCGAGCAGGATCCACCTGCCCTGGGTGCTGGAGAACCGGAGCCCGCTGGCCTGCGCCTGTGACGGGACGCTCATGGCGTTACCTCCGCATAGAGCCGCGCGTGATGCGCTCGCCGGCGCGGTGCGCACTCGCCACTGTAGCGGCCCGGCCTCCCCTTACCGCAGCATGTCGAGGTCGATCGCGGCCGCCATGGCCTGGTAGCCGGCCAGGTTCGGGTGCAGGCGGTCGACGGAGGAGTACCGGGCGTCCAGCACGTGCGGGTCGGACGGGTCCCGGACCGCGGCGTCGAAGTCGACGATCCCGTCGGCGGCGCGCTGGCCCCGGATCCACGTGTTGACCCGCTGGCGGTATTCCTCGCTGTGCGGCGCGGTGACCGTTCCGTCCATGACGGCGTCCGCGGCGGGCAGCAGCGTCCCGAGCCAGAGCTTCACCCCGGCGGCGCGGGCCTGGCCGATGACCTGCTCATAGCCAGCGATGAGCTCGTCGGGGGTGGTGGTGGCCGGGGGGATTCCCAGGTCGTTGATGCCCTCCTGGAGCAGCACGCCCCGGATTCCGGGAACGGCGAGGGCGTCCCGCTGGAAGCGGCTGAGCCCGCTGGGGCCGAGCATGGCCGGTTCTCCGTCGGTCAGCAGCCGGTTGGCGCTGATGCCCGCGTTGAGGACCGACAGCGGGATCCCGGCGGCGATGAGCCGGCGCTGGAGGTCGTCGGGATACCGGCCGTTCTTGTCGTCCGGGACCGTGCTGTCAGGGAAGCTGACGGGGGTCGCCGCGACCCAGCCGTCGGTGATGGAATCGCCGAAGGCGACGATCGCGCCCGTGTCCGGGCCCGCGGCGACGTCCACTCCGGCGAGGCAGAGACAGGCCTCGGTCCGGGACCCGTACAGGCTGCCGCCGGCGCTTCCCGTCAGGTCGCCCGTGCCGGGAGGAGCGTAGAACGACGTCGCGGCGGCGGCCCAGTGCTTCGTCGGCGGGCCCTGAAGGCCGGGCAGGTACAGGCTGACCGACAGCGGCGTGAAGGCCGCGAACGTCAGCGAGACGGGGTCGCTGACCGCGTCCTGGCCCGCGGGGATCGTGACCCGCGCCTTCCCTCCGAACGTCACGGGCGTGATCCGGGCGGCCGCCGGCCCGTCCGTCTGGAGTCCCGCCGTGACGCGGCCGAACGTCATGGCCGAGGACCCGAACCGGTTGGTCAGGCGCAGCCGCAGGACGGTTCCGCCCAGGTGGGGCGTCACGACCATCCGGAGGGACTGGTCGGCGAGCGTCAGGGGTACCGGGAGGCCCGCGGCGTCGACCGGGGTCACCGCGTCGGTCGGGCTCGCGGTCCAGCCTCCGACCCAGCGGACGGGGG
>WRBL01000075.1 GCA_009784565.1 Streptosporangiales bacterium | reverse complement strand
GTCCCGGGGGACGACGGCCAGGGTCCCCGCGGACCCGGCCAGCAGCGACGGGTAGTCGTAGCCGGTGTTGTCCTTGGCCAGGCCGGCCAGGACAACACCGGCTACGACTACCCGTCGCTGCTGGCCGGGTCCGAGGGGACCCTGGCCGTCGTCACCCGGGCCCGGCTCCGCCTCACGCCCCGGGTCGCCGGCGCCGTCACCGTCATCGTCGGAGCCGATGACCTGGAGGAGGTCCACGCGCTGGCCCGCGAGGCCGTGGGGCGCGTGCGCGGCCTGATGTCGGCCGAGTTCTTCACTCAGACGGGCCTGGGCGTCCTCATCTCCCGCGCGGGTCTCGCCTCGCCGCTGCCCCGGGCGTTCCCGGTCTACCTGCTGCTCGAGGCGGACGGCCCGGGCGCACTGGACGATCTCGGCGACGTGATCGGAGCCCGTGACGCGGTCATCGGGGACGACGCCGCGGGGCGGCGGCGCCTGTGGTCCTACCGGGAGCGCCACCCGGAGGCGGCCGGATTCCTCGGCACCCCGATCAAGCTCGACGTGTCCGTCCCGGCCCGGAACTGGGTCCGGCTCGCGACGGGCGCCGCGCCGGCCGTAACAGCGGTCGACGGCGCGGCCAGGGTCATCACCTTCGGGCACGTCGCGGACGGGAACGTCCACGTCAACATCGTCCCGGACGCCCCGGCCGACGGCCGCCACGAGGACGCCCTCCTCGCCTTCGTCAGCGATCTTGAGGGGTCCATCTCGGCCGAGCACGGCATCGGCGCCCTCAAGGCCCGCTGGCTGGACCTGGCCCGGACCCCGGCCGAGCAGGCTGTGTTCCGGCGGATCCGCCACGCCTTCGACCCCGCCGGAATCCTCAACCCGCATGTCCTGCCCCGCTGAACGATCAGAACGGGGAGAAAGCGTCGAGAATGCCGCCGATAAAACCGAGCAGTTTGAATGGGCAGGTGATTACGGTCCACGTGTCCCGCGTGACCCGCCGGGCCTTCTGACCGCGGGAGGCGGTGGCCCGCCATTTCTGTTCCGCCTGCACGCTTTTGCGCGTGACTTCGCGACGGGAGTCGGCCAAGTGCCCCTGAGCCGCGAGCCAGAGGACCTTGGACGGCGAGACACCGAGAATGCGGGCAGCCTCGTCCCGCGTGATTCTCCCGGAACTGTCCATCGCCGGGGGCATTAGCCGGGCAGGGCGGGTCGTGCTTGTATGAGGGCATGAGGGAATCCTTCATCTCGGAGTACCTCCTGGACGGCGAGCCAGACGAGGACGGACGGCGGCTCGGCGACCTGTTCTGGGGGATCTTCACCACGCCGGTGATGGTGGCCATCGCCGACCTCAACATCGCGGGCATCCTCGCCGATAAGAGGCTCACCTCCGCGGAAATCGCCGACGCGGCCCGGACGGACCCGGACAGCACTCTCCGCCTGCTGCGGGCCGGGGTGACCGTCGGCCTGCTCGCGGCCGACGACGACGGCCGGTACGCGCTCACCCGGACGGGCCGGGGGCTGCGCCCGGACGTGAGCGGGTTCGGGGCGATGGCCGGCTTCTGGCAGGTGCCGATGGCGGCCGCGCTCGCCGGGCTCGCCGATCATGTTCGCGACGGCCGGCGCGTCGACCCGGCGGCTCCGGGCGGGTTCTGGGACTGGCTTGGCGAGCATCCGAGGGGGGTAGCCGGGTTCGCCGGGGCCATGGGCTATGTCACTTCCCGTGTGCTCGCGGGGCTGGCCGCCATCGATTACCGTCCGCCTGACGGAGGCCAGCGTGTGGTCGACGTGGGCGGGAACCGGGGCACGACGCTGGCGTGGCTGCTCAAGGCGGCCCCCGGGACCTCCGGGGTGCTGTTCGACCGTCCCGAATCGCTGGCCGCTGCCCCGGGATTCCTCGCTGAGCAGCGGGTCGCGGACCGCGTCGAGCTGGTCGGGGGCAGTTTTCTCGATCAGGTACCGGACGGCGACCTGCACGTGCTGAGCAACGTGCTGCACGACTGGGACGATGACCGGGCCCGCCAGATCGTGGCGAACTGCGGCCGCGCGTCCCGGCCCGGGGGCTGGCTCGTGGTCATCGAGGCCGACGTGCCGTCGGTCCCGGAACCCTCGGTCGGCCCCCTGCTGGACGTGGCCATGATGGTCACGTTCGGCGGCCGGGTGCGGACTCGCGAGGAGCATCAGGCGCTGGCGGAGCCCGCCGGGTACACGCTGGCCCGGGAGGTCCCGATCCCGACGACGGCGAACCAGCCGCCGTCGTGGCGGGCGCTGGAATTCCAGCGCCCGGCATAACACGTAGTCATTCCGTCAGGAGGGACTGGACGCCGGAGGGGAGGCGGCCGGCCGCGGCCTCGTCCCGGATGTGGCGCAGCAGGGTCCGGCCGAACTCCTCCGCGGCGCTGGTGGCCTCCACGTCCTTGCGGCGGGCCAGCGCCACCGTGCGGTGCAGGCCGGGGCTGACCATGGGGAACCCGGCGACGCCGGGCCGGCCGGGCAGCACCACGGACGGCACCACGGCCAGGCCCAGGCCGGCCTCGACGAACCGCAGCACCGCGTCCATCTCGCCGCCCTCGATGGAGAACCGGGGCTCGATGCCCGCGCCGCGCCAGGCGGCCAGGGTGGCGTCCCGGAGGTCGTAGCCCCGCCGGAACATGACCAGCGGGCGGGTGCTGAGGTCGGTGATGTGCACGCGTCCCTGACGGCGCGGGGGCGGATCATCCGGCGGCGCGGCTATCATGAGCTCTTCCCGCAGCAGCGGAAGCGTCTCCAGCGACGGATCGCCTTCCTGCAGCGGCAGCACGATCAGAGCGAAGTCCAGCTCGCCGTGCGCGAGGTCGCGGACGAGGTCGCGGGAACCGCCCTGGAGCACGGACAGCTCGATGCCGCCGAACGCCTGGTGAAACCGGGCCAGGGCGTCCGCCAGCAGGCTCCCGAGCAGGGACGGCGTCGCGCCGATCCGCACCCGGCCGCGGCGCAGCCCGGTCAGGTCCTGCACGTCGCGCCGGGCGGTGTCCACGTCGGCGAGGATCCGGCGGGCCAGCGGGAGCAGAGCCTCGCCGGCCGGGGTGAGGGCGATGTTGCCCCGGGCGCGGCTGAACAGGCGGGCCCCCAGGTCCTTCTCCAGGGCGGCTACCTGCTTAGACAATGTGGCCTGGGCCACTCGCAGTTCCGAGGCCGCCAGTGTGAAGTGCCTTACTTCCGCGACGGCCAGGAAATATCGAAGTTGCTGGATCTGCACGGTATATAGCCTCCGGCTATGGAAACCCCCACCTTAATAGATTGGACTCTTGAGCGGTCCGGGACCTACCTTCCTGCGCATGGCCGCCCCAACCGCCCCACCTGCCCCGAAGCGCCCGGACCCGCGTCCGGTGCCCCGGGTTGTGACTTCAGCGCAGCCGCGCCACGGCGCCCGGCTCCTGCGCCTTTACCGGACGACGATCGGCAAGAAGGCCGTCATGGCCGTCACCGGGATTGTCTTCCTCCTCTTCCTGGTCGCCCACGCGTTCGGGAACCTCAAGGTCTTCTACGGCCGCGCTGACTACAACACGTACGCGGCCTGGCTGCGGACGATGGGTTCCCCGGCGATCCCGCACCGCTTGGCCCTGACCATCCTTGAGATCGTCCTTGTGCTCTGCGTGCTGCTGCACATCGGCTCGGCCGTCGAGCTCGCGCTGCGCGCCCGCCGCGCCCGGCCGATCGGCTACGCGGGCGGCCGCCCGAAGCAGAGCTACGCCTCCCGCACCATGCGCGTGGGCGCGATCCTGGTTGTGCTTTTCGTTATCTACCACCTGCTGGACCTCACCTTCCGGGTGGCGAACCCGAAGGGCATCGCCGGAGACCCGTACGACAACGTGGTGGCCGACTTCAGCAACCCGTTCGTCACGATCTTCTACGTGGTGTGCCTGATCGTCATCGGCCTTCACATCCGGCACGGGGTGTGGAGCGCGCTGCAGACACTGGGCCGCAGCAACGCGCGGCGCGAGCGGTCGATCAACATCTTCGCGATCGCGTTCTCGGTGGTCCTCATCGCCGCCTTCCTCGCCGTCCCGTTCGGCGTCGTCATCGGAGTGGTGCACTAGACATGGCTGACAGCAAGAGCACGGCAGACACCGTCGAGCCCGACGAGAACCTGCTGTTCACCGTGGGCGACCCGCTCCAGGACGCCAAGGCCCCCGAGGGGCCGATCGAGAAGCGCTGGGAAGAGCGGCGTTTCAAGGGCAAGATCGTCAACCCGGCCAACAAGCGCAAGCGGTCGGTCATCGTGGTCGGTACCGGCCTGGCCGGCGGCTCCGCCTCCGCCACCCTCGGCGAGGCGGGCTATCAGGTCACGGCGTTCTGCTACCAGGACAGCCCCCGCCGCGCCCACAGCGTCGCCGCCCAGGGCGGGATCAACGCCGCGAAGAACTACCGCAACGACGGCGACTCCGTCCAGCGGCTGTTCTACGACACCGTGAAGGGCGGCGACTACCGCTCCCGCGAGTCCAACGTCCACCGCCTGGCCGAGGTCAGCGTTCAGATCATCGACCAGTGCGTCGCGCAGGGCGTTCCGTTCGCCCGCGACTACGGCGGCCTGCTCGACACCCGGTCCTTCGGCGGCGTGCAGGTGTCCCGCACCTTCTACGCCCGGGGCCAGACGGGCCAGCAGCTGCTGATCGGCGCCTACCAGGCGCTGGAGCGGCAGATCGCGGCCGGCACCGTGAAGATGAACACCCGGCACGAGATGCTGGAGGTCATCGTCTCCGGCGGCCGCGCCCGCGGCGTCGTCGTCCGGGACATGATCACCGGCGAGATCGAGACCCACCTGGCCGACGCGGTCGTGCTGGCCTCCGGCGGGTACGGGAACGTCTACTTCCTGTCGACCAACGCCATGGGCTGCAACGTCACCGCCACCTGGCGGGCGCACCGCAAGGGCGCGCTGTTCGCGAACCCCTGCTACACGCAGATCCACCCGACCTGCATCCCGGTCAGCGGCGACCACCAGTCGAAGCTGACCCTAATGTCGGAGTCGCTCCGCAACGACGGCCGGGTCTGGGTGCCGAAGGCGAAGGGCGACGACCGGTCCCCGGAGACCATCCCCGAGGACGAGCGCGACTACTACCTGGAGCGCATCTACCCGTCCTTCGGCAACCTGGTTCCCCGCGACATCGCCTCCCGCGCGGCCAAGAACGTCTGCGACGAGGGCCGCGGCGTCGGCCCGGGCGGCCGCGGCGTCTACCTGGACTTCTCCGACGCGATCCAGCGGCTCGGCCGCGACGCGGTGGAGGCCAAGTACGGCAACCTCTTCGAGATGTACGACCGCATCACCGGCGAGGACCCCTACACCAAGCCGATGCGCATCTACCCGGCCGTGCATTACACCATGGGCGGCCTGTGGGTGGACTACGACCTGCAGTCCTCGATCCCGGGCCTGTTCGTGATCGGCGAGGCCAACTTCTCCGACCACGGCGCCAACCGGCTGGGCGCCAGCGCCCTGATGCAGGGCCTGGCCGACGGCTACTTCGTGCTGCCGAACACCATCGGCTCCTACCTGGCCGAGGCGCCCTACGAGGGCACCGACCCCAAGGACGTGGACGAGGCCGTCACCGCGGTCAAGGAGCGCATCAGCACGTTCCTGTCCATCAACGGCGACCGGTCCCCGGACAGCTTCCACCGCGAGCTCGGCCACATCATGTGGGAGTACTGCGGCATGGAGCGCACCGACGAGGGCCTGCGCAAGGCGATCAGCGAGATCCGGAGCCTCCGCGACGAGTTCTGGAAGCGGCTCAAGGTCACCGGCGCCAGCGAAGAGCTGAACCAGACCCTGGAGAAGGCCGGCCGGGTGGCTGACTTCTTCGAGCTGGCCGAGCTCATGTGCATCGACGCGCTGCACCGCGAGGAGTCTTGCGGCGGTCACTTCCGGGCCGAGCACCAGACCGAGGACGGCGAGGCGCTCCGCGACGACGAGAACTTCGCCTACGTCGGCGCCTGGGAGTTCACCGGGACCGGCACCCAGCCGGTGCTGCACAAGGAAGCGCTCGACTACGAGTACGTCCACATGACCCAGCGGTCCTACAAGTAAGCGGGAGCGATCAAGCATGAAGCTCACCATCCGCGTCTGGCGCCAGAAGAACGAAGCCGACAAGGGCCGCCTGGCCGAGTACCCGATCGACGGCATCGAGCCGGACATGTCCTTCCTCGAGATGATGGACCTCCTCAACGAGGAACTCATCGGCAAGGGCGAGGACCCGGTCGCCTTCGACCATGACTGCCGCGAGGGCATCTGCGGCATGTGCTCGATGGCCATCGACGGTGTCCCGCACGGCCCGGAGAAGGCCACGACCACCTGCCAGCTCTACATGCGGCACTTCAAAGACGGCGACACCATCACCGTCGAGCCGTGGCGGGCGGCCGCCTTCCCGGTGGTCAAGGACCTGGTCGTGGACCGGTCGGCGTTCGACCGGATCATCCAGTCCGGCGGTTACGTCAGCGCCCCGACCGGCTCCGCGCCGGAGGCGGGATCCACCCCGATCCCGCACGAGGACGCCAGCAAGGCATTCGACGCGGCCACCTGCATCGGCTGCGGTGCCTGCGTCGCCGCCTGCCCGAACGCCTCGGCCATGCTGTTCACCGCGGCCAAGGTGACCCACCTCGGCCTCATGCCCCAGGGGCAGCCCGAGCGCTACCAGCGCGTGACGGCCATGGTGGAGCAGATGGACGCCGAGGGCTTCGGCGGCTGTACCAACACCGGCGTCTGCCACACGGTCTGCCCGAAGGGCATTCCGCTGGAGACCATCGGCCGCATGAACGGCGACATCCTCAAGGCCCTGCGCCCGTAAGGATCAGCGGCAACCAGCCGGGTAAACGCCCCGGGGCAACTCGCCCCGGGGCGTTTATGCTGAAGGAAACCTTCAGCGGCTGGAGATCGCCATGCGGCTCGCTACCTTGCTCGCCTGGCTGCTGACCGTGCTCGTGGGCGCGGCCATGCTGTGGACCTGGATCGCCCGGGGCGGGCTGCGCCGCGAGCGGGAGCGCCGGGACGGACTGCCGGCGCCGCTCATCTTCGGCCATGCCCTGCTGGCCGTGGCGGGGCTGGCTGGGTGGATCCTGTTCCTGGTCTCCGGTTCCCCGACGCTGGCCTGGGCCTCGGTCGGCTGCGTGACGCTGGGGTTCGCGCTCGGGATCTGCACGGTCACCGTGTGGACGCCGTTCCCGGCCAGACGGTACCGGGGCCGCGATCCGGCGGAAGCCATCCAGACGGGGGAGAGCGAGCCCGTGATCACCGACGAGATGATCACCGACTTCCTCGATGACGTCGCCGCCGGGCGGCGCGCGGGCGAACTTCGCCCCTCCGTCGCGGTGGTCGTCCCGGTCGCGCACGGACTCCTGGCGATGACCACCCTCGCGCTGGCCGTCGGCACCGCCGTGCACCTTCATTGATGAGGATGATCCCCTTCCGGGCCTTGCGGCCAGCGGGTCCCGCTGCCGATACTGCTGGGATGGGCGACCGAAATGTGCTCGGCGGCGAACTCGAGGCGTGCGGAACAGACCCGCTCACCGGGTTCTACCGGGACGGATGCTGTACCTCCGGTCCTGAAGACATCGGGAGCCACACCGTCTGCGCGGTGATGACCGCCGAGTTCCTCGAGCACCAGCAGAGCATCGGCAACGACCTGTCCACGCCGATGCCGCAGTTCCGTTTTCCCGGGCTGGTGCCGGGAGACCGGTGGTGCGTGACCGCGGTGAACTGGCTCCGTGCCCACGAGGCCGGACTGGCCGCCCCGGTCGTGCTGGCCTCCACCCATGAGCGGGCCCTGGAGATCATCCCCCTGTCCGCCCTGCGGAAGCACTCGGTGGACGTTCCCGCCGACGCGAGCGCCCTGGATTCCGATCGCTGATCCCGGCCGTTAACGTAGGTTTTATGGCTATCGCGACACGAGCCCTCGGCCGGACCAACGCCAACGTCACGATTCTCGGCTACGGCGCGATGGAACTGCGCGGCGCCCCGCGAGGACCGCGCATCGCCGACCAGGACGCCGAGCGCCTGCTGAACGCCGTGCTCGACGGCGGCGTAACCCTCGTGGATACCTCCCCGGACTACGGGCGCAGCGAGGAACTGATCGGCCGCTACGTCAGCCACCGCCGGGACGAGTTCTTCCTGGCGTCCAAGTGCGGCTGCCCCGCCGAGCCGCCCGAGGACGCCCCGCCGCCCTACCCGCACGACTACTCGCCCGCCAACGTCCGGGCCAACGTGGAAGAGAGCCTGAGGCGCCTGCGCACCGACCGCCTCGACCTTGTCCAGGTCCACATGTCGCCCACCGCCGAGCAGCTCCGCGAGAACCAGACCGTCGAGACGCTCCAGGCACTGCGGGCCGAGGGCAAGGTCCGCTACCTCGGCATGTCCGGCATCCTGCCGAACCTGCCCGACCACATCGGCCTCGGCGTCTTCGACGTGTTCCAGATTCCCTACTCGGCGGTGCAGCGGGACCACGAGGACCTGATCAGCGACGCGGTCAAGACCGGCGCGGGCACGCTGATCCGCGGCGGCGCCGCCCGGGGCGCCCCGTCGGAGGAGAAGAACTGGAGCACGGCCCCGCTCAGCCAGCCCGCCGGGGTGGCCCAGGACAACTGGGAGAAGGCCGCCCTGGACAGCCTCCTGGCCGACAGCGGCCTGTCCAGGCACGAGTTCACGCTCCGCTTCACGCTGAGCCACCCGGGCCTGTCCACCACGATCGTGGGCACGTCCAGCCCCGCCCACCTGGACAGCAACCTCACGATCGCGGAGAAGGGGCCGCTGCCGGCGGACGTGTACGAAGAGGCCAAGCGCCGCCTGCCGCGCTAGGCCGGCGGGCGGCCAGGCGAAACTGGTTCGCCCGCCCGGGTCGCTCGCTGGCACAATTCGGGGTATGCCCGAATCTTCCGCGTCTTCGCCCTCCCTGTCGGCCGTCGCCGTCTACTGCGGCTCCAATACCGGGACCAACCCCGCGTTCGCGAAGGCCGCCGCGTCCCTCGGCGACCAGATAGCCGGGCGCGGCGTCAGGCTGGTCTACGGCGGCGGCCACGTCGGCCTGATGGGCGCGGTGGCGGACGCGGTCCTGGAAGGCGGAGGAGAGGCTCACGGAGTGATCACCCGGGCCCTGCAGGCCAAGGAGATCGCGCACCGGGGCCTCACCAGCCTTCAGGTGACGGAGACCATGCACGACCGGAAGGCGGCGATGGCCGACGCGGCGGACGCGTTCGTCATGCTGCCGGGCGGCTTCGGCACGCTGGACGAGTTCTTCGAGGTGCTCACCTGGACCCAGCTCGGCATCCACGCCAAGCCGTGCGGGGTCCTCGACGTGGCCGGGTACTTCGATCCGCTGCGCGCCCTGTTCGACGGCGCCGTGGCCGGCGGCTTCGTCCGGCCGGCCCACCGGGACATGGTGGTCATCGACTCCGACCCGGCCCGCCTCCTGGACCGCCTCGCCGCCTGGACCCCGGTCACCGGCGTCAGCAAATGGCTGAACCGCCCCGAGCGCTTATGTTCGCGATCGCTGCTGCTATCACGACAGGAATCGCGAACATAAGCCGAAGTGGTTAAGCCGAAGTGGTTAGGCCGAAGTGGTTAGGCGCTGGCGAGGGCCTGGCGGAACAGGTCCGTGCGGTGGGCGGGCTGGCGGTCGGCGAGCCAGGCATTGAGACCGGGGTGATGGCCGGTCAGCATCTCCTCCAGGGCCGCGAGGACCTTCAGGTCCTCCTCGGAGGCCGCCAGGGCGGCGGCGCCCGCGGCGCTCAGGTCCGCCACCTCCTTCTCGGTCGCCGGGCCCGACGGCCAGGGAGCGTTCCGCAGGAGGAAGAGCCGGTGGCCCGCGCCGTCGGCCAGGCGGGCGGCCTCGGCGGCCTTCTTCAAGCGGCTCTGCACCGCCCTCGGGCTGTCGGAGGCGATCGCGCGGAACGACCACCGCCGCTGCCGTTCGGTCCGGGTGTCCACTTCCATGCGCAGGCACGCGTGCAGCCGCGGGCTCTTGGCCGGCACCGGGTCGGTGACGAACCCGCCGTCGTTCTCGCCGCCCCGCTCCCGGACCCAGGCCTCCAGGCCCGCCGCCAGCAGCGCCGGCATGGCGGTGTCCTCGGTCTCCGGGCTCAGCGCGGCCGCGACGTTCGCCGTTGACCGCAGCGACGCGAACTCGGCGTCCAGCGCGGCGAACTCCGACCCGGACGCGCCCGCCGGGACGCCTGAGGCCTGCGGCGCGGAGGCGGCCGCGGGCGCGGTGACGGCGGCCGGGGCGCCGTCATCGTCCAGGCTGGCCAGCTCCCTGACGGTTTTCTCGTGGAGGCACCCCGTGATGTGGGCGTCGATGCGCTTGAGGAGGCCGCGCGCCGTGTAGTAGCGGGCGTCGTCGAATGCCTCGGGCCGGATCGGCCACGACGGGTACGGGGGAGTGAACCCGACCTTCCCGTAGTCGCCCGCGAAGCGCTTCTCGACCATGAGCCGGCCGATGTCGGCGCTGGGGATGTTGCGGAGCTGGCGGGCGACCCGGAACCGGTCGGCGACCGTGTCCACGGCCTGGTCCCGTACCGCTTCCCAGCTTTCCGGCAGGCAGGACAGGACGGTGAGGGTCCGGCGCGTGACGTCGCGGAACGACATCATGCCGGTCGCCACCTGCCGCAGCGACGTCGACGCCGGACCCGTGCTTCCCGGAAGTTCTGTGGGCCCGGCCAGGCTGAGCTCGTCGATCAGCGCGTCGATCTGGTCCACGGCCAGGACCGTCGGGCCGGTGAAGGCCAGCAGCCGGGACAGCTCGCTGACGATCAGCCGCGCCATCTTGGGCCGTGACCGGATTCCCCAGTGGCGGCGGTCTTCGATATCGAAGTCGCCGCTGGTCAGGAAGTAGTAGCCGAGGTCCTGGTCGTCCAGCGCCGGGGAGGCCAGCAGGACCAGCGCCCGGGCCGTGTCCTGGCAGGCCATGCCCAGGGACGGGGAGGTGCAGCGCAGCTGGGCGATGAACTCGGTCATCAGGGCGGGCGACGGCGGGATCTGGCCGGTGACGGCCTCCCGCAGCGGCCCCTCGCCGATCTCCAGGCGGTCGGCCAGCCCGGCCAGCAGCCGGCCGAGCTGGTTCCGGCTGCCGTCGGGGAACGGCAGCAGCTGCTCCACGATCGAGGCGAGCACGTCATCCCAGAACGACGCGCCGGTGAAGTCCCCGGACAGGAAGAAGTAGCCGCCCGCCTCGCTGATCCGCTCCCGGGTCCAGCCCAGCAGGTGCGTCTTGCCGACGCCGCGCTCGCCCTGGATGACCACGCCCAGGGGCCGGGACTCGTCCGCGTCCGCCTCGCCGATCCCGCGCATGATCATGTTCGCCGCGTCGGCGTGCAGCCCCTCGACGTGGTACCGGACGGGGGCCCACACGTCGTCCAGGGCGCGCGTCCAGTTGAACGTGAGCGCGGCGAGGGCCGCGAGGTCATCCATGTGTCACCGCTCGATCGAGATCATGTGCTTGTACTCGCCGCCGAGCCGGATCGCCGCCTCGCGATCGGCGTCCGACAGCGCCCGCTGGTTGGACCGAGGGACCAGGTTGATCCGCTGGTCCGCGTACATCGCCTTCAGCGCCCGGTCCACCCGGGGCCGGGCCGCGCCGGAAAGCTGGCCCCGCAGTTCTCGCAGGCCGACGAACTCGCCGCGAGCGGGCGCCAGCGCGTCGTAGGCCGCCCGGATGAGCGCCTCCGTGCCCGCGTCGGACAGCTCGTGGACGAATCCCCGGCCCCGCTTGACCGACTCCACCAGGTGAAGCTCGTTGAGCCGGCGGCGTTCGGTGCCCTGGAGCCGGAGCCCGGACCGGGCCGCGAGTTCGGCGTTGGACACCGGCCGCTCCTGCGCGAGCAGGGCGGTCAGCGCCTTCCGCTCCCGGGGGGAAAGGTCGGGCACGAGTTTCCTCCGGGTAGCGGGCGGGCGGAAGGGACGGATAAGGATTCTATTCGGATATGTCGCCGAACTCCGCCCGAACTCCGATCAGGCGTACTGGCCGTCCCGGCTCGAATTGTCCCAGGGCGGCCAGGGCCGCGGTCTCGAGGGCGGGCGCACTGGGGGCTCCGGAGAAAGCCGTCCCGCGCGTCATGGTCACGAAGGGGGCGTACCGGATCTTGACGACCACGCGGACAACGATCCGTTCCGAAATCTCGGGGGAGAGCTGCCGGGCGATCTCCGCCACCTGGCCGCGGACCGCGCCCCAGTCTTCCAGGTTCTCCTGGTAGGTGATCTCGCGGCCGCGGGAGCGGGGGACGTAGGGGGTCGGGTCGACCTCTCGCTCACCCCGGCCGTTGCCCAGCAGCACCAGCCAGGGACCGGTGACCGGGCCGAACTCGGCGGCCAGCCGGTCAGGGGAAGCCTCCGCCAGACCGCGGACCGTGGTGATGCCGAGCGTGGCCAGCTTCTTCGTGGTCTTGGCGCCGATTCCCCAGATCACGTCCGGCGCCCGGTCCCCGAGCAGGCCGAACCAGGTCTCGCCGGTCAGGCGGAAGACCCCGGCGGGCTTGCCGAAGCCCGTCGCGATCTTGGCCTGGAGCTTGTTCTCGCCGATCCCGACCGAGCAGTCGAGCCGGGTCGCGGCCCGGACGTCGGCCATGATCGCGTGCGCGGCGGACTCGGGATCGCCGTCGGCGAGCCCCACGAACGCCTCGTCCCAGCCCAGAACCTCCACCGGGTGCCCGGTCTCCCGCAGCACCCCCATGACCCGCTCCGACACCTTCTCGTAGACCGGAGTGTCGACCGGCAGGAAGACGCAGTCGGGGCAGCGGCGCCTGGCCGTGCGCAGGGGCTGCCCCGAATGCACGCCGAAGGCCCGCGCCTCGTACGAGGCGGTGGAGACCACGCCGCGCCTGGCCGGGTCGCCGGTGCCGCCGACCACGACCGGCTTCCCGTCCAGCTCCGGATGGCGCAGGACCTCGACCGCGGCCAGGAACTGGTCGAGGTCGACGTGCAGGATCCACGACGTCACACCGTGGATCTACCCGGATCGTCAGACGTGGTCACGCCAGGAGTGACGGGGCTCGTACCCCAGGAGCTCCCGGGCGCCGTCGATGGCCAGCAGCGTCTCGAACTCGATGATCTCCCGCTTCACGGCCGTGGCGGGGAAGACCTCGGCCAGCAGGTCGCGGGACGGGCGGTCCATGACCGTGTCCGCCGCCGCGATGATCACGTTGTTCGCGCCGGTGATGTCCGCCTCGAGGCCCAGGCGGCAGGCCAGGGCTACGTCCCGGACGTCGATGTATCCCCACAGGTTCCACTTGCGCAGGTGCGGGTCGGACTGCCAGGAACCGAAGCGCTCGTAGTCGTGGGGCTCCATGATGTTGGAGATCCGGAAGCCGGTGAACGGGATGCCGGACCAGCCCGCGATCTGCGCGGCGATCGTCTCGCTGGTGACCTTGGACAGCGCGTACGTGGTGTTCGGCAGCGGGAAGTGCTCCTCGTCCACCGGAGCGTACTGCGGCGCCACCCCGGCGCCGCCGGGCTCCTGCTCCTTGCCGCCGCCGAACGGCAGGCCCAGCGTCGTCTCGCTGGAGGCCCAGGCGACCCGCTGCAGGCCGAGGGCGGCGGCCGCGTGGAACACGTTGAAGTTCATCGTCACGTTGGCGTTGAACGTGACCGCGGGGGTGAGCCGGCCCGGCGCCGGAATGTTGGCCAGGTGAACCACCGCGTCGGTGCCGCGCAGGACCTCGGTCGCCTGGCCGTAATCGGTCAGGTCGGCCCGCAGGACGCCGTTGTCCGCGTCGTCGCGGCTGACCTCGGTGTCGGTGGGGATCACGTCGTACCCGTGCTCGCGCAGCTCGATGACCGCCGCGCGGCCCGCCTTGCCGGCCGCTCCGGTCACGCAGACGCGTCGGATTGCCATGCAGCTATCCCTCCAGGATGTCGTTGAGGAACTGGTTGCGGAACTTGCCCGCCGGATCGTAGCTCTTCGCCAGGCGCGCGAAGTCGCCGAAGCGCGGATAGGCGGAGCGGACCCGCTCTGCGGGCATGGTGAAAACCTTGCCCCAGTGCGGGCGAGGTTCGAACGGGGCCAGAGCCGCCTCAAGCTCCGGCAGGAAGGCCGTCACCGCGGGGACGTCCTTGCGCCACGTGAAGTGAAGCGCGACGCTGTCCCGCCCGTGGGCCATGGACAGCCACAGGCCGTCGGCGGCTACCGTGCGGATCTCGTTGATCAGCAGCAGCGGGGCCATCCGGGACGCCAGCGGCGTCATCGCCTCGATGGCGTCTGCCGCGCTGGCCCGGGGGAGCAGGTACTCGGTCTGCAGCTCATCGCCCGTGCTGGGCGTGAACTCGGCCCGGAAATGCGGCAGGCGGGCGTGCCACGGGCCCTCGGAGCCGTCCTGGTCCGTGGTGAACTCCGCCGGCATCCCGGGTACCGGATGGCGCGGCTCGCCGGCCCGCGTGGCGCCGTGCCACCGGTCCGGTTTCGCCGGGCGGCCGGCCAGGTCCTTGACCCACAGCATGTCGACGACCGCCGGGTCCTTCCACGTGGTGAACGCGCTGACGCTGTAAGCGCCGCCGAAGATGTCCTCGAAGCCGCCGTGCAGTTCTCCGGCGGGCAGGTGATCGTAGACCCGCTGGCGGACCGTGAAGTTCTCGGTGAGGCGGAGGGTCAGGGCGGTGACCACGCCGAACGCGCCCAGCCCGACGGCCGTCGCCTTGAGGTCGGCCTCGGGGACTGTCACCAGGTCGCCGTCAGCGGTGAGCAATTCCATCGAGGCGATGGCGGTGGCCAGCGCGCCGTTCCGGCTCCCGGACCCGTGCGTGCCGGTGGCGGTGGCCCCGGCGACCGTGACGTGGGGCAGGGAGGCCAGGTTGGCCAGCGCGAATCCGCGAGCGTCGAGTTCCGCGGCGAGTTCGGCGTAGCGGACGCCGCCGCCCGCCCGCACGGTGCCGGCCGCCGCGTCGACCTCGATCCCGCCCGGCAGGGCGTCCAGTGAGATCAGGGCGTCCCCGGAGTCCGCGACGGGGCTGAAGGAGTGGCCCGCGCCCAGGACCCGCACCTGCTCGTGCCGGGCGACCAGGGAGCGCAGTTCGTCCAGCGACCCGGGCCGGGCAAGGGAGGAAGCGGCGAAGGCGACATTGCCCGCCCAGTTCGTAACGGTCACGCCGATAACGGTATCCCTCCGGGACAAGCCGCCTTCGGCCGCTCCTGAAGTCCGCGTCAGCCCATTGACTTCGCTCCGTCGATGGACTCGCGGATGATGTCCGCGTGCCCGGCGTGCTGGGAGATCTCGGAGATGATGTGCAGGATGGCCTTCCGGACGGTCCACGTCGCGTCCGGCGGGAACCAGGGCGCGTTGGGCAGCGCGTGCTCCGTGTTCAGGTCGGGAACGGTCCGGATGGCCTCGTCCGTCGCGGCCGAGGCCTTCTCGAAGTCGTCCAGGACACCCTGGAGCGTCTCGTCCGGCAGGAGCCGGAACTGATCGGCGCGGCGCTCCCAGTCAGCCGGGGTCATGGCCGCGAAGTCGGGCATCGCCGCCGGGCCCTCGGTCAGGTAGCGGGTCCAGGTCCCCGTCGCCTCGGTGACGTGCTTGATCAGGCCGCCCAGGCACAGTTCGCTGGCCGCGGGCCGCTGCCGGGCCTGCTCGTCGGTGAGGCCGCGCGTGGTGAAGCGGAGGAAATGCCGGCTGTTGGCCAGTTCGGCCAGGAGGTCGGCCCGCTCCGGGTCGGCGTGCGCCGACGCCGCGGCGATGTCCAGGTGAGCCTGGAACGCGGCGGTGGACGTGTTCTCGGTGGATGCGGTCATGCTTACCCCTCCTTGGTGGTGGTAGGACCCACGCTAGAAGCCATTGCGGTCACTTTCTGTCCGCGATACCGGCGACAATGAAAAACATGGCGAACACGAGCGGGCGGACGCTGAAGCTGCTGTCCCTGCTGCAGAACCACCGCTACTGGCCCGGGACCGAACTGGCCGGGCGACTTGGCGTATCGCCCCGCACGCTGCGGCGGGACGTCGGCCGGCTGCGGGACCTCGGCTACCCGGTGCGGGCGCACCCGGGGGTTGACGGCGGGTACCAGCTGGCCGCGGGCGCGGACCTGCCGCCGCTGGTGATCGATGACGACGAGGCCGTGGCGGTCGCCGTCGCCCTGCACGCGGCCGCGGCCGCCGGAGGACCGGAGAACGGGTCCGGGGGCGGTTCCGCGGACACCGTCGCCGAGGCGTCGGTGCGGGCACTGGCCAAGCTCAGCCAGGTGATGCCGGCCCGGCTGCGCCAGCACGCGGCGGCGCTCACCTCGATGACGGTCGCGGCCACCTGGGCCCCCGGCGCCGGCAGCCCGGCCGTGGCCCCGGCCACGCTCACCGTGGCCGCCCTGGCCTGCCGGGATACCGAACGGATCCGGTTCGGCTATACCGCCGCCAGCGGAGACCGGACGGACCGGTACGTCGAGCCGCACCGCCTGGTGTCGCTGGCCGGCCGCTGGTACCTGGTCGGTTACGACCTCACCCGGCAGGACTGGCGCAACTTCCGCCTGGACCGGGTCGAGAACGCGCCGCGCGGCACCGGGGAACGGTTCGCCGCGCGGACGCTGCCCGCCCCCGATGCCGCCACGTTCGTCCGGGAGAGCATCGGCAGCGCCTGGGCCCGGTACGAGATCAAGGCCGTCGTGGAGGCTCCCGCGGAGGAGACGGCGCCGGCGATCGGCCGCTGGGCTTCCGTCGAGCCGGTCTCGGCCGGGCGCTGCCGGGTGCGGATGACGGCCGAGAACCTCGACTGGCCGCTGATGCTGCTCGGCCTGGCCGGGGCGGACTTCCGGATCGAGTCTCCGCCGGAACTGGCCGAGCGCGCCGGACAGTGGGCCCGCCGCTTCGCCGCCGCCCGATAAGATCGCGGGCTATGCGATCGGGCGCGCGACAGCAGAAACCAGACGCCGCGGCGCTGGAGGCCGCCAGGGACCAGACGATCCCCGACGTGCTGCCGGAGCCGGGGGAGCCGCTGCGCGTGCTGTTCAGCGGCATCAACCCGAGCCTGTACTCGGCGGCGACCGGGCATCACTTCGCCCGCCCGGGGAACCGGTTCTGGCCCGCGCTGCACCGCTCCGGCTTCACCCCGCGCCAGCTGGCGCCGTCGGAGCAGTCCGAGCTGGCCTCCTGCGGTCTCGGCATCACCAATGTCGCGCCCCGGGCCACCGCCCAGGCCGCGGAACTGTCGGCCGCCGAACTCCGCGACGGCGGCGCCCGGCTGCTGGCCCTGGCCGAGGAGTACCGGCCCCGGTTCGTCGCGATCGCGGGCGTGACCGCCTACCGGGCCGCGTTCGCCCGGCCCCGGGCCGCGATCGGGCCGCAGGAGGAGATGCTCGGCCCGGCCCGCCTCTGGATCCTCCCCAACCCCAGCGGCCTCAACGCGTCCTGGACTCTGCCCCGGATCGCCGAAGCCTTCGGCGAACTTCGTGCCTCAGCTTCCGATTGACGCATGATTTGGGCGCCTTATGCCGGGTATGGCTGTTAGCCCCATATTTCGGCCGGGGGAGGGCGGAGGTTCCGCCGTGGCGGAACGGCATGACATGGTGCGCGTCGCGCGCGCGGAATCCGGCGAGGAGGAGTGGTCCTGCCCCCGATGCGGTCGCCGGATGCTGCTGAGATGGCCGCCGCCCCGCTTCGAGGTCACCATCCTGGCCGAGGGCGACTCCAGCGCCTCCCACATCGGCACGAAGGCCAGCGTCCCGCCGGAGCAGGCGTCGTCGTGGGACATCACCATGTCGCACGACGAGCTCGTATGGCTCCACGACCACGGCATCGAGTGGAACGACCGGGCGAGCTGACCCGGTAGGGGTCAGGCCGGCCGGGGGCTGAGCGTCACCCGGTACCCGGCGTCGGCGAGCCAGAACCGCGCCCGGGCCCGCTGCCGCTCGGAGCTGAAGGCATACCAGGACTCACGGACGTCCGGCTCCCGCAGGAGAGCCTCCTTGAAGCGGCGGAACGCGCCCTGGCCGTACAGTGCGTTCGACAGGCTGCGGGCGAGGTCTTCGTCGGCCACGTCGCTGGCGAAGACCTTCATGTCGCGGTACGCGTCGTGGGGACCCTGGCAGTGAATCCACAGCCACCTGTCCTCGGCGTCCTCGTCGTAGTCCTCGTCCTCTTCCGTGAGTTCGTCCCCGGCTTCCCGCGCGTAGTCCACGGCGGCCTGATGCCAGACCTCTCCGGTTTCCCGGTCGACACGCCCGCCGCCGAAGACCGGGTCGCCCTCGAGGACGGTGGACAGTTCGTCCAGGTCGACCGCGAGGGGCCGCAGTGATCGCGCTTCCCGGGCGGACATGGCTGCGGGCTCGGCGCCGAGCAGCACGTTCAGCTGGTCCGCGAGGATCTCATCGCCGGACCAGTCGCGCTTGCTCAGCAAGTCAATCAGCTGACGGGCCAGTTCCGGCGCCCCGTCGACCTCCTGGTCAAGCGCGCCGAGGAGGCCGTCGCCGGCCAGTTGCAGGGAATCTTCCGGGATGCCCGACGAGGTCAGGAAGCGGATAACAGCCGAGCCGTCCCCCTTGAAGACCGTCCCGCGCAGGCCGCGGATCGCGTCATCGTTGCTCATACTCCTCAAGCATGCCACTGGTTACGCAGGGTTTACGGAATAATCAGCGAGACTTTGCCGCGTGGCGGGAAAAGTGGGATTTTCGTCATTGCTGCCCGCCGCTGCCTGACCCCGCTCATCGCCCGAAGGAGCCTGCCGCCATGCAGATCGTCATCCCGCTGTTCGACCGCTTCGCGCCGCTGGACGCCGTCGGCCCCTACCAGGTTCTCCGGCTCCTGCCGGACGCCGAGATCGTCTTCGCCGCCGTCCGCCCCGGTCCCGTCGCCGACGAGACCGGGGCCTTCGTCCAGCTCGCGACGGCCTCCCTCGCCGACGTTCCCCGCCCGGACGTCATCCTCGTCCCCGGCGGGGCCGGGCAGGCCCGCCAGATGGACGCGGGCCCGCTGCGGGACTGGCTCGTCGAAGCCGATAAGACGAGTACCTGGACCACGTCCGTCTGCGCCGGCGCCCTCATCCTGGCCGGTGCCGGGCTCCTCGAGGGCCGCCCGGCCACCACGTACTGGCTGGCCATGGACGAACTGGCCCGCCTGGGCGCCCGGCCGCGGCGCGAACGCTACGTCTTCGACGGCAAGTACGCCACTTCGGCCGGCGTCTCCGCCGGCATCGACATGGCCCTGGCCCTGGCCGCACGGATCGCCGGGGACGACACCGCCCGCCGCTGTCAGCTGGCCATCGAATACGACCCGGAACCGCCCTTCAACGGCGACCCCTACGCCGCCCCGGCGGCCCTGACCGCCCCTCTCCGCGCCGCCAGCCGTTTTGGTGCTGGCTGATGCCGCCCGCCGCCTTGCCCGGCTGGGCTCGGCGGCGGGCCCGGGTCGGTTACGGCTCGGCGTAGACGCCCTGGCGGGCGGCGGGGTCGTAGCGGTAGATCTCGCGGCCGGACTGGTAGGCGATCTCGGCGCGGGACATCACGTCGAGGGGGTCGCCGGACCAGACGACCACGTCGGCGTCCTTGCCGGGGGCCAGGGAGCCGAGACGGTCCTCCACGCCCAGCACCCGGGCCGGGTTGATGGTGATCGCGCGCAGCGCGGTGACCGGGTCCAGGCCCTCCTTGACCGCGAGGGCCGCCTGGTAGACCAGGAAGTCGATCGGCACCACCGGATGGTCGGTGATGATCGAGATCTCCACGCCGGCGGCGGCGAGCCTGCCCGGGTTGGCCAGCGACCGGTTCCGCACCTCCACCTTGGACCGGGAGGTAAACAGGGGGCCGATGAGGACCGGGACGCCGGCGGCGGCGATCTTGTCCGCCACCAGGTGGGCCTCGGTCCCGTGGTCGATGACGAGGCGGTAGCCGAACTCGTCGGCGATCCGCAGGGCCGTGGCGATGTCATCGGCCCGGTGGCAGTGCTGCCGCCAGGGGATCTCGCCCTTGAGGACCCGGGCGAGCGCCTCAAGTTTGAGGTCCCGCTCCGCGGGCTCCTCGTCCGGTGCGGCGGACTTGGCCACGTAGTTGGCGGTGTCGACCAGGGCCGAACGGATCACGGCCGCCGTGCCGAGCCGGGTCGACGGGGTCTCCTTGCGCTCGCCGTAGACCCGCTTGGGGTTCTCGCCGAGCGCGGACTTCATGCCGGACGGGCTGCGCAGCACCATGTCGTCGACGGTACGGCCCCAGCAGTGGATGGCGACGGTCTGGCCGCCGACCGGGTTGCCGGACCCGGGGTTCACGTTGACGGTGAGCACGCCTCCCGCGATCGCGTCGCGGAAGCCCTCTTCGGCCGGGTTGATCGCGTCCAGCGCCCGGACCTGGGCGGTAACGGGACTGGTCATCTCGTTGACGTCCTCGCCGGCCCAGCCCTCGCCCTCCTCGTGGACGCCGAGGTGGACGTGGGCGTCGATGAACCCGGGAAGCACCCACTTGCCGGAGGCGTCGACGATCTCGGCGCCGGCCGGAGGGGCGTAACCAGGCCCTTCGACCGCCGTGATCGTCCCGTCGGTCAGGACAATGGTTCCGTTGTCGATGGGCTCGCCGTCGATGGGCACGATGTGCCCGCCTGTGATCGCGATCATTGCCTGATTATCGCAATCGCCTTGGCCGCGTGGACAGCCTCCTTCAGCGCCTCCAGGTCGAAGGCGCCGTGGTGGCGGCGGCCGTTGATGAACAGCGTCGGGGTGCCGGACACCGAGTCCAGGTCCGCCGACTCGACGTCTTCGGCGACCCGGGCGGCCGCGGCGTCGTGCGCCCGCAGCTCGACCTCGAACTTCTCGGCGTCGAGCCCGAGATCCCGCGCGTAGCCGAGCAGGTGGCGGAAGGTGAGCGCGCCCTGGTGATCCATCAGCGCGTCGTGCATCTCCCAGAACTTGCCCTGCCCGGCCGCCGCCTCGGACGCCTCCGCCGCGAGCTGCGCGTGCGGGTGGACGTCGGTCAGCGGCATGTGCCGGAAGACGAACCGCAGCTCGCCGTACTCGCGCATGAGCTCCCGGATGGCGGGCTCGGCCTGCCCGCAGTACGGGCATTCGAAGTCGCCGTACTCCACCAGGGTCACGAGGGCGGTGCGGGCGGGACCGCGGATGTGATCGTGGGCCGGATTGACGGGGACGACCAGGTCGGTGACCCCGGCTTCGGTGCCGAACAGCG
>WRBL01000074.1 GCA_009784565.1 Streptosporangiales bacterium | reverse complement strand
CAGTACGGCCAGCAACCACCCCAGTACGGCCAGCAGCCTCAGTACGGGCAGCCTCAGTACGGGCAGGGGGCTCAGTACCCCGGAGGTCCCGGACCGTATCCGGGCGGCGGTCGGCCGCAGCAGGGCAACGGGTTCTCGATCGCCGGCGTGTGCCTCTCGATCCTCCCGCTGCTCGGGCTGATCTTCTCGATCATCGGCGTCGTCAAGTCGGGTGCGCGCGGCGGGGCGGGGAAGACCCTGGGGGTCGTCGGCATCGTCCTGTCCCTTGTCTTCGCCGGGGTGTACCTCACGCTTGATTCCACCGTCCTCAAGTCCGCGGCGGAGGCGGATCCGGGGTGCGCCGCCGCCAAGGCCACCATGCAGTCGACGAAGGGCACTCTCAAGGCGGATACCCAGGCCATCTCGGCCGATGCGGGCGATCAGAGTAAAGAACAGGCCGACCTCCAGAAGTTCACCCTCGATACGCAGGCGTTTGTCGTGAAACTCAAAGGTTTTTCTGCCGGGTCGACGCATGCGCCGGTCAAGGCCGCGATGAACAAGGCGAGCAGCGATCTCACGACAATGCTGTCCGACTTGCAGGCCGTCGAGAACGGTGACACGAGCAAGCTTTCCCAGATGGAGAGCCTCTCGAGCGGTATGGACGGGGACGGCCAGGCGATCAGCCAGGCCTGCAAGGCGGCCGGGGTGCCCATTCCGTCCACCCTGTGAGCCGCCGGGCGCGGCGGCTCCGTCCCCCGCGCCGCCCCGCCCGCACCAAATGATCACTACCGTGGACCCGCGTGGTGCATAAAGGGCCACCATGCTCCACGCGGGCCTACCCCGGCCAGCCGCGGGGAAGGAGCACTCCCCTCTGGTGCGGAACCGCTCCGTCAGACGCGGCCTAGCGCTCCAGGATGAACGCGTCGGGGTCGCGGGGCGGGCGCGGGGGAGGGGAGCCCTCCGGGTGCCCGACCGCGATCCCGCCCATCGGCCGCCAGCCGTCCGGCAGGTCCAGGGCCTTCGCCGCCACGTCCTGGCAGAACAGGGCCGACGAGATCCAGGCGGAGCCCAGGTTCTCCACGGCCAGGGCGACCAGGAAGTTCTCCACCGCCGCGCCCAGGGCGACGGTGAACATGTCGCGCTCGGCCGCCAGCCGGCGCTCGTCGGGGTAGGCGTGCGCGGCCGAGGTCTCCAGGCAGGGAATGACGATCAGGGGCGCCTCGCGCAGCGGCAGTCCGCGCCGGGTGCGCCGTTCGATCTGCTCCGGGGTGAAGCCGTCGCGGCGCAGGTCGGCGACCCAGGCGTCGCGCATCGCGTCGAGCAGCCGGGTGCGGGCCGAATCAGAGGACACGATCACGAACCGCCAGGGTTCGCTGTGATGCGGCGCGGGCGCGGTGACCGCCGCGGCGACCGCCCGCCGGACCGAGTCGGCGTCGACCGGGTCGCCGGTGAAGGACCGGACCGTGCGCCGGGCCGGGATGACGTCCGCGGCGCCGAGCCGGAACATGTCCTCGGACGCGTCCCGGACCAGGGCGGCCGCGCCGGGGCCGTCGTCATCGGTGACCAGGTCCGCGAGGCCTCGCACCAGGGCGACCGGCATCTGCCGGGCCTTGCCCTTCACCAGGTCGCCCGCGGCGGCGATCTCGTCCGCGACCGCCGCGACCGTCACCTCAAGCGTGTTGCCGAAGGAGTCCGTCTCGCCCCGGTGGTCCCGGGCGGGCAGGACCCCGGCCGCGCCGACCGCCGTGTCGGTCTGCCCGGCCCGCCAGGCCCGGCCCATCGTGTCGGTGACGATCACTCCGACCCGGGCGCCCAGACGGTCCCGTAGCGCCTTGCGCAGCCGCCGGGCGGACCCGTCCGGGTCCGCGGGCAGCAGGATGACCGTGCCGGGCGCGGTGTTCGACTCGTCCACGCCGGCGGCGGCCATGACGAACCCGTGGCGCGTCTGCGAGATGGTCGTCGGCCCCTTCCGGGCCACGATCCGCACGGTCTCGGACGCGATCGCCTCCTCGCGGGAGGCGGAGACGATCTGGCCTTCGGCCTTGCTGACGATCTTCGACGTGACTACGAGGATGTCGCCGTCGCGCAGTCCGGTGCCGGACGCGGTGACCGCGCCGGCGATCAGCGCGCCCAGATCGTCGCCGGGGGAGATCTCGGGTATTCCGGAGAGGGCCGAGACGGTGAGGGACGGGGGAGGAACCATTATCCGTTCGGGCCCTTGCGTTGTTGGATCTTCTGGGCGAGGTCGATCGCGGAGGCGGCGATCGCCGCGGTCGAGTCGAGGTCGCGCATGTAAAGCGGTATCGCGCGCACCTCGATCCCGGCCAGGGACGGGTCGTCGGCGACCGCTTTGTCCTGCTCGTCGACCAGCCAGCCGTCGAGCAGGTCCGCGCCGTAGTGCGCGGCCACCGCGGCGGCTGACGTCTCCACCCCGATCGCGGTCAGGCAGGCGTCGGCCATGCCCCGTACCGGGGCGCCGCCGATGATGCCGGAGGTGGCCACGACGGTCTTGGCCGCCGCGGCCTCCCGGATGCCCGGCACGGTGAGGATCGGGCCGATGCTCACGACCGGGTTCGACGGCGGGAGGATGACGAAGTCGGCGTCGGCGATCGCCTCCAGTACCCCCGGCGCCGGGCGGGCCTGCGCGGCGCCCTCGGGGACGATGGAACGGGCCTGGCCCTTCGCGTGCAGCCGGACCCACCACTCCTGGAAGTGGACGCGTCTGCCGTCGGAGAGCGTCACGTGAGTCTCGATGGTGTCATCGGACATGGGGAGCAGCCGGACGCCGGGCTGCCACCGCTCGCACAGCACGCGGGTCACCTCCGACAGCGGCCGTCCCTCGGCCAGCATCTGGGTGCGCATGATGTGGGTGGCGAAGTCCTTGTCGCCCAGGGTGAACCAGGGCGTGCCGCCGCCGTAGGCCTTGAGCTCGTCCGCGATCGTGAACGACTCGTCCTGACGGCCCCAGCCCTGTTCGGTGCTGATGCCGCCGCCGAGCGTGTACATGACCGTGTCCAGGTCGGGACAGACCCGCAGGCCGGACAGCGTGATGTCGTCGCCGGTGTTGCCGACGACGGTGATCTGAGCGCCGGGAGCGGCCGCCTTCAGGCCGCGCAGGAAACGCGCGGCCCCAACGCCGCCGGCGAGCACCGTAATCCGCATGCCTGACAGTGTCCCAGACAGGGGCGGGGTGGCGTGCCCCGGCCGGCGCATGGTAAACATTGGGCGCCGCTATGGTTACGGATAGTGAATATTGGTCGGCGCTCTAAGAATTTTCAGGGGACTTACCTCACAAGTCGGACAAGGAGCGGCCAATACCACCTTCCGCGCTTGACGGGAAGCAAGACACGCGGGTGTAATTTCATTGGTGTGATTCTCGCTGCCAACGGGTAATGCGGCGGGGATCAGGGGGCTCCGAAGAGGGGAGGATGCGCTTTGACTGAGGTCATCGTCCCGCTAGCGCACGTCGTCGTCCGTCCTGAAGATGTTGATGACATGGGTTGGCAGGACCGGGCACTGTGCGCACAGACGGATCCGGAGGCGTTCTTTCCCGAGAAGGGCGGTTCCACTCGGGAGGCCAAGAGGGTCTGCCGGAGTTGCGAGGTCCGGGCGGAATGCCTGGAGTATGCGCTGGAGAATGACGAGCGGTTCGGTATCTGGGGCGGCATGTCCGAGAGAGAGCGCCGTCGGCTCAAGCGCCAGGCGGGCTAGTGCGCCAAGCGGGTTAGTCAAGCGAGCGTCGGCGTACCGCCGGCGGGCTCTGTCGTGTCCCGGGGGGTAACGGGGGTTTCGTTCCCCCCGGGAGGCGCTCTTTCGGGCACGTCCTTCACGAGCTTCTGGCGCGTCCTTCGCGAGGTACTCGCCGGACGCGGCGCGGCATGTCACGGAACGATGTCATAATCCGGACAAATTGCTGTAATCATGCCGTGAACACCTTCGGGCTGTATTGTTCACGCTGTTCCCCCGGGGGCCGGGCAGACGCAGCCGCCGCCGTGCGGACACGTCAACATCGCTCAACACGTGCTTGGATCCGTGTCAACTTCCGCTCCGCAGACTCATCACACCGTCACCGCGGTCATCGTCGCTCACGACGGTGCCGACGTGCTGCCCGGGCTCTTCCGGGCGCTGTCGGCCCAGACCCATCCCGTCGAACGCGCGGTCGGGGTGGACACCGGCAGCAACGACCGCAGCGCCTCCCTGCTCAGGAGAGTGCTCGGCGACGACGCCGTCCTCAGCACGCCGGGTTCCTTCGGCTTCGGCGAGGCGGTGGCGGCGGGACTCGGGCACCCGGCGGCCCGACGGGCTCTTCCCTCCTCCCCGGGCACGCGGCGGGTGGAATGGATCTGGCTGCTGCACGACGACTGCGAACCGGCGCCCGACGCCCTCGAGCGGCTCATCCAGGCGGCCCGTCGCGACCGCACGGTCGTGGTCCTCGGTCCCAAGGTGCTCGACGGCGTCAACCGGAAGACGCTCCGCGAGACCGGCATCTCCATCGACCGCGCCGGCCGGCGGGTCACCGGCATCGAGACCGGCGAGATCGACCAGGGCCAGCACGACGGCAACCGCCCGGTGCTCGCTGTCGGGTCCGCCGGGATGCTCGTCCGCCGCGACGTCTGGGAGCAGCTGGGCGGGTTCGACCCGAACCTCAAGCTCTTCCGCGATGACATCGACTTCTGCTGGCGAGCCCACGCCGCCGGGCATCGCGTCCACGTCGTCACCGACGCGGTGCTCTACCACCGCGAGCTGTCAGCCCGGCCCCAGCGGGGCGGCCGGACCGGACGCGCGGGCGGGCACCTGGACAGGCCCGGCCTCCGCCGGATGAACCGGCGCAACGCCCTGTACGTCCTCGCGGTCAACCTTCCGCTGCCGCAGATGCTCATTGTCCTGGCGGGCTGCGTCGCCGGCTCGCTGCTGCGCGCCGCGTGGTATCTGCTCACCAAGCAGGAAGAGCTGGCCCAGGCCCATCTCTCTGCGGTGACCTGGCTGTTCCTGCACCCTTTCCAGATACTGGCCGCGCGCCGCCGCCGATCAGCCGGGCGCGCGACCGCTTACGGAGCCGTCCGCTCCCACATCCCGTCCGGGCGGACCCCGCAACGGATCGCCGAGACGATCGCCGGCCTGGTGACCAGCGGGCCCGTTCCGGTCACCGGCGGCCGTCACCAGGCTCTGACCGCCGGGTCCTCCGGCTTGTCCCATGAGGAATCCGCCGGCGAGCAGTTCACCGACCAGCCGTCGCTGATCCGCCGGATCGCCGGCTACCCCGCCGTCCAGCTGTTCCTCGCGCTGCTCCTGGTCGCCCTGATCGCGGAACGCCGGCTCCTCGCCGACAGCCCGCTGGGCGGCGGCGCCCTCGTGCCGGTCTGGAACGGCGCGTCCGGCCTGTGGGCGGAGTACCTCGCGGGATTCCACGCAGTGGGCCTCGGGTCGTCGGCGAGCGCGCCGCCCTATCTGGCCGTCGTCGCGGCGCTCGGGACGATCCTGGCCGGCCATGCCTGGCTCGCGGTCGACATCCTGCTGCTCGGCTGCGTGCCCCTGGCCGGGATCACCGCCTACCTCGCCGCCCGCCGCCTGGTCGCTTCCGGGGCCGCCCGGGTGCTGCTCGCCGCGATGTACGCCGTGGCGCCGGTCGGCATGGGCGCGGTCGCCGCCGGGCGTCTCGGCACCGCCGTCGCGTTCGTCCTGGTCCCGCCCATCGCGGTCAACGCCGGCCGCATGCTGACCTCGGCGCCGAAGACCGCGCGCCGCGCCGCCTGGGCCACCGGCCTGCTGGTGGCCCTGGCCGCCGCGTTCGCGCCCGCCGTGTGGCTGATCGCGGCGGTGCTGACCGTGGCGGCGGTCGTCAGCCGCCGCTGGCTGTGGCCGGTCCGCCGGATCGACGCCGCGATCGTCCTTTTCAGCCCGCTCGCGGCGCTGTTTCCGTGGTCGCTCCACCTGCTGGCCAGCCCGTCGGCGTTCCTGGCCGAGGCCGGGGTGCCTGCCGGGTCCGGGGTGCCGGCCGGGTCCGCTCCCTCTACGGTGGGTTCCCTGCTGATGCTGAGTCCGGGCGGCCCGGGACTGCCTCCCGTCTGGGTGACCGCCGGGCTGATCCTGGCCATCATCGCCGCGTGCGGGCCGTTGTTCTCGCCGGACGGGTTCTGTTCCCGTCGCCCGCTGGTCGGCGCGGGATGGACGGCCGCGGCCGTCGGCTACCTGATCGCCATCGTCATGACCCATACGGGCGACGGCTGGCCCGGGGCCGCGCTGGCGGTCACGGCCGTCGGGCTGCTGGCCGCCGGGGCGCCCGCGGCGCAGTGGCTGTGCCAGCTGAGCCGTCGCTGGATCTCCTGGACGGCGCTGGCGGTCGCGGCGGCCCTGCCGCTGGCGGCCGCGGCGTTCTGGATCGCCGGAGGGGTCCGCGGCCCGGTGGCCCCGCGTCCCCAGCAGACCCTGCCCGCGTTCGTGGCGGCGACGCCGGGGCACTACCGGACCCTGGTGCTGCGGCCCGCGTCGTCGGGCGGCGTTTCCTTCTCCGTCCTGGGCCACGGCGACCTGTCCCTGGGCGAACCGGAACTGGCCGACAGCGCAGCCGCCCGGCAGGCGGTCAGCCGTCAGGTCGCGGAGCTCGCGGCGCCGGACGGCGCCGACTCCGGTGACCCGGGTCAGCGCCTCGGCGCGTTCGGCGTCCGCTGGGTCATGCTGCCCGGCCCCGTGAACCAGACCCTCGCCGACCAGTTGAACGCCGCGTCTGGCCTGGTGCCGCTGAGCAGTTCGTCCTCCTACGACCTGTGGCAGGTGGCCGGCGCCGTGGCCCGGCCCTCCGGAGCTGTATCGCACGGAACCCTGGCCCGCACCCTCAGCCTGATCTTCGAACTGGCGGCGCTGCTCGTCATCATCGTCCTGGCCATCCCGGGTCGCCGGGAGGACCCCGCGGAGGAGGCCGAGGCCATCGCCGCCGTTCGGACCGCGCAGCACGAGAACCGAGTGGAGCGGGCGGCGAGAACCAGGGAAATCACCCGCGCCGCGGCGGAGCGGGCCATGGACTCGCCGATGGCGGGCCGCGCCGTGTCCGGCATCGTGACCGGACTCCCGGGCGGCCGCCGGCCTCGCGCCGCCAGGACCGGTGCTGGCGGCGGCACCGGACCGGGATCCCGTTTCGGGCGGGTGGTCCGGGCGGTTCGCCCGCGCCGGAAGCCGACCTCCCCGCCGCTGCCGCTCCCGTCGCTGGCTCTCCCGTCCGACTCCTCGACCCCGTCCCCCGAGGCTCCGACCCCGTCCCAGGCTCCGACCTCGTCCCCCGAGGCTCCGGCGCCGTCTGAGGCTCCACCGTCGCCCCCGGCTCCGGCGCCGTCCGCGGCTCTGGTGCGGCCCGGGACCTCGGAACCGCCCCTGCGCTCGCAACCGGTGCCGACGGTGGAGAGGCCCGCACCCGGCAGGCCCGCGGCCGCTCCCTGGGGGCCCGCGGCTCCTCCGCCTCCCGCGCCCTGGGAAGCGTCCGAGACCCGGCCCCGTGAGATCCGGCGCCCGGGATCGTCGTCGCCCGGGCGGTCCGTACCGGAACCGCCGCCCGCGGCGCCTCAGCGGCGCCCGTCGCAGCCGCGGCCCGTGCCTGAGTTCCGGCCCGTGCCCGAACCCGGGCCCCAGCGGAGTCCGGCTCAGCCCGGCCAGGCCCAGCCGTCTCCGGGCCAGCCCTCCGTCCCGGAGACGCCCAGGCTCGCTCCGGGCGCGACCACCCCGGTGCAGCCGACCCCGATGCAGCTCATCCCGCTGACCGGGCCTGAGCGCGAGAGCCGGCCCGAACGCGGCCGCCGCGGCGGCCGTCACGGCAAGCCGCGCGGCCGGCGCAAGGACCGGGGCGGTGACCTGTGATGAACCGTTCCCGGCGGTACACGCTGCCTGTCTTCGCGCTCCTGACGCTCGCCCTCGTGTACCTGGTCGCGTGGGCCGCCGGCCCGGGCGGCCCCGGTACCGCGGCCGACAGCAGCGCCCCCCGCACGGCGCCGGTCACCGCCGTGACCAGGGACTGCCCGCCGTCAGGTCCCGGCGGCGGCCAGGCGCACGTCGCGGAATTCGCCGCGCCCTCGCCTGCCTTCTCGGCCGGGCAGGCGGGCCGGGCCCCGGCGCAGACGGGAGTCCGGTCTTCCGGGAACACCGGAGGAGCCGGAGGCTCGGCCACCGAAGTCACCGCGACCGGCACGATGGCCCGCGGCTTTGAGTCCGAACAGTCCGGTGATGACGGCACCGGACTGGTGACCTGCCAGCACCCCGGCTCGGACATGTGGTTCGTGGGCACGGGCACGAAGACCGGGGGATCCGCCACCTGGCTGTACCTGACGAACACGGGCGCGATGCCCGCGAGCACGAATGTGACGGTGCTGACCGATACCGGCGTGCGGTCGGCTCAGGACAATCAGGTCACCGTCCCGCCGCACCGGTATGTCGGGGTCAACATCGCGTCGCAGGCCGGCGCCAGCCAGGAACTGGCGGTACATGTCCAGACGAGTTCCGGCCAGGTGGCCGCGGACGTCTGGCAGGACGGCGGATCCGGCGGCGCGTGGCTGCCAGCGGCGACGGCTCCGGCGACTGCGATGGTGGTGCCCGGCGTGACCGCCGCGGGCGGAGCACCCAAGCTGCTCGTGGCCGTCCCCGGTGAGCAGGACGCGCAGGTGCGGGTCACGGCGCTGACCGCCCAGGGGCAGACCCGCCCCCTGGGCACCGGGTCGCAGGACGCGACCGGGGGAGCGACATCGTCCTTCTCGCTGGGCTCGCTGGGTTCCTCGGCCGCCGCCCTGGTGGTCAGCTCGAACGTGCCGATCACCGCCAGCGTGCAGGACCAGGGCGACGGGGTCGGCGCTTTCACCGCGGCGACGCCCCCGGTCACCGGCCAGGGAGTGGTCGCGGGCAACCCTTCGGGAGGCGGCAGCACCGCGGGACTGGCGCTTTCCGCGCCGGCCGCCCGGGTCCGGGCGGCGATCACCGTCCTGCCGTCGTCCTCCTCCGGCAGGACGCTTCCGGCTCCTCAGCAGACCGTGACGGTTCAGTCGCGGCACACGGCTCAGGTGAAGGTCACGCCGCCGAAGGGGGCCCGGGGCCCGTTCGCGATCGTCGTGACCCCGCTGGCGGGATCCGGGCCGCTGTACGCGGCGCGGACAGTGAGTTCCGGAGGGCTCTCTGGCAAGCCGCGGGCGCTCCTCCCGGTCGTCAGCGTCTACTCCCGGGTCCGGCTCCCGGCCGCCTCCGAAAACTACGGCGCGGTTCAGCCGTAGACGAGGGCTACTCGAAGCCGCCGCCCCGGTAGCCGGGGTCCACGGACTCCGGCTCGAGCCCCAGAACCTCGGCGAACTCCTCGACGACTACGTCGAAGACCAGGTCGCTCAGCTCGTCGTCGTCCTCGGCCCGGGCCAGCAGCGGCCGCCGGTAGACGACGATCCGGGTAGCGGCGGCCGGGCGCCCCGGGCTGAGGGGAGCGGACGGGCCCGGGATTACCCGGGCCAGCGGGAGCGGACCTAGCTCGTCCGCCAGTTCGTCCGCGTCGGGTACTTCCTGGACGGCGAACTCAAGGCCCGCGAGTTCGGTGCCCCAGCGTGGCTCAAGGCGGGCCACGGCGTCTAGCACCATGTCGTCGAACTGCTGGGATCTCGTGCGGTACAGCGGAACGCCGGGAGGCACCAGCCGCCCGCGCAGGCCGCGCCCGTGGCGGTCCCGCCGCCGGACGCGCCGCTCGGGCTGGGATCCCGCGGGCCGGGATCCCGGAGACCGGGCGCTGTTCTCACCGCTCTGCATAGTCACTGAGCGTATCGTCGCGGGACGCCCGGTGGATACCCATCAGCACGGACAAAGCGACACGATCTTGAACTGGGTCGTGGTGATGGCAAATGGGCTCGCGTATCGGTACCGTCAGCCAGTATGGGCGAGGCGGCTATCTTCCGGGGGACATGTGAGGTCGATTGTCGTCGCTTGTGCTGGGTACTCCAATGTGTGTGCCAACGGGGACAGCGCTGCTATCGTGGCCGGTGACGATTTGGTGAGCGAGGTGGGCTGGTGAATTCCCGTTGCTGCTCACGTACTGCGTGCAAGCAGCCTCCCGTCTACACGCTCACGTACGTGTATCGCGATTCCACGGCCGTACTCGGGCCGCTTGCCGCGTACGTCGAGCCGCACTGTTATGACCTGTGCGAGAAACACGCCGCGCGGCTCGTGGCCCCGAGGGGCTGGGATGTGGTGCGGCTGCCTCCGGACCCGGCCCAGGAACGGGCCGATGATCTGGAGGCCCTCGCGAACGTGGTCCGTGAGTCCCCCCGCGCTGCCGGCCCGAAGGGCCAGCAGCGGCAAGGGGGCGGATCGCAGCGGCCGAACGGCGGACCCCAGAACGGCGCCGCTTCAGGCGGGCCGCAAGGCGGCCGGACGCAGGCGGCGAACGGGCCCCGTCCGGCGGCGTCACCGTCGTCCGAGCCGGTCGGCCAGGGCGTCGAGGTGGGCCGTCGCGGCCACTTGCGCGTGGTTCGCTCTGTCCCGTCTGAGTCCTGACTGAAGACCCGTCTGAGTCCTGACGGCAGAGAAGCCGGGGTAGCCAGCACCGCGGTTCCGTGACCGATAGGTTGTTCCTGGGAATGACCTAAGGACGGACGGGTTCAGGAAGCGGAGCCAAAGTGAGCGATCTCGACAAGATCTTCAAGGCGTATGACATCAGGGGGGTCGTGCCGGATGAGCTGGATGAAGGCGTTGCCGAGGCGGTAGGCGCGGCGTTCGTCCGTTTGACCGGTGCCAGGCAGCTCGTCACGCTGCACGACATGCGGACCTCCAGTGAGCCGCTCGCGGCGGCGCTGGCCCGCGGCGCGGCGTCGGAGGGCGCCGACGTTATCCAGGGCGGCCTGGGCTCGACCGACATGGTGTACTACGCGTCCGGGTCACTCGGTGTCCCCGGCGCGATGATCACGGCGAGCCACAACCCGGCCAAGTACAACGGCATCAAGCTCTGCAAGGCGGGTGCGAAGCCGGTGGGCATCGAGACCGGCCTGGCGGAGATCAAGAAGGACGTGGCCGCCGGCACCAAGCCCGCGGGCGACCGGCAGGGCACCATCACCGGCAAGGACCTGCTGCCCGGGTACGTGGAGTTCCTCAAGAAGCTGGTCGACCTGTCCGGGATCCGGCCGCTGAAGGTCGTCGCCGACGCGGGCAACGGCATGGGCGGCCATACGGTGCCGAAGGTTTTCGAGGGTCTCCCCGTCGACCTGATCCCGCTCTACTTCGAGCTGGACGGATCGTTCCCGAACCACGAGGCGAACCCGATTGAGCCGGCGAACCTGCGCGATCTTCAGAAGGCGGTCAAGGAGCACAAGGCCGACATCGGCCTCGCCTTCGACGGCGACGCGGACCGCTGCTTCGTGGTCGACGAGCGCGGCGAGATTGTCAGCCCGAGCGTGCTGACCGCGCTGATCGCCACCCGTGAGCTCAAGCGGGAGAAGAACGGGACGGTGATCCACAACCTGATTACCTCCAAGGCCGTCCCGGAGATCATCGAAGAGAACGGCGGCACGGCGGTCCGCACGCGCGTGGGCCACTCGTTCATCAAGGCGAAGATGGCCGAGACGAACGCGGTCTTCGGCGGAGAGCACTCCGGGCACTTCTACTTCCGGGACTTCTGGTTCGCCGACTCCGGGATGCTGGCCGCGCTGCACACGCTGGCCGCGCTCGGCACCGACACGCGGCCGCTCTCGCAGATCCTTGGCTCCTACGAGCGCTACGTCGCCAGCGGCGAGGTCAACAGCGAGGTCGCCGACCAGGCCGCGGTCACCGCCAAGGTGAAGAACGCCTATTCTCAGCGGCCGGGCGTGACCGTCGACGAGCTTGACGGCCTCACCATCTCCGGTGACGACTGGTGGTTCAACCTGCGTCCCTCCAACACCGAGCCGCTGCTGCGCCTCAACGTGGAGGCGAGCACCGAGGCCGCCATGGCGTCCCTGCGGGACGAAGTGCTGGGAATCGTACGAGACGGCAAGTAAGGATTGACAATGGAACTTGATGACTGGCTGCTGGAGATCCTGGTCTGCCCGAAGTGCCGGGCGGGCCTGCGGTCCGAAGACTCCGCGAGCGAACTGGTCTGCACCGGCTGCGGGCTCGCGTACCCGGTTCGCGACAACATCCCGGTCCTGCTTGTGGATGAGGCGCGGCAGGCGGGGTGAGCACGCCTAACGGGGGAGCGCTGGCCGGGCTTCGCCTCGATGATCCCGAGGTCGTCGAGGCCGGGGACTCCGGCGGGCTGCTCCGACGGGTGGCCTCGGCGGCGGCCCAGGTCAGGACGTCGCTGAGGGCGTCCGAGGAGGCCGGGCTGTCGCTGAGCCGGCCCCGGGCGATCGTGGTGGCGGCGGGCGGCGCGTCGGCGCTGGCCGGTGACGCTCTCGCTGCCGTGTGCGGTTCCGGCACCCAGATTCAGGTGATCACGGTACGCGGCTACCAGCTGCCGGGCTGGGTCGGGGCCGCGGACCTCGTGCTCGGCGTGTCCGCGTCCGGGGCCGGCGCCGAGGTGCTGGCCCTGGCGAGGGAAGCCGTGCGGCGCGGCTGCGACTTCACCGGGATCGGCCCGGCGAAGTCGCCGCTGGCGGACCTGGCCGAGCAGGCCCGGGCGGGCTACGTGCCGGTGAGCGTGGACGGATCCGGGCGGTCGTCGCTGTGGGCCCTCCTCGTCCCGCTGGTGTTCATCGCCGCCCGGGCGGGCGCGGCGCGCATCAGTGACGGGGAGTACGAGGCGGCCGCCTCGCTGCTGGAAGAGGTCTCGCACCAGTGCCGGCCGTCCAGCGAGTCTTTCATGAACCCGGCCAAGTCCCTCGCGCTGGACATCTGGGGGACGGTGCCGCTGATCTGGGGCGCGTCGCCGCTGGCCGCGGTGGCCGCGCGGCGGTTCGCGTCCCTGCTGGCCCAGAACGCCAAGTATCCCGCGGTGGCCGGCGAATTCCCCACCGTGGCCCATGACCAGGTGGCGATCCTGGACGGGCCGTTCGCCCCGGCGCCGGCGCCGACGTTTCCCTCGGCGGAAGATCTCGGCGCGCTCGGCGACGACGAGGACGATGACATCGACGACGACGTCCCTGGAACCCCGGAACTGCGCCTGGTGCTGCTGGCCGACACGGCGGGCGAGCATGAGGCCGATACCCGGATGCGGGAGGCCGCCGAGTCGATCGCGGGCGATCGCCGCGTTCTCACGTCCGGGCTGACACTGGACGGAGAGGGCTCCCTGCGGCGACTGGCGAGCGTGACCCAGGTGCTGGACTACGCGTCGGCGTATCTCGGGATCGCCGCCGGACTGGATCCGCTGGCGTCACCGGCCCGCGGGGACCTGCGGAACCTGGCTCAGCAAGCCGGGTAAAAAGCCAAAAAAGGGGTCGTTAACTGATATGCGGGCAATTGTCGCCGCCCTAGCCGCCAACCTGGCTATCGCCGTGGCGAAGTTTGCCGCGTTCCTTCTCACCGGCTCGGCGTCGATGCTGTCCGAGGCCGTCCACTCGGTCGCGGACACGGGCAACGAACTGCTCCTGCTGGTCGGGCGGGGCCGGTCCCGGCGGGCCCGGACGGCGGAGCACCCGTTCGGGTACGCGCGGGAACGGTACTTCTACTCGTTCGTCGTCGCGGTGATGCTGTTCACCGTCGGATCGGCGTTCTCCATCTACGACGGGGTTCACAAGATCATGTCCCCGGAGAAGGTCGATTCCCCCCTGGTCGCCTTTGCCGTCCTGTTCCTGTCGATGGTGCTGGAGGGCCTCTCGCTGCGCACCGCGATCAAGGAGGCGAATGAGAGCCGCGCCGGCGCGGGCTGGCGGGAGTTCGTGCATGCCACGAAGTCCGCTGAGCTTCCCGTCGTGCTGATGGAGGACACCGCCGCTCTGCTGGGACTGATCTTCGCGTTCCTCGGCGTGCTGCTGTCGATCCTGACCGGCAACGGGGCCTGGGACGGTGGCGGTTCGGTGGCAGTCGGCGTGCTGCTGGCCGGGGCGGCGTTCATCGTCGGGTACGAGTCCAAGAGCCTGCTTATCGGCGAGGCGGCGACCTCCGAGACGTCCGCGTCGATCGTGTCGGCGCTGGAGTCCGGGCCCGATGACTTCCGGGTGATCCACCTGCGGACCGTGCATGTCGGCCCGGAATCGCTGCTGGTTACCACCAAGATCGCCGTGCCGCCCGAGATGATGGCGTCGGACCTGGCGGACGCCATCGACTCGGCGGAGGTGCGCATCCGGGAGGCCGTGCCGATCGCCGAAACGATCTACGTAGAGCCGGATATCTACCGGGCCGACCGCGACGACCTTACCGACCCCTCCATCGAAGTGGTCCAGCGCAGCCATACCATCCGCTCTCGCCTGCCTCGTCCATTCTCGGGGTAATCACCCCTATTGAGCCGAAACGCCCCCGCCGTATCGTTCCTGACCTGGACCGATATGCCGGGGGCGTTATTGTTATTCCAGGCATGGATCGCTATTGAATAGCGCGGTAGATTATGTCCAGAATGTGCGGTGATTGATTTTAGTAATTACGCGGACCGTCGATACTGGGAGGCATTTCTCAGTAATATCGATTGCATCCGGTGCGGTGGCTCCGGAGGCGCTGAATGGGTATTTGGCGCATAGATAGAGGGGGTTTACATGTTTACGAAGGGTCGGATCTTCGGGCTCGCGACGGTGACCGCCGGCATCCTGGCGCTCAGCGCCCCGATGGCGAGCGCCGCCTGCGTCACGAACTCAAACGGAACCGGGGGCGGCACGCAGACCGGGCTGGTCAACGTCGGCAACGTCCAGGTCAACCCCGTGGTCTGCGGCGACAATGTCCAGGTCCCGGTCAACGCAGTGCCCGTGACCGCGACGGTGCCGGTGCTGAACGGGGGGCCGGTCACCACGACGCCGGACCAGACCTCCGGCACCGCCAGTTGCTGACGCTCCGGCGCTAAGGCAGTGACGCTAAGGCAGTGACGCTGAAGCCATAGCGCGCCCGCCCGGCAGCCGAGACCCCGAGCGGGCGGGCGCCCGGATGAGCTGGCCCCCGTGTACGCGCGTACACGGGGGCCAGTCTTTCTATTTCCGTCCGAGAGCGCGCAGGGCCCGTTCCTTCTCGAAGTCCAGGGCCCGGCCCGGAGCGGAGGCGGGCAGGTGCCCGGTCCGCCGGCCCAGGTCGGTGACGGACGCGCGTACCGCGGGATCGGTCAGGACCCGCAGGCCGAAGGCCAGGGCGGCCGGGGTGATGTCGTAACGGCGCTCGATCTCGACGCCCGCCCTGATGGTGGAAAGATCGGACTCGCTGAACTGCCGGTGCAGCGGCCCCCGGCCCGATGGCCGGGAGCGGAGTACCGGAAGCAGGCCCAGTTCCTCCCGGTATCGCAGCATCCGGGGGGACATTCCGAGCCGCCGTGCAGCCTCCGTGATCCTCACACCGCCTGATCCTAACATTCTCGTGTCAGAAACGCCGTGCCGATGGTGCGCGGCACTCCCTCGGACCGGTAGCGTCGTCCCTGACGCTGACCGGACGTAGAAGGAGCCACAACGGGCATGAGCACTGAGCCGTTCAAGGTTGCCGACCTGAAGCTTGCGGACTTCGGCCGCAAGGAGATCCAGCTGGCCGAGCACGAGATGCCGGGCCTGATGGCGACCCGCGAGGAGTACGCCAAGGAGCAGCCGCTGAGGGGCGCCCGCATCACCGGTTCCCTGCACATGACGATCCAGACCGCGGTCCTCATCGAGACCCTGACCGCTCTGGGCGCCCAGGTCCGCTGGGCCAGCTGCAACATCTTCTCCACCCAGGACCACGCCGCGGCCGCCGTCGCCGTCGGGCCGGACGGCACGCCGGACAGCCCTCAGGGCATCCCGGTCTTCGCCTGGAAGGGCGAGACTCTCGAAGAGTACTGGTGGTGCACCGAGCAGGCGCTGACCTGGCCGGACGGCGAGTACCCGAACATGATCCTGGACGACGGCGGCGACGCCACCATGTTCGTCCTCAAGGGCGCCGAGTACGAGAAGGCGGGTGCCGTCCCGGCTCCGGCCGAGGATGACGCCGAGGAGTGGAAGGTCGTCCTGGGCCGTCTCACCGAGTCCCTGAAGTCCGCAAAGGACAAGTGGACCAAGACGGCGCAGACCGTCAAGGGCGTTACCGAGGAGACCACGACCGGCGTCCACCGCCTGTACGAGATGTCCAAGGCGGGCACGCTGGCGTTCCCGGCGATCAACGTCAACGACTCGGTCACCAAGTCGAAGTTCGACAACAAGTACGGCTGCCGCCACAGCCTCGTGGACGGCATCAACCGGGCCACCGACGTGCTGATCGGCGGCAAGGTCGCCCTCGTCTGCGGCTACGGCGACGTCGGCAAGGGCTGCGCGGACAGCCTCCGCGGCCAGGGCGCCCGGGTCATCGTCACCGAGGTCGACCCGATCTGCGCGCTGCAGGCCGCCATGGAGGGCTACCAGGTCCTGACGCTCGAGGACGCGCTGCCGTACGCGGACATCTTCGTCACCACGACCGGCAACAAGGACATCATCACCGCCGCCGACATGGCGAAGATGAAGCACCAGGCCATCGTCGGCAACATCGGCCACTTCGACAACGAGATCGACATGGCCGGCCTGGAGAAGACTCCCGGCATCAAGCGGAACCAGGTCAAGCCGCAGGTCGACGAGTGGGTGTTCGCCGACGGCCACTCGATCATCGTGCTGTCCGAGGGCCGCCTGCTCAACCTGGGCAACGCGACCGGCCACCCGAGCTTCGTGATGAGCAACAGCTTCACCAACCAGGTGATCGCCCAGATCGAGCTGTTCACGAAGACCGAGCAGTACCCGGTGGGTGTCTACACGCTGCCCAAGCACCTGGACGAGAAGGTCGCCCGCCTCCACCTGGACGCGCTCGGCGTCAAGCTGACCACGCTGTCGAAGGAGCAGGCCGACTACATCGGCGTCCCGGTCGAGGGCCCCTACAAGCCCGACCACTACCGCTACTGATCAGGCACTGGTTCTGATCTGATGGCCGGCAGTCCCCTCGCCGACCAGGCGCTGGCCGGCGAGGGACTCAGGAAAATTCATTATTCCGAACGGATCATGCCGACTCTGTCGGCCCTGGCTTCCCGGTTCGCTTCGGAAAAGCCGTTCGACGGCATGACCGTCGCCGCGTGCCTGCACGTGACGGCGGAGACGGCGGTGCTGGCCCGGGTTCTCCGGGCCGGCGGCGCCCGGGTGGCGCTCGCGGCGTCCAATCCGCTGTCCACCCAGGACGACATCGCCGCGGCCCTGTCCTCCTGCGAGGGGGTTCAGGTGTTCGCGGAGGCCGGCGCGGACGTCGGCACCTACTACTCGCACATCGCGCGGGCGGCCGAGGCCGGCCCGGACCTGGTCATCGACGATGGCGGCGACCTGGTCAGCACGCTGCACGAGGCCTCCCCGGACCGCATGCCGATCGGCGGCTGCGAGAGCACCGCGACCGGCGTGCTCCGGCTGCGGCGGATGATGGCCGAAGGAGCCCTGAGGTTCCCGGTGATCGCCGCCAGCGACACCCCGGCCAAGCGGCTGGTGGACGACACGCACGGCACGGGGCAGTCCGTCCTGGACGGACTGATCCGGGCCAGCGGCATCCTGCTCGCGGGCAAGACCGTCGTGGTGGCGGGGTTCGGTACCTGCGGCACCGGCATCGCCGAATGCGCCCGGGGGCTGGGCGCCAGGGTCGTGGTGACCGAAGTGGACCCGGTGCGGGCGCTGGACGCGGCGCTGCGCGGGTTCCGGGTGCTGCCCCTGGCCGACGCGGCCCCCCTGGGCGAGGTGTTCATCACCGCGACCGGCTCGGCCGACGTGATCACCGCCGAGCACATGACGCTGATGCGGGATGGAGCGATCCTGGCTAACGCGGGCCACTTCGACGTGGAGATCGACGTCCGGGGACTGGAGGACCTGGCGGCGGTCGCGGAGTATCACGTGCGCCGGCACGCGGACGCCTACGAACTGCCCGACGGGCGCCGCCTGCTCCTGCTGGCCGAAGGCCGCGTGGTCAACCTTGTCGCCGCCGGGGGCCACCCGCCCGAGGTGATGGACCTGGCGTTCGGCATCGAGGCCCTGTCCCTGGCCTGGCTGGCCCGGAACGCGGAAAAGCTGCTCGCGGACGTGTACCCGGTCCCGCCGGACATCGACGCCGAGGCCGCGCGGCTGATGCTGACCGCCCTGGGCGCCGGCATCGACACCCTCACCGAAGCTCAGCGCGCCTATCTGGCCTCCTGGCATACGTGGCGCTAGAGCTTAAGTTCGCTGTTCCTGTTGCTGGTGCGACAGGAACAGCGAACGCAAGGCCGGGGTTCCCGCGGTCAGGGTGACCCAGCCCAGCAGCCCGACGGGGTAGACGAAGTACCCGAAGCGGGACGAGGGGTCCAGGATGAACACGATCGCGTAGCCGGCCGCCAGGACCATCCCGGCCGCGATCGCGGTACGGGGCGGGCGCAACAGCACCCAGCCCGTGAAGGCCGCCGCCGCGACGGCCATCAGCGTCATCGCGGCCAGGTGCCCTCCCGGTCCCAGCGTGGACAGGATGTGACCGGGCAGGGGACTCTCGGCCGGGGTTTTGTGGACGGTCAGGCCGAACGGGAAGTACACCGTGTTCTGCAGGAACGAGTCGGTACTCGCCACCAGGGTGGGTGCCGCGGCCAGCGACAGCAGTCCGGTGGCCGCCACCGCCGTCACGGTGATTCGGACGGCGACCCTCGGCGTGTAGCGGACCCAGGCCAGGTCCGCGAGGACCGGGAGCGCCGCCCAGGCCGTGGACTTCATAGCGCAGGCGACGGCGAGCGCGATCCCGGCCGGCACCCACCGTCCGCGGTAGGCCAGGGCCAGCGTCAGGAACAGCAGCCCGATGATGGGCGGATCGGTGATGCCGAGCGCCAGGGGATAGGCGAAGACCGGCGACGCGAGCGCGATGGCGGCCAGCGTGGCCGTGCGCCGCCGGCACCCCGGGCAGTCGCGGAGCCGGTGCGGGCTCGCGATGGCGAACGTGGCCGCCAGCAGCGCGGCCGTCACGAGGGTCGTCCAGATACGCGGATCGCCGAGGGCGCCGTTCAGCCCGGCCGCGCGGGGCAGCCCGAACAGCTCCATGACCGGCATGTACGGGTTGTAGGACTTCCAGTCGATCAGCTGAGACGGAGGCAGGTACGGGGTGCCGTAGGCGAGCAGGTGCCTGGCCCCGCGGCCGATGACGATGACCTCGGCCGTGGGGGGCTGCTGCGTGACCAGCCAGATCATCGGGGCGAGCAGGGATATCCCCACGGACGTGACCAACGGCACGATCCAGGTCCGGCCGTATCGCAGCAGCAGTGTGGCCAGGGCGTACCCGCCGAAGGCCCAGACACTCCAGGTACGGTCGGCGTGTCCGCTGAAGGCCGCGATCAGGCCCGCGTAGACCGTGAAGCAGCCGAACCATTTGGCAATGGTGCGGCGGCCGGGCCAGCCCGCATGGGCTGATTCCCCCGGCGGGGCCTCCTCGGTCGACGGCACGAACACAGTATCCACGCAGACCACGGTAGACGTACGGCCGGCCTGCCAGCGTCGCACCCGTCCCTTTGAGAGCAGATCAAAAGCATGCTTACGGCCGGCTAGAGCCGCCAGTCGACGGGGTCGGTGCCGAGGTCCGCTAGGTGCTGGTTGGCCCGGCTGAACGGGCGGGACCCGAAGAAGTCAGTGTTCGGGTTCATCGGGCTCGGGTGCTGGGACTCGATCCGGGGCACGTTGCCCAGGAGCGGGGCGAGGCCGCGGGCGTTGGCGCCCCACAGGATGGCGACGAGCGGGTTCCCGGCGTCGTGCCGCTCGGCCAGGGCCTTGACGGCCTGGTCGGTGACCTTCTCCCAGCCCTTGTTCTTGTGGGAGTTGGACTTGCCGGTCCGGACGGTGAGGACCCGGTTGAGCAGGAGAATTCCCCGTCCCGTCCACGGGGACAGGTCGCCGTTCGCCGGCTTCGGGTATCCGAGGTCCTCGGAGTACTCCTTGAAGATGTTGCGCAGGCTGCCCGGGATCGGCTTGACGTCCGGCGCCACCGAGAAACTGAGGCCGATCGGGTGCCCCGGACGGGGATAAGGGTCCTGCCCGACGACGAGGACCCGGACATCGTCGAACGGCTGCTGGAAGGCCCGCAGCACATTGTCCCCGCTGGGGAGATAGGTACGGCCCGCCGCGACCTCGGCGCGGAGGAACTCGCCCATCCTGGTGATGTCGTCATGCACCGGTTCGAGGGCGCGGGCCCAGCCCGCTTCAACGATGTTCTGCAACGGCTGCTCTGCCATGTACCGAACTCTAGTACGTCTCCCGCGGGAGCGGGGCCGAAAATAAGTTCTGTGCTCTCCGGGCCCCGAACGCGACGGGGCGCTCAGCGGTCTGTGCCGCTGAGCGCCCCGACGACGTTGTGGCAACGCTCCCGGTGATACCGGGACGCGCTTATCACGTGCTGGCTGCAGTGATTAGTAGTTCTGGCCGCCCTGGTTCTGGTCGTAGCCGCCCTGGTTCTGGTCATAGCCCTGGCGGCCGCCCTGGTTCTGGTCCTGGCCGTACTGGTCCTGGCCCTGGCCGCCGAAGCCGCCCTGGTTCTGGTCCTGACCGAACTGGTCCTGGCCCTGACCCTGGCCGCCGCCGAAGCCGCCCTGGTTCTGGTCCTGGCCGCCGAAGCCGCCCTGGTCCTGGCCGCCGAACCCGCCCTGGACATGCTGGCCCTGCTGGCCGATCTGGCTCTGGGCGTCCTGCATGTTGCCCTGGCCGTACTGGTCCTGGCCCTGACCCTGACCCCGGCCCTGGCCGCCGAACCCCTGGTCCTGGCCCTGGTTCTGGTTCTGGAAGTCCTGGTCCTGCTGCTGGTCGTAATTGCCCATGGTGAATCTCCCCGTTACTTCGGCGAATGCCAGCCTTGTCCGGCATTGCTGCTTTCCGACGATAGTCGCTTAGGCCTTCTTACCCGAACCGTCGGCAACTATCCACGTCGCCACCGTAGCAATGGAACGGTTTACCGCAAACCCCGGAGTGAGGATTAGCGGGAGTTTGCCCCGATGCGGCGCTGAAAATTTTCAGCGCCTTTTTGCCATCTATTCACGTTAAGCCACACTTATATCCCCTATGCCATCATTCACCAATATAATGGGCAATCTGGCTATTACGGACATACCGGGAAGCGGTGCCGTGACGGGGTGGGAGCGGGCTCGCCGGGATCGACTAGTGCCGTCCTGGCCTGCGGATTT